>CALICM010000024.1 GCA_938049225.1 uncultured Paracoccaceae bacterium
CCATGGGACCCTCCTGTCTGTTGATTGAGAGACCTCAATCGTCAGACAGACACGCCCATTCCCAAAATACCGGCGCTCAGATCATTGCAATACGACAGCCAGAAGCGCCCCTGCCGCGGTAGCGGCTTCGTCCTTGTCCCGGCCCTTGCCGCCGTCCATCAAATCCATGCCGCGGCCGCCTTTCATGAAGTCGTTGCCGCCGTCGCCCTTAACCGTGTCGCTGCCGCCGCCGGCCAACACCCGGTCATTGCCGCCGCCGCCCGCGACATCGTCATCGCCACCGCCGCCAAAGACCTTGTCCTTGCCGACCCCGCCGTCAAGGACGTCAGCGCCCGAGCGCCCTTTCAGCGAGTCGTTCCCCGCCCTGCCAAACAGCGTGTCCCCGCCGCCCTGGCCGTTCATCGTGTCAGCACCTTTGCCGCCGTCCATCATATCGTCGCCGGCGCCACCCAGCATGGTATCGTTGCCCAAGCTGCCGAACATTTCGTCCGCTTTGTCGCCACCGTCCATTTCGTCATTGCCAGCCCCCCCGAACATGAAGTCGGTTCCGCCTAGGCCCTGCATCTTGTCGTCGCCCATCAGGCCGAACATGCCATCCTCGGCCTCGGTCCCGGTTAACTCGTCGTTCAGATCTGCTTTTTGATCGCCCGCGATCCGGGTCTGAAACATCGGCCCCAGGCCTGTGGCTTCCTCGATCGCGGCGATGGCTTCGTTAAACAGTGCTTCGATATCGGCGATCGCACCCTCGATGATGTCCAGCAGCGGCTGGAACCCATCCAACAGCCCCGCCAGCGCGTCAAAGATCGGCTGGAACGGCGCCAATAACTCGGCCTTCAGATCATCCAAAGCCGCGAACAGGTCGAACCCAAGCGCACCAAGGGCCGAGGTGATCACCCCCTCAACGAAATTCTGCACGACCGCCACGGCATTCCCGATATCCTCAAGGATCTTGCAGATATCCACGGTGACTGCCGGAATGGTAAAAGCAGGCGTCACGATGATATCGGTGAAGGGGATATAGACGGCCGGGACATTGATTTCCGGGGTGATCGTAAAGACGACGCAAACGGCATCTTCGATTTTGACGAAAGTGTCCTTGATCGGTCCAAACAGCTCCAACACCTGATCGCCCACCGCCTCGAGATCGCTGAGATCGGGCAGAAGGTCGGCGATCTTGTTGCCTGCTTCCTCAAGCGCATCGATTGCGTTGTTCAATGGAACCAGCACCGCGTCCTTAGTCGCGAACCAGCTTTCCGCATCGGTGTTGAACGCCTCCATCCGCGCGGCCAGGGCGGACCCCTCCCAAATTTCTTCGGCGCCCAGGCTGCCCTCAAGCAGCGTTGCCTCTTCGGCGCGCAGTCCGTTCAGGAACTTATAGCCATCGATTGCCGTGCTGTTCGCTGTGTTCAGCCCGTTGGCGACCGAAACGATCTTGCGTGGGATCGACCAGGCCTCATCCAAATTCTTCATTAAGTCCGCTTGTTCCAGGATAACATCCGCAGCTTCGGATGCGATCCGGTCCACGGTTTTGATCGCGGTGCCAATGCCATAAGGGGCGACGCCAAGAACGGTAACTAGAGGGTCAGGCAGATCAATCGCGGTCGCGGGATCGCGAAGCATTTTCTCCAGCTTGCCGGGAACTTCCAACGCCTTTTTTTCAGCTTCCAGCAACTTTTTAAGAACATCTGTGCCGGTGTCCAAAGTATCGATGTCGGATTGAAGCTCGTATACATTTTCAGCATAGTCCACGGCATTTGTCATAGTCACACTCCCTATGATACAATTTACGCGGGCGTTCTTTTCCTTTGACTGCCCATTTTTGATCTTCCGCACGCAACATTTAATCGGGTCTCATTCAACCAAGTGTAACAATCATTACAGTTTTGGATAATTTTGTCGAAGATTTATTTGGGGTGACTTCTGCGCCGTGTGGCGGCATTTACGTCAAGTGGCGCTCTGGTGGCAAAAGCGCAAAAAAAAGGCCGAGCGATCATGCTCGGCCCAAGTCCAACAGGGAGGTGAAGACGCCTCGCGCCTTCGAGATCAGACATAGCTCTTCAATTGCTGAATTTCAATGAGACCGCTGTCCCAGCCCGTGCATAGCCGGCATAATCGGGGCGCATAGCTGCAGGAATGTCACAGAAGTCGCGAGGCTGCGGCGGCTCGTGCTTCTTCTCCAGCGCCGTAACGCTTGCGATAAATGGCGATTTCTTCCAGCATGAAATCGCGGAAAGCAGCCACGCGTTTAGACTGTTTCAACTCTTCGGGATAGGCCAGATAAACCGGGATCGGGATGCTCATCTGATCGGGCAAGACATTCACCAAATTGGGGAAATCCGTGATCACATAATTAGGTAAAGCACCGATCCCCAACCCGTTCAAAACACCTTGTAGAATGCCGAAGTAGTTGTTCACGGTCAGATGGCTCGAATGCTCGGCTGAAAGAAAAGGGGCAATCCAGTTCATACCAGCGCTTACTTGCCGACTGCTGGTGCTTTGGCTGATGATTCGGTGGCTATTGAGGTCTTCCTTTGTAGTCGGCGCCCCCTGAGCCGCAAGATATGCCTTGCTCGCATAAAACTTCATCGTCACATCCATCAGCCGTCGGCGGATCAAATCGGCTTGACTGGGTTCTTTCATTCGGATCGCGACGTCAGCCTCACGCATGGGCAGATCCAGCACCCGCTCCTCAAGGATCAGGTCGATCTTTAGATTGGGGTAACGTTCGTACAGCCGCTTCAGCCGTGGCGCCAACCAAAGTGTGCCAAAGCCGGTGGTCGTGGTGACCCGCAACTCGCCATAGATCGTGTCCGAGCTATCGCGGATCCGCGCCTCGGCCGCCTCAAGTCGTTGGCGGATCGACTTGGTGGCGTCGAACAGCAATTCGCCCTGTTCCGTCAGGATGAGGCCTCGCGCATGTCGGTGAAAAAGTGTGACATTCAGGCTCTCTTCCAGCGCTCGGATCTGGCGGCTCACCGCTGATTGGCTTAGATGCAGGACATCGCCCGCATGCGTAAGCGAGCCCGCATCGGCCACCGCGTGAAAAATCCTCAGCTTGTCCCAATCCGTCCCGGGCATTCCGTTCCCCCAAAATATCCGCGCGCAAGATCGTCAATTCACCCGGCCCGGTTTTGGTGTCATATTGCTGTGAGCCCCGGCAAGGGAAAGTTTTCTTTCTTTTTGCACCAAGTTTCCCTTCCGATGGGTAAAAGGCCTTGGTGGGTCAACGAAGCTGACCTAAGCTGGGAGCACAAATAGGGGAGACGTCATGGAATTGCTGCCGGTTTCACTCAGTGACCGCTTTGATCTGACCAAAACCCAAGTGCTGCTCAGCGGGACCCAAGCGCTGGTGCGCCTGCCGATGATGCAAAAGCTGCGAGACACCGCAGCGGGCCACAATACGGCCGGCTATGTCACCGGCTACCGCGGCTCGCCCCTTGGCGGCGTTGATTTGAACATGATGAAAGCCAAGGCAGAGTTGACCGAACATGATGTCGTCTTCAATCCGGGCTTGAACGAGGACCTTGCCGCCACGGCGCTGTGGGGGACCCAGCAAGCCCATCTGCGGGGCGAGGGCACGCATGATGGTGTCTTTGGTCTGTGGTATGCAAAGGGTCCCGGTGTTGACCGCTCGGGCGATGTGTTTCGTCACGCCAATATGGCGGGCACCGCCGAATTGGGCGGTGTGATCGCCTGCATGGGCGACGACCACACCGGCGAAAGTTCGACCGTCCTGCACCATTCTGAATTCGCCTTTGTCGATGCATTGATGCCAATCCTCAGCCCGGCTGGTGTGCAGGAGGTTCTCGATTACGGGATCCTCGGCTGGGCTCTCTCGCGCTATTCCGGTTGTTGGGTTGGGCTCAAATGCGTCAAGGACACCATCGAAGTGTCCGAGGTTGTTAACGGCGACCCTCATCGTCTGAACATCGTCACCCCCACGGATTTCGAGATGCCCGAGGATGGCGTTAACATCCGCCTCGTTGACTTGCCGGTGACCCAGGAAGCCCGACTACATGACTATAAACGATTCGCCGCTGAAGCCTTTGGTCGCGCAAATAAAATCGATAAACGAGTGCACGGGCGGGCAGGGGCCCGCATTGGCATTGTGTCGTCGGGAAAATCCTGGCTCGATACCGTACACGCGCTTGATTTGTTAGGTATCGATGCGGTCCAAGCCGAGGCGCTGGGGATCACCACCTATAAAGTTGGCATGGTCTGGCCACTGGATGCCCAAAGCTTTACCGAATGGGCCGAGGGTCTGGACCTGATCATTGTCGTCGAGGAAAAGCGCAAACTGATCGAGGTTCAAATCAAAGAGGCGATCTTCAACGACCGTCGCGGCCGCCGTGTGATCGGTTGGAAGGACGAGGCGGGCAATACCGTTTTCACCGTCAAGGAATCCCTCGACCCAGTGAAGATCGCTCAAAAACTAGGTGGGTTGCTCGCCGCCGAGGGGATCGAGCCCGAAGTCACCCGCGCCGCCCGGGCCCGCATCGATGCGGCGCTGACCACCGACAACGCCCCCGCCCTGGCCGAGCGGCAGCCTTGGTTCTGTGCCGGTTGCCCGCACAATTCCTCAACCAAACTCCCCGAGGGGGCCCGTGCTTACGCGGGCATTGGTTGCCACTACATGGTCCAATGGATGGACCGCGAAACCACCGGTTTCACCCATATGGGCGGTGAGGGCGCGAATTGGATCGGTGAGGCGCCGTTTTCAAAAAGAAAGCATGTTTTCCAAAACCTTGGCGATGGAACCTACAACCATTCCGGTGTCCAGGCGATCCGCGCGGCCTTGGCTGCAGGGACCAATATCACCTATAAAATACTCTACAATGACGCCGTGGCCATGACCGGTGGTCAGCCTAACGACGGCGGTCTGAGCCCGCAACAAATCACCGCCGAGCTTCTAGCGATGAGCGTGAAGAAAGTCGTTGGTGTATATGATCCTAAAGAAGAAATTGATTTCGAAACCTTCCCGAAATCCGTTCCGATGCGCCCGCGCACGGACCTGATGGAGGTTCAAAAGGACCTCGAAAAAATCCCTGGTGTCACCGCTATCGTCTACATCCAAACCTGCGCCGCCGAGAAACGCCGCAGGCGCAAGCGTGGCCAATTCCCCGACCCAGACCGCCGCGTTTTCATCAACCCAAGCGTCTGCGAAGGCTGTGGTGACTGCGGCGTCCAGTCCAATTGCGTCGCCATCCTGCCGCTTGAAACGCCGCTGGGTCGCAAGCGCGAGATCGACCAATCCGCCTGCAACAAGGATTTTTCGTGTCTCAACGGTTTCTGCCCCTCCTTCGTCACCGTCGAGGGCGGCAAGCTGAAGAAGACACAGGCCGCCGATCTGACCATCCCCGACTTGCCAACCCCCACGCTGCCGCAGATCAAAGGCACCCATAACATCGTTATCACCGGCGTGGGCGGCACCGGTGTGGTCACCGTCGGCGCGCTGCTGGGGATGGCGGCTCATCTTGAGGGCAAAGGCTCCGGCGTGATGGAAATGGCGGGCCTTGCCCAAAAAGGTGGCGCGGTCCACATTCACTGCCGCATTGCCGAACAACCGCAAGATATCACCGCCGTTCGCGTCGCGGTGGGCGAGGCGCACGCCTTGATCGGCGGCGATTTGGTCGTTGCTGCTGCCCCCAAAACCCTTGCACTGCTCACGCGTGACCGTACCCGCGCCGTCCTGAACACGCACGAGATCAACACCGGTGCTTTCACCCGCGATACCGAGTTTCAGCTGCCTACCGACCGCTTGACCCTGTCGTTACGCGCCCGCATTGGTGACACGGCGCTGACCGCCTTTGACGCGACCACCCTGGCGACGCAAATTCTGGGCGATGCGATTTATGCCAATGTTCTGATGCTGGGTGCGGCTTGGCAATCCGGGCTGATCCCCCTGAGCCAAGAGGCGCTTCTCAAAGCCATCGAGCTCAATGGGGCCGGGGTCGCGGGCAATACCTCGGCCTTCCAGTTGGGCCGCTGGGCCGTGGCCGACCCCGCCGCTGTCACCAGGCAGCTCACGCCGCAATCAGACCCCATCCCAGAAACACTCGACGATATCGTCGCTTATCGCGCCGCCCATTTGACCAAATACCAATCCAAACGTCTGGCCAAACGCTACAAATCCCTGGTGGCCCAAGCCACCGCTCAAGACCCCGCCTTTGGCGAGGCTGTCGCCAAGGGCTACCACAAGCTGTTGTCGTACAAAGATGAATACGAGGTTGCCCGCCTGCACCACAAAACCCTCACCGATGCCCTTGAGGATACATTCACCGATATCAAATCTTTGCGCTTTCACCTCGCCCCACCGATCCTGGGCCGCAAAGATGCCCAAGGCCGCCCGGTCAAATCAGAATACGGGGCCTGGATGCTGCGGGCCTTCGCGGTGCTGCGCCGCTTCAAAGGTCTGCGCGGCACGCCGTTCGACCCTTTCGGCCGCACGGCAGAACGCCGTATGGAACGCGCGCTAATCAAAGAGTATCAAAGAGATATCAAAGCTCTTTTGAAAAACTGGCCCACGGATCACCCCGACGTTGCATGCGCCATCGCCGAGTTGCCGCTGCAAATCCGTGGATTTGGTCATGTGAAACAGGCCAACGCCGCTGCCGCCGCCAAGCGCCGCGAGGAGTTGCGCGCGGGTTTGACCCAACCGCCCCTTAGTGCCGCGGCGGAATAACACCCGACCGCGTAGCATTTCCTTATCAATCTTCGTGTTATGGTCTATCTTGTGTGACAAAGGAGTTGACCATGCCACGCTTTCCCGTCGCTCAGGCGCGCCCTGGGTTCACACGGGCCGAGAAACTCTCGGACGCCACCATCCATATCTTGGGATTGGTCTGGGGTCTGATCGCCGTTTCGGTACTGATCACCCTAAGCGCCATTTGGCGGGACGAGCCTGCCATCATCGCGGGCACCGCCATCTATGGCCTCTGTCTGATCGCCATGCTCGGCGCGTCCGCCGCCTACCACATGATCCCTTGGGAGGCCTGGAAAGACCCCCTCCGCCGCCTCGACCATTCGGCGATTTACATCAAAATAGCAGGAACTTACACGCCGTTCGCCCTGCTTGCGGGCTCAGGCGCGACCTTCCTGATCGGCATGTGGGGGGCAGCACTTGCGGGTACGACCTTGCGCGTCCTGACCCCTAACCGCTTTCTGACGCTTGGTCTGATCCTCTACTTGGCCATGGGCTGGTTCGGCGTTTTTCTGGGGGGCGAATTGATCTCAAGCCTTACCCAGACCGGCTTCGCCTTGATGCTGGCAGGTGGGCTGATCTACACGCTAGGCGTGGTCTTTTACCTATGGGATTCGCTCCCTTTTAGCACCACGATCTGGCACGCGCATGTCCTGATCGCGACGGCCTTTTTCTATGGTGCTGTTATGATCGAGATTGCTGACGTCCCGCTTGCTTAGACCATCTCGATTTCAACCGGTGACATCACTGGCGGCCTTGAATTGGCCCCTGCATTCCTGAGGACCCAAGGGGTGACAGGTTGGCCCGACCGCCTGAAGTCCCTCTGTTAAGGTTCTGGCTCCGATCCTGCGCTGATCCGCTTTCAGCTTTGAGGAGGCCTGTTCTGTCCGTTGTCAGGTTTTTTTGGGGGAGCTGAGGTTATTTTTGCTGCGGAGGCTCTGGTTCGGATTCGTTTAGAGTTTAGGCTGCGACGGCTTGGTGCCGCAATCGGCGTTTTGGATTGCCTGTTTTTCGACTTTCTCTCTCATCTTCAGGATCTTCGCACCGCATCGGTGCCAACCATAACCACCGGATCCGCCTCGCGCAGGACTTTCGCCAGCACGCCCTTTTTGAAGCTGTTCAGCATATCCCAGCGATGTTCAAGAAACAGGTCGCGCGATACCCTTAAGCTTGCGGCTGTAATGCCTGGGCTACATCTGAGCTGAGTTACTGCCCTGGGCGGTCAGCGCCACATTTTGACAATCACGCTCAAAGAGCGTCACACCAAGGCCTTCTTCAAGGTGCGAATATGATGGCTGATCGCTGTGGGTGAGATGTTCATTGCCTGAGCCGTGGAGGTGAAGCTGCCGTTGCGAGCGGCAGGATCAAATGCATAGAGGGCTTAGGGAGCATTCGGACTCTCAGATGCATTGAAATCATCATCCGAGAAATTCTTTATCTTTGTAAAGGTGATAAGGCTTGTCTTAACATGAGAAAATAAGACAGGGGATCTCGACGTGTCACAGACAGTTCGGGTGCGTCGTGGACGCAAGCAGCGGCAGGACGACACAAACACATCGGCTGGTGCGCCGGTTTGGCCCGGCGTCACGGGCGGGCGGTTCAAACCCTTGTCAGAGTCGGAAGTCACCGCAGTGGCAGAGGCTGTTCTGCATCTTCTAGAAACGCTTGGTCTCAGTCAGGCCATCCCTTCAATGGTGGAGCGAGTCGTAAAACGCGGTGGTTGCTACACCGAGGACAAGCGCCTGCTGTTTCCGCGCGATCTGGTGCTGGAAGCCATCGCTCAGGCGCGGCGTGACATCGTACTCTGCGGCCAGGACCCGGCACATGACCTCGACCTGTCGGGTGCGCGGGTCCACATGTCGTCTGGTGGTGGGGCGCCGGGGGTCTTTGATCTGGAGGACGGGCGCTACCGTGACGGATCGCTTAAAGACCTCTATGACGCGGCCCGTATTTGCGACGCGATGGAGAATATCCATCACTTCAGCCGCGCCATCATCGCCCGCGACATCAGCGACAATGCGGTGATGGATATCAACACAGCCTATGCGTGTCTGACGGGCACCTCCAAGCATGTGTCGGTGAGTGTCACGGAACCACAGACGGTGCATCAGCTTGCCGCGCTTTGCTATCAGCTGGCGGGCGGCGAAGCGGCGTTTCGCGCGCGCCCTTTCCTGACGGTCATGGTGTGCCATGTGGTCCCGCCCATGCGCTTTGCCGAAGAGGCGTGCGAGACGCTGGAGGCGGCTGTTCTGGCGGGGTTTCCGGTGCAGTTGATCTCGGCCGGGCAGGCGGGCGCGACTAGCCCCGCGACGATTGCAGGCTCGCTGGTACAAGCCGTAGCCGAAACCCTGGCTGGGCTGGTTTTTGCGCGGTTGGTCGACCCCGAGGTGCGGGCGATCTTTGCGCCCAAGCCGCTGGTGGCTGATTTGCGCACCGGCTCCATGTGCGGCGGTGGTGGGGAACAGGCGATCCTGATGGCGGCGGCGGCCCAGATGGGGCGGCATTACGATCTGCCGACCTCGTCCATTGCGGGCATCACCGATGCCAAGACGCTGGATGCGCAGTTCGGGTCCGAGAAATGCCTCGCAGTGACGATGGCGGCCCATGCGGGATCCAACCTCATTACCCAATCCTGCGGGATGCAGGCCAGCCTGCTGGGTGTGTCGCTTGAGGCCTATGTGGCCGACAACGACATGCTGGGCAACATCCTGCGCACCCTCCGCGGGGTCGAGGTGACACCGGAAAACATCGCGGCGGACGTGATTGCCACGGTCTGTCGAGGCGAGGGGCATTACCTGGGACAGGCCCATACATTCGAGCGGATGAAGTCGGACTATTTCTATCCCCATATCGGGGATCGGCGCACGCCCATAGACTGGGAAAGCGACGGATCCAGCACCGTGGGAGAGCGGGCGCGTGTTGTCGCGCGACGGCTGATTGCCGAGCATTTTCCAGACCATGTGGATGACGAACGGGATGCGCAATTGCGCGCGCAATTCGACATCCGGCTGCCGCGTCACTGCATGGGCAAACCATCATGACCGCAAATAAGGACTTGTCCCACCGCGCCCGCGCCGCATTGCCTGGCGGGGTCAGTCACGAATTACGCTACCGCGCGCCGCATCCCATCTATATCACGCGCGCGCAGGGTGCTGAGAAATGGGATACGGAGGGTCGCCGTTACATCGATTTCAAGATGGGCTCCGCCAGCCAGATGCTGGGGCATAGTCACCCAGATGTGGTGGAGGCCCTGCAACAGGCCGCGACGACAGCGATTTTCAGCGCGGACTGTCACCTGGGGGAGATCGAATGGGCGGAATGGGTGAACCGGCTGGTGCCCTGCGCCGAGCGCACGCGGTTCTGCGCCTCGGGCTCCGAGGCGACAATGCTGGCGATCCGACTGGGGCGGGCGTTCAGCGGCAAGCCGGGCGTGTTGCGCATCGATGGTCACTATCACGGCTGGCATGATCATGCGCTGAAGGGCGCGAAACCGGGCAGTGATCAGCCAACCTCGCTGGGGGTGCCGCAGGCTGTCAGCGATCTGATCACCGTCTGCGCGGCCAATCCGCAATCCATGGAAAGCGCGTTGCAGGACCCGCAGATTGGGACGGTGATCATTGAGGCGTCGGGCGCGAACTATGGCTCGGTGCCTCTGGCCACGGACACCTTGCGCGCCCTGCATGATGTGGCGCGCAAGACTGGCGTGGTCCTGATCTTTGACGAGATCATCACGGGGTTTCGCTGGTCCCCCGGCGGGCGGCAGGCGCGTGATGGGATTGTGCCGGACCTCACGACATTGGCCAAGGTCGTGACGGGCGGCCTGCCCGGTGGGGCGGTCTGCGGCAAGGCCGAGATCATGGAGCTGATGAACAACGCGGAAAGCCGCGACGGGCTGTCGCCCCCGGTCAGTCATAAGGGGACGTTCAACGCCTCGCCGCTGATTGCGGCGGGGGCGAATGCGGCGATGAAGTACCTGTCGACCGGGACGCTGCAGGCGCAAGCCGATGCTATGGCTGCCCGGCTTCGGGACGGGATCGCCGCACTGATGGACCAGCACGGGATCACTGGGACGGTCTATGGCGAAAGCTCCACCTGTCATATGTATTTTGGGACCGCAGCGCTGGACGAATTGAGCCCCGCGCAAATTCGGACCGTCCAACCCACGCTCGTGAACGGGTTGCGCGGTGGGTTGCTGAAACGGGGCGTCGACCTGATGTCTCATACCTCTTGCGTGACCTCCGCGGCGCATACGCCCGCGCTTATCGACGAGGCTTTGGGCGCTTTCGACAGCACCTTTGCCGCCTTGGTAAAAGACGGGCTGATCGCCGCATGAGCACCCTGCCAGGCCATGCCCGCACGGTTATCATCGGGGGTGGCGTCATCGGCTGCTCCATCGCCTATCATCTGGCGCGCGAGGGGCGCAAAGACATCGTTGTGCTGGAGCGTTCCAAGCTGACCAGCGGGACCACATGGCATGCGGCTGGGCTGGTCAGGCGCCTGCGCCCGTCGGCGACGCTGACGAAGCTCATCAACTACTCGATTGATCTTTATGGGGAACTGGAAACCGAAACTGGCCAACAGACCGGGTTCATTCAGACCGGCAGCCTGTCTATCGCCACTCATGAGGACCGGCTGACAATGCTGAAACGGCAGGTCAGCCTTGGCCGCGCTTTCGGCCTTGAGGCTGAGGTGATCGATGCTAAGCGGGCGGGTGAATTGTGGCCGCTGATCCAAACGGACGACGTGATCGGCGCGGTTTGGTCGCCTGCGGATGGGCGGGTGAACCCCTCGGATGTGGCGTTGGCTCTGTCCAAAGGGGCTAAGGCGCGTGGGGTCACATTCTTTGAAGACACCCGCGTGACCGGACTGCGCAAGACAGGTGGTCGGATCAGCGGCGTAGAGATCGGCGATCATGTGATCGAGGAGGAGGAGGTGGTGATCGCCTGTGGGCTCTGGTCGCGCGAAGTCGCGGAAATGGCTGGTGCGCACATGCCGCTATACGCCTGCGAGCATTTCTACATTCTGACAAAGCCGCTGGCCGAAGTGCAGGCCTTAGGTCGCGGCGCGCATTTGCCCACGCTCAACGATCAGGATGCCTTTCTTTATGCGCGCGACGATGTCGAAGGGCTTCTTGTTGGCTCGTTCGAGCCAAATGCAAAAGGCTTGCCTCTTAATCGTCTACCTGCGGATTTCAGTTTTGATCTGCTGGACGAGGACTGGGATCACTTCATGCCGATGATGGAAAACGCCCTGCGGCGTATCCCAGCGCTGGAACGGGCCGAGGTGCGGATGCTGCTGAACGGGCCAGAAAGCTTCACGCTCGACAGCCAGTTCATGCTGGGGGAAAGCCCGGATGTGCCTGGGCTGTTCCTGATGGGTGGCATGAATTCCAGCGGTATTGCGCTGGCGGGTGGGGCAGGCAAGGCGCTGGCCGAGTGGATTATCGCGGGCCACCCGACGATGGAATTGAACGAGGCAGACATCCGGCGCTTCGGCCCCGAGATGAACGTGCTTGGCGCGCTTGAGGCCCGCATCCCCGAGGTGCTGGGACGGCACTACGATATCTCCTATCCGGGCCTTGCAATGGATACGGCGCGGGGCCAGCGGCGCACACCGATCCATACGGCACTCAAGGATGCAGGCGCGCGCTTCGCCGGGATGGCCGGCTGGGAGCGCGCAGTGCATTTCGGCGGGGAGGCGGCGCATCTGCCACTGACCTTTGGCGCGCCCGCCTGGCGCGAGCAAGTCGGGGCAGAGGTGAAAGCCTGCCGTACGGGTGCTGCGCTCATCGATCAATCCGCCTTTGGCAAGATCATGGTACAGGGGCCGGAGGCCTGCGGCTTCCTCAACCGTATCTGCGCCAATCAGATGGATGTGGCCCCGGGACGCATCGTCTATTCCCAGATCCTGAACGCGCGCGGCGGGATCGAGTCGGATGTCACGGTGCAGCGCCACGACCCCGAGACTTACCTTATGATTACCGGTGCGGGCGAGGCGGTGCGAGACCTGATGCACATGCGCCGTGAGATGGGTCGCGAAAAGGATCGTTTCCAGGTCGAGATCACCAACGTCACCAGCGGTTGGGCAATCCTCGGTCTGGCGGGGTCGCGCGCGCAGCAGGTGTTGCAACGCGCGAGTGCTGCACCGCTGCCCGCGCTGACCCCCTTTGGCTTTGCGGAAGTCGAGGTCGGACTGGCGCGCGGCTTTGTCGGGCGCCTCAGCTATACGGGGCAGGCAGGGTATGAGCTCTATATCCCGGCCGAGATGGCGATGGCCGCCCATGAGGCGCTGGTTGCGGCAGGCGCCAGCCATGCGGGCCTTTACGCCAGCACCAGCTTGCGGATCGAGGCGGGCTTTCGCGCCTGGGGCCACGAACTGACCCCAGGCACCACGCCTCAGGAAGCTGAGTTGGAGCGGTTTTGCGCCTGGGACACGGATTTTATCGGCAAGGCCGCCCTGCAAGACCATATCCCGCGGCGTCAGATCGCGACCGTTCTGTTCGATGCGCCTGACGCCGTCCCCATCCATGACGAACCAATCTGGTTTGATGGCCAGGTCGCGGGGCAGATCACCTCGGCCGCATGGAGCTATTCGCATGGTCGGACAGCGGCCCTTGCGATGCTGACAGCGCCGCTGGACCGGCTGCGCGGCGAGGAAATCGTGGGCGGGTTCGAGGTCGAGATCGCCTGCAAACGGTACGGGGCGCGTGCTGCTTTCGCCCCTCTGAAAGACTGGAAGAAATGACACATACTGTTCAATGCGCCGTGATCGGCGGCGGCATCATGGGGGTCGCGGCCCTTTACCAACTGGCCGAGCATGGCTGGACCGACACGGTCCTGTTCGAGAAGGCCGAGCTGACCTCGGGCTCCACTTGGCACGCGGCGGGGCAGATTGCCCATGCGGTGGGCAGCCGCTTGTCGGGGTGGATCAACAAAACCTCGATTGCAACCTACAAGGCGGTTGAGAAAGAAACTGGGCAAAGCATCGGCTGGCACGAGGTCGGCGGGTTTCGCGTTGCCTATGACGATGATGAAGTGGATTGGATGCGCTCCATTATGGGCGTGGGCCGCCTCCTGGATTTGCCGATGGACCTGGTCGGGCCTGAAGAGGTGAAGAATGGCAATCCATTCTACAATACCGAGGGTATGAAGGCTGCGGTGCAAACCTTCGAAGACGGTCACATCGACCCGTCCAGCGTCACACAGGCGCTGGCAATGGCCGCGCGCAGCCGCGGGGCGAGGATCGAGCGGCACACCCGCATTACAGGGGCTGCGCGCAAAGGCGACATGTGGCGGCTGACGACGGACAAGGGCGGGGAGGTGCTGGCCGAGCATGTGGTGATTGCTGCCGGGTCCTATGCCAATCAAGTGGGGGAATGGCTCGGACTGAAGATCCCTTCGGTCTCCTGCCTGCACCATTATCTTGTCACAGACACGGTGCCGGACTTTCAGGGCCGTTCTGAACTGCCTGTCATGCGCGACAATGCCTATGCCGGATATATCCGACAAGAACAGCAATCAGGCCTGATTGGCATCTTTGAGGACCGCATCTGTCATACGATATGGGAAATGCCCAAAGGTGCCCCGTGGGCAGCCGAGAACGAGCTGTTTCAGGCCGACTATGACGGCATCAGCGACGTTCTGGCCATCGCATTGGACAAGATGCCGGTTCTGGCGGGGTCGGGGATCAGACGGGTGGTGCGCGGCGCCATCACGCATACGCCCGATGGCGGCATGCTGTTGGGACCATCGGGCGCACCGAATGTTTGGCTGGCTTGTGGTGCGTCGATTGGTCTGGCATGGGGCGGCGGCGCGGGGCAAATTTTGGCCGAATGGATGACCACGGGTCAGACCAGCCAAAGCACGCGGTCCCTGGACCCGCGACGCTATGGCGATTTCGCGACCGACGATTTCATCAGGGAGCGCACCAAAGAAGACTACCTGATCCGCCATGATACGCCCGTGCCGGGCAAACAGATGACCGCGCTGCGTCCGCTCAACCGTCACCCTCTCTATGACCGGCTGGCAGCCAAAGGAGCTGTTTTTGGCGAGATCGCCGGTTGGGAACGCCCGCGCTGGTTTGCGGCGGAACCCGGCGTGCTGGATGCCAATGGCTGGCGACGTCAGGTCTGGCACGACACCGTTGCTACTGAAGTGCGCGCCGTGCGCGAAGCGGCGGGCGTCATCGACCTTTGCGCTTTCGCGCAATTTGAGGTCGCCGGGCGCGATGCGGCAACGCTGCTGGACCGGCTCAGCGCGAACAAGATGCCAACCAAAGACGGGCGGATTGCCCTGTGCCACCTGCTGA
Organism: uncultured Paracoccaceae bacterium; assembly: GCA_938049225.1. Lineage (GTDB taxonomy): Bacteria > Pseudomonadota > Alphaproteobacteria > Rhodobacterales > Rhodobacteraceae > Halovulum. Next base: position 15,008 of record CALICM010000024.1, read on the forward strand.
CCGATGCGGGCAAATTCGAGACCGAGATGACGATCTGCCGACTTGGGGCCGAGCGGTTTTTCATTGGGTCGGCCATTGCGCGATCAGCACCGGATGCGGACTGGCTGCGCAGTCATGTGCGTATGGGTGAGGAAGTCACCGTCACCAATCTCAGCCAAAGCTGGGGGATGCTGGCGCTGTCCGGACCAGCGTCCCGGGATATTCTGGCGCAGATCACGGATGCGGATCTTTCGAACGACACCTTCCCCTGGCTGAGTGCGCAGGATATCACCGTGGCCGGGCAGCCCTGCTTGGCCCTGCGAGTGTCATTCACCGGCGAGTTGGGGTGGGAACTGCATGCCCCGCTGGACAGCATCGGGGTCGTCTATGACGCGCTGTTCAAGGCTGGGGCTTCATGTGGCTTGCGCGACTTTGGCAGCCATGCGCTGAACGCGATGCGGATGGAGAAAGCCTATCCCGCCAGCGCCGAACTGACCACGGATGTGGGCATGGTCGAAGCCGATCTGATGCGGTTCTTCAAACCGGATGGCCGCGATTTTCTGGGCCGAGAGGCAACCCTGGCGACAGAAGCCAAATGGCGCCTGGTCTATGGCGAGGTCGAAGCGATCGATCACGACTGCCACGGCGGTGAGCCGGTGCTGGCGGGTGACCAGATCGTCGGGCTGACCACCTCGGGCGGATATGGTCACACGGTCGGCAAGAGCCTTGTCTTTGCCTATCTTCGCGTGGATACCCCCAAAACCGGGCTGTCGGTGCAACTTCTCAACACCCCCCACGCTCTGCATCTGCTGGACGCAGCCGCCTGGGATCCAGGCAGTGAAAGGCCACGCGCATGACCGATTCAATCACCGGAGGCGAAGCGGTTTACCGTACGCTCAGAGCGAACGGCGTGGACACCTTATTCGGACTTTTGGGTGGCTCGATGCTGGAGCTGTACGACGCCATGCACAAGGGCGGCGAGATCGCCTATGTGGGCGCGCGGGATGAACGCGCGGCGGGTCATATGGCCGATGCCTATGCCAGGGTCACGGGCGGTCCCGGCGTTGTTCTTGGCGCGCAGGCCGGGCCCGGCGTGGTCAATCTTGTCACCGCCGTGGCCGAGGCACAGCTGGCCTATTCCCCGCTGGTGGTCATCGCGGGCGCGATCAGTCGGGGCGATCACGGCAAGGACACGTTTCAGGAGGTCGATCAGGTCGCCCTCTTTCAGCCCATCTCCAAACGCTCGATCATGGTGATAGATCCCGCGCGGCTTGCCCCAATGTTAGAGGATGCAATCCGTCTGGCAATGTCGGGGCGGCGGGGCCCGGTCGTGCTGCATATGCCGCGCGATCTTTTTGCGGCAAAGGTGCCTGCCATCCATCCCGTGCCTGTGAAGATCTCCAAAGCGGGTCCGCCTGCGGCGGCGGATGTGGCCGCCATCAGCGAGATGATTTCGGAAGCGGAGCGGCCCGTGATCGTGGCCGGTGGCGGTTTCAAGTGGGGACAGGGCACAGCGGCCCTGACGGCTCTGGCCGAGGTTCTGGAAGTGCCCGTCGTGGCCTCCACCGGTCATGCGGATATCATGCCGTATGGTCATCCGTGGTTCGTCGGTCAGGGCGGCCCGCGCGGCAATCGCGTGGCCAGCCGCCTGACCCGCGAGGCGGATGTAATCGTGGTGCTGGGCGCGCGGCTTGGGTTCAACTCCACTTTCCACAGCGCGGAATACGTGAACCCAAAGGCGCGGATCGCTCATGTTGACATCGATGGCAGTGCCGTGGGCCGCTATTTCCCAGTTGAGATTGCGGTGCAGGCAGATGCGCGCGAAGCGGCTCTAGCCCTAATGGAAACGCCCAAACCCCATGTGACAACTTGGCGCGACGCTTTCAAAACGGATATGGCGTCGCTAGCAGCAGAGCGGGCCGAGGAGGCGGCGATTGCAACCTTGCCCACGCACCCAAGGCGCGCCCTGGCCGAAATCCGTGCGGTATTGCCAGAAGATGCTATCGTCACGCTGGATACCGGCAACACCTGCCTGCAGGCCGCTGACCGTCTGGCGCATTACCAATCGCCTGGCCTTATTACACCGCTGGATTTTGGGCTGGTTGGTTTCGGCATGCCGGCCGCCATCGGGGCCAAGGCCGCGGCTCCTGACCGTCCGGTTGTCGCCATCATGGGCGACGGCTCCATGGGCTATACGATGATCGAGGTGCAGACGGCCATTAGCCACAAGCTCCCCGTCATCTTCATCGTCCTCGACAATCAGGCCTGGGGCGCCGAGAAAGCCTATCAGCAAGAGTTCTTTGGTGGGCGTTTGCTGGGGGCCGAGATCGACAGCCCGCGCTTTGACAAGTTTGCAGAGTTATGCGGCGCACGGGGTTACTGGGTCGAAGGGCCGGGCGAGATGGGTCCCGCCCTAGAGCAAGCTTTGGCCAGCGGGGAGACGTGCGTCATTCAGGGGCGGATTGATCCCGGCGCCCTGATGACACTGCGTAAGGACCTGTTTAAGCCTGCCAAATGACATCGCCGTTTGACATCATTGTGGTCGGCGGGGGTAATGCCGCGTTGTGCGCCGCGATCGAAGCGGCGGAAGCCGGTGCGCGGGTTCTGATCCTTGAGGCGGCCCCCAAACCCTATCGCGGCGGTAACTCGCGCCATACCCGCAACTTTCGCTGTATGCATGACGGCCCCCTGTCGGTGTTGATCGACAGCTATGGCGAGGATGAGTATTTCGAGGACCTGATGCGCGTGACAAAGGGTAACACGGATGAGGTGTTGGCACGGATGGTCATCCGCAGCTCGCAAGAATGTCTGCCCTGGATGGCGGCACATGGGGTTCGCTTCCAACCGTCGTTGTCGGGCACGCTGAGTTTGGGGCGCACCAACGCGTTCTTTCTGGGTGGTGGCAAGGCATTGGTGAATGCCTACTACCGTACCGCGCAGGCGATGGGTGTTGAGGTGCGGTACGAGGCTGAAGTGGTGCATGTGGGGATGACAGAAGGCGTTTTTACGCATGTCGACCTTAAGAACGGAACACAGATCGAGGGCCGCGCGCTGGTCATCGCCTCGGGGGGATTTCAGGCTGATCTTGATTGGTTGGCCGAGGCATGGGGCCCCGCGGCGCTCAATTTTCTGATCCGGGGCACACCCTACAATCGGGGCGTCGTCCTGCGCGATATGCTGGATCAAGGGGCAGGCAGCGTGGGCGATCCGACCCAGTGCCATGCGGTTGCCATTGACGGGCGTGCGCCGAAATTTGACGGCGGCATCGTTACGCGGCTGGATTGCGTGCCGTTTTCGGTGGTGGTGAACAAGGAGGGCCAGCGGTTTTATGACGAAGGCGAAGATGTCTGGCCCAAGCGCTATGCCATCTGGGGGCGGCTGGTGGCGGCACAGCCCGATCAGGTCGCGTACTCCATCATTGATGCGCGGTCGCGTGATCTGTTCATGCCTTCGGTGTTTCCGCCGATTGAAGCCGATACCCTCGACGCATTGCGTATCAGACTGGGTCTGCCGGAGGAGACCTTGCACACGATTGAGACGTTCAATGCGGCCTGCGGCGCGGGGAAGTTCAGCCCGCAAGAGCTGGACGGTCTGGCCACCAAAGGCATCATGCCAGCCAAGACCAATTGGGCCCGCCCGCTGACCCAGCCGCCATATTATGCCTATGAACTGCGGCCCGGCGTGACCTTTACCTATCTGGGTCTTCAGGTGGATGAGACCGCACGGGTGCGGGCCAATGGTGTGCCACTGGCCAATGTTTGGGCGGCGGGCGAAATAATGGCCGGATCGATCCTTGGCGAGGGCTATCTGGCCGGCTTCGGGATGACCATAGGTACTGTTTTTGGCCGTATTGCAGGCAGGGAGGCTGCAGACCATGTCAGCTGAGACCCTGCAAGACGCCCGTCGCCAGATCGAGATTTGCAACGCCTGCCGCTATTGCGAAGGCTATTGCGCGGTGTTTCCGGCGATCACGCGACAAACGGCATTTGCCGATGGCGACATCACTCAACTAGCCAATCTGTGCCACAATTGTCGCGGCTGCTATTACGCCTGCCAATACACCGAGCCGCATGAATTCGCGATAAACCTGCCGCGGGTACTTGCGGAAGTTCGGACCGACAGTTGGAAGGAGTTCGCATGGCCCTCTGGATTTGCACGAGCGTATGACAAACACGGCGTTGTTATGGGGTCTATTGTGGTGTTGTGCCTCTGCGTCTTGATATTTGTCGCCGGATCACTGCAACGGGCAAGTGGCGGCGAAGGCTTTTACGCTTATATGAGCCATACCCTTATGGTGGCGATTTTCGCCCCGGCCTTTGTGCTGCCGTTACTCGCGACTTTTGTTTCTTTGCGCCGTTACTGGGTACATGTGGGCGGTGGGCCGATTACGCTGCACAGTTGGCGCTGCGCTTTGCAAGACGTCGCTCATATGCGCGATCTGGGGGGAGGGCAGGGTCAGGGCTGCAACTACGAGGATGAGGACCGGTTCAGCAATGCGCGCCGCATCGCACATCAGCTCACACTTTGGGGCTTTGTGCTGTGCTTCGCGTCGACAGCTTCGGGAACCATTCTGCATTATGTTTTTGATCTGCCAGCGCCCTACGGACTACTCAGCCTGCCCAAACTGTTCGGTATACCGGGTGGGCTGATGCTGAGCGCAGGAACGCTCTGGATGATCTGGCTCAAACTATGTGCTGATGGCGGGCTGTCGGATGCCCGTGTGCGCGGGGGCGACATGGCATTCGTCTTGTTGTTGTTCGCGGTCAGCACTTCGGGATTGTTGCTCTATGCGAGTGCTGGAACGGGACGGATGCCACATTTGCTAACGTTCCATCTGGCCACGGTTCTGGCGTTGTTCCTGACGCTGCCATATTCGAAATTCGTCCATGGGTTCTATAGGCTGGCTGCGACACTCTGGAATGCAGACGCCACCTAAAGCGTTTCGCCTTTACCTTGGGACATGTCTCGTCACCTAACGCGTTGAAATCTATGATTTCAGGCAGCGTTAGGTGATTCAAGTTTAAGGCGAAATGCTATAAAGGCCATCGAACAGGCTATCTTGAGGGGATTACGATAACGGAAAGGCGGGCAGAGAGTCGAACACTGGAATAACGGAAAGAAGAAATGATGGAAAATAGAGAGCTTAAGGCCCAAGAGTTAAAGTGCAGGCTTCTGTTGCCAGGTGCCTGCGAACCCCGCCTAACCCGGCTAGGGGCTAGGGCTTAAGTTTTGGTCTTTCGCACTGCTTACGCAGCGAGAGCAACCGGAGCTTTGTTGTCATTTGCAACTAGCTTGTACGAGCCGATAACGGTGGCATCCTGCCGAGTGAAAGCTAACATCTTTAGACGTCCGTCGATCCTGTTTCGGCCCCGCGATCCCCAAATGAAGGATGTTGGTGGAGCCGCCGGGTACCGCCCCCGGGTCCGAACCGCTTATTACATGCGCGTTTATCACCATAGTCCCGAGAGACAGAGGTAATATAAGCATCGGCCTGTCCCCCCGCAAGGGAGCAGTTTTTGCGCGAAACGGGGCAGGTGCTGCACCGCGGTTCCGCGAGGTTAGCCGCGACATAAGGCGAAAAATACCGTATTGCGCCTTCATTACGACCCTTTCACAGTTCTGTTTCCAAAAGCGAGGCACTTGAATGGACCGCTCTTCCCAAACCTTATCGACCAACCAACGCCGTGTAGACCGCTTGCTGGCGGAATATGGCGAAAGTCACAAGAACGAGACCAACAAACTGGTCCACTGGATCTGCGTGCCGATGATTGTCTGGGCCATCTTTGCCATGCTCTGGGCGCTGCCGACCCCTGGCATGATGAGCGCGATACCAGGTCTCAACTGGGCCATGGTCGCCCTGGTTCTGGCGGTTGGCTATTATTTGGCTCTATCCGTGCCCCTGGCTGCGGGCTTCGCGCTGTTCGGCGCTTTTTGCATTCTGCTGACCATTGCGGTTCAGTCCATCGCCAGTCTGTGGTTGGTCGCTGGCATCGTATTCTTCGCTGCCTGGGCCGCCCAATTCTGGGGCCACAAGGTTGAGGGCAAAAAGCCGTCTTTCCTAAAGGATATCCAGTTTCTGCTGGTTGGTCCCGCCTGGTTGCTGCACTTCCTCTACCGCCGCGCCGGTTGGGCGTACTGACGCGAGCCTAACCGGACCTCGCTGACCTCGCGGATCAACTTGCGCCGCATCGCGGCACCAAAATCCGCAAAGCCGGTGGCCTGTTCGACAAAGGCCCCCGGCCCGTGGATCACCTCGCGGTTGTAGTATTCCAACACATCGGTGTCACCGCCCACCACCAAACCATTGATCACCACCCCATCGAATTCGAAATGCCGCACTGCCAGGCGCGGTGCGAAACCGTCGTTGTTGATCCCGTCGCCCGACACATCGATCACCTGCCGCGCGCAAACCGGCGCGCGGCCCAGGGCCACGGCCCCAAAACCCAAACCATAACCCATTGCGGTCGGATATCCCTCGTAGGCCCGGCGGGCCCGGCGCAATGCCGCGGCCACCTTGGCCAAATCCGCCGGATCGTGCACGGCAACCCATTCGATCAGCACCGCCTGCTGATATCGCCCACTCCACTCATAGACCAGCAGCGCCACGGTCGCCCCGGGCACCCCCAGAAAGGCCGCCTGAACATCCGCGTCTTCCAGCGCCCAGGCCAAGCCGTCCGCCTGCAGTCGATACTCGTCCTCATCGACCGATGAGGACACGTCCAAAGCCAGCGCCAGGGCCAACCGGCAATTCGCTTGCGCGGGCAGGGCCGCCACGCACAGCCACAGCAGCGCTAAAACCTTCACCGCATCCCCACCTGCGGTACCCCCAACTCTCGGATCAGCTTGCGCTTGATCGCGGCGGGATAGGCCTCGAAATCCTCCGCCACCTCCAAGAAAGCCCCCGGCCCCCGGATCACGAAGTACCTGTAGTAGCGTCCCAGCGCGCGCTCGTCCGACAGGATCGCCAGCCCGTTCACCGTGATCTCGTCGAACGCCAAACGGTCGCTCAGTTGTTGTGGCGGGATGCCCACATTGCTTTGCCCATCGCCCGAGACGTCGATTTTGTAGAACCCGCACCCCGGCGCCCGCGCCATCTGCCGATGCGCAAAGACCAAGGCCCGGCCCAGGCCCGTTGCCGCGTTGCGCACGCTGCGCTGGTGGCTGCGCAGCCGGGCCGCCATCGCCTCAAGATCCGCAACGTCGCGCACCGCCACCCAGTCCTGCACGATGGTCTGGTCATTCACGCCCGACCATTCGAACACCTGCAGCATTACATAAGCGTTGGGGATCTGGAACAGCGCACGCCGGACATCAGCGTCTTCCAAGGCACGGGCAACACCTTCGACCTGCAGGATATATTCCTGATCGTCGACCGAGCTTGATACATCCAACGCCAAGCTCAGCGCGATCCGACACGACTGTGCCCAGGCGGGCAACGGGGTAAGCCACAACAACAGCAAGACCCCCAGGCGCCCCATCTTACGAGGCCGGAACCAAGATCTCGCGCAGCAATTTGCGTCGGATCGCTCGGGGATAATCTGAATAGCCGGTCGCTGTGATCACAAAACTATTCGGCCCGCTGCGCACCTGCGTGCGGTAAAACTGGGTGACGCTGGCCCCAATGCGGTCGATTGCCAACCCGTTGACTGTCACCCCCAGCTCGGCGGCCAGTTGCCGGGCCAGCACTGTGTCACCGCCATCATTGCTTTGCCCATCGCCCGAGACATCGACGACCCGTCGCGTGCAATCTGACACATCCGCAAACTGTGGCAAAACCCCGTCCAGCATATTGCCCACCGCCGTCTTGCCGCCGCTCCAGCGTCGCCGCGTGTCCCGAACCGTTTGCGCCAACCGGGCCACGGCGCGTGCGCTCAGCATCCGCTGCCAGGGGATGCTGACCTCCTGATCGGTGGCCCCCGACCATTGGATGACGCTGACCGCCGCCTGCGCCTGGACCAGTGCCTCGGCGACCTCGGGGTCCTCAAGGGCATCCGCCAACCCGTCCATCTGAAACCGATACTCGCCCGGATCGATCGAGCCGCTGACATCCACCGTTAAGGCCAACGCCAAACGACAGGCCTGCGCGGGACCAGCGAGCGCCATCGCCACAGCCCCCATCAAAGCGAGCTTCGAGATCCGTCCCATGCATTCTCCCGCGACCACGCATCGTCCGCGCTACCTTGGTAGCTTAAGCGCAAGCGGGCAGGGGGGCCAAGGGCGGAGTTTTGGATTATGGTATGTGATCGTCTGGGTCAGACGCAGAAGCCGCCCGGTCGCGGACATCGATTTTCGATTCATGAGCACCGTGAATTTGATTGCTGTTTCAACACTAAGGCCCCGCTGAAACAGGGCGATGCCGCAAGGACATCACCCAAAAACTATACCTATTAAAGCAGGGGCCCAGCGGGTGCGACCGTCACCAATGCCCCGTATTTTTCATGCTCGCCCAAGGCTCCGATGGGGCCAGGCTGTCACCCGCCTGCAACAGCTCAATCGAGATGTTGTCGGGGCTGCGCACGAACGCCATATGCCCGTCCCGCGGTGGCCGGTTGATCGTCACGCCATTGTCCATCAGATGCTGGCACATGTCGTAGATATTCTCGACGCGGTACGCCAAATGCCCAAAGTGCCGGCTGTCATCGGGCAGCGCATCGTCCCCGTCCCAGTTATACGTTAGCTCCACCGGGCACTCCGGCTGACCTGGGGGCGCCATGAAGACCAGTGTGAACCGCCCGCCCTCGCTGTCCATCCGCTTGGTTTCTTTCAGGCCGATAAGCCGGTAAAACGCCATCGACGCCTCAAGATCCTTCACCCGAACCATCGTGTGCAGATACGTCACCTTCATCGTTTTTCCTTCCAACATCTTGTTGCTCTTGCACCCCCACCCGCAACATACTGCATGAAACAGAATCGCAGCCCGCGGCGCCCAAGGGGGACCATATGACAGATACCGACCAAGCACAGGACGAAATCGCCCAACTTCGCGCCCAATCCGCGCCCACCCGTCGCGCGACCGTTTCAGCACTTGAGGCGCGGCTTTACACCCCGCACCAAGTCCTGGACCATGGATTTGTCCGGGTCATCGACTATATGGGCGACGACAGCGCCATCGTCCAAGCCGCCCGCGTCAGCTATGGCGCCGGAACCAAACACGTCTCAAACGACGCGGGCCTGATCAAATACCTGATGCGCCACTGGCACTCGACCCCGTTCGAGATGTGCGAGATCAAACTCCACGTCAAACTGCCCGTCTTCGTCGCCCGCCAGTGGATCCGCCACCGCACCGCGAACGTCAACGAATACTCGGCCCGCTATTCGATCCTGGACCGCGAGTTCTACATCCCCGCGCCCGAACACCTGGCCGCGCAATCCACCGTCAACAACCAAGGCCGGGGCGAGACGCTGCAGGGGGAGGAGGCCGCCCGCGTCCTCGCCCTCCTGCGTGACGACGCGACCCGCAGCTATGACCACTACGAAGCGATGCTCAGCCAAGAGGGGCAGGCGGGCCTGGCCCGCGAACTGGCCCGCATGAACCTGCCCGCGAACATCTATACCCAATGGTATTGGAAGATCGACCTGCACAACCTGTTCCACTTCCTGCGCCTGCGCGCCGACGAACACGCCCAATACGAGATCCGCGCCTATGCGGAAGTTATGTGCCAGATCGCCGCCGACTGGGTCCCGCTCGCCTATGCCGCCTTCAAGGATTACCGTTTGGGCGGCGCGCAACTATCTGGCAAAGGCGTCGCGGCCCTCCGGCGGATGCTGGCAGGTGAAGCGATGGACGCCGAGAAGGCCGGCATGAGCAAGGGGGAATGGCGGGAGTTTGAGGGGGTTATAAAGCTGTGACGTTCTGCGTTTCCTTAAGCGGATGCAATTTACCGTGTTTATTGACGAGAGTGGCGACTCCGGTATTTCCCGGGTCCGAACAGAACAACAAGTAGGGGCCGTGCCTTACTTGGTCGTAGCCGCCATCGTGGTACAACCCGCTTCAAAGGTTCATGCCGCTGCGGCTAGTTGTTCAGTCTCGGCGTTTGTTGGATTGGATTTAGTCGGAATCTTTCCGGCTCGGTTGTCCAGATTTTGCAGATGTATTCGTAGGGGGTCAGAGACCGCCGAGAGTTTTCAGGCGGCGGGCGTAACCCAACCCATCAAACGCCGGGACTGAACACCTGGGATCAAACGACCTGCGCGCCTGCCACGTTCTCACCGATTGACCTCTTGCACCAAACCCATGCAATGCGCTAGTTCCACCGTCACGGAGAGGTGGCCGAGTGGTCGAAGGCGCACGCCTGGAAAGTGTGTAGGCGGGCAACCGTCTCGAGGGTTCGAATCCCTCTCTCTCCGCCATATTACAATTGGTCCAGAGTTCCCCTGTTAAGGCTTTGAACGGAAAAGATAATTCAGGGGTTCGAAACCCTTCATTCCGTACATATGCCAATCGTTCCGAAAACGTCAGTCTGAGCGCGATTCGTTGTAGCTCAAAGCGACCACTTTCCCAAACCTTACAACGGCTTAAGAGGAATCCGCTGGCGAGTTCGAACATTTGCTCGAAGGGTCGTGCTGGTCGACCTGATCCGTCAGCTTTTTCGGAAAGAAGCAGCTTTTCCTGCTCCAGCTTTCCGATCTTTTTTTCATAGGCCTGAATGACATGGTGTGTTTGCGGTGATTGCTCTCCTCGGGCGAACGAGGTCCAGTAGACAGGCCTCACCAATCACAAGCCGTAGGGCCAGCACATCTTCGGCGTCGGTAGGGATGTTGTACCCTTCCTGCGTCAACCAAGTGTTCAGGCCCGAGGAGTCGCGGGCGGGCAGGATGACCACGTCATAGGCGCCCACGGCATATTGCGCCTCGATTTTATAGCGTTTCGCCTTAGACTTGAATCACCTAACGCTGCCTGAAATCATAGATTTCAACGCGTTAGGTGATGAGATATGCCCCAAGTTAAAGGCGAAACGCTTTAACGCCCAGCGACCGAGCGCTGGGCGCCGGGGCCTCCTCGACAATGGCCGGCTCTGGCGCGGCGAACATGATTTCTGGGGCACAGGGATCATCGTCCCAATATTCGACCAACCGCGGTGCGGTATAGGCGTCCAGATGGTCGACCATCGCCGCCTCGACCGTATTGATCTGCTTGCGCTTTAGCATCACCAGCGTGGGCACGACCATGGCGAACTCTGACGCTGCCCCGCGATAGTCCGATGCCATGGTGATCACCGATTTCTCGCCATTGCGGACAAAGACCACTTTCGAGGCTTTGTTGTACAGCTTGCCGTCCGCGTGGGCGACATAAAAGCCGCAGAAGGCCTGAGCCTGACTGGCCGCAAGGGTTAACAAAAGGGTAAAGATCAAACGCATGTCGTGCTCCAAATTCCAATTTTTCGCATCGTGCTCGCTGGTAGAGCGGCCATCAGAGATGCACGCGGTGCGTGTGGAAAATTGGGAAGCAGCGCTTTCGGTGGCGGGCGGTTTGCCCGCTCCGTTGAGGTCAGAGTAGGACCACCTGGGTGCCGACTTTGGCCATGGCGAACAGCTCTTCGATCTGATTATTGAACAGGCCGATGCACCCGTTCGAGGATTTCCGCCCGATCTTGCGCACGTCATTCGTGCCGTGGATCCGGTAGTACTGCCAGCCGAGGTTCAGGGCATGGGTGCCCAAAGGGTTCTCGGGGCCGGGGCCAACATAGGTGGGCAGATCCGGATTACGCTCCAGCATCGACGGTGTGGGGCGCCATTCCGGGCCAAGGCGCTTTAACGTCACCTCGGTCCGGCCGCGGCGGGTCAACTCGTCCGTCAGGGGGACCGAGGTTGGATAAATCCGGTCGGTCAGCCCATCCTCGGACCAGAAAAACAGCGCCCGCGCTTGTGTATCACACAGGATCGCACCGTTTGTCAGCGTCTCGAAATGGTCCTGCCAGCGGTGCGTGCCAAAGCCCGAGGTGCGCCGGACCAGCGCTGGTGCGGCGACCGACGCTTGTTGTGCCACGGCGGAACTGGCCGTCATGGCGGCTGTCGCGGCAAGAAAATGCCTGCGCGTCAAGGACATACGATGGCTCCTCTGTTTAGAACTGCCTGTTGGCGCGGTTTCCCCGCACCTCACTTTTCTTCACAAAACAGAGTATAATCTGGCTAGTTCACCTGCACAACCTTGCCGGGGTTCAAGATATTTTGAGGGTCCAGCGTTTGCTTGATCTGACCCATGACTTGCCAGCCAGCACCATGTTCGGCCTGCATGAATCGGGTCTTGCCCATGCCAACGCCGTGCTCGCCTGTCACGGTTCCGCCCAAGGCCAGCGAGCGTTCATACATTCTGGCTGTCAGATCCTTGGCGATCTGCAGCTCGGCCTCGTTTCCCGCCTCAAGCAGGATGGCCGAATGGAAGTTGCCGTCGCCGACATGACCCACCAGGGAATAAATCAGCGGGCTGGCGGCAAGATCGGCCTCGGTTTCGCGCACTGCCTCGGCCAGGCGTGAAATGGGGACGCAGACGTCGGTACTGATCGCTTGGCAGCCAGGTCGCAGGGCCTTTTGCGCGTAATAGGCGTTGTGACGCATGTCCCACAGGCGTTTGCGATCCTCGGGCCGGGTCGACCATTCGAAACCCCGACCGCCGTGGCTGGCGGCGATCTCGCCCACCGTTTCAGCCTGTTCGCGGACGCCGGCGTCCGAGCCGTGGAATTCCAGAAACAGATGCGGGGTCTCGGGCATTTCGGTCTTGAAGTGGATATTGAAGCCCTTGACCATGTACTTGTCCAGGAACTCCATTCGGGCGATGGGCACGCCCATCTGGATAGTCTCGATGACCGTGTTCACCGCCCCGTCGATCCCGTCGAAGCGGCAGACGGCGGCCGAGATCGCCTCGGGCTGGCCTTGCAGCCGCAAGGTCAGTTCCGTGATGATGCCCAAGGTCCCTTCGGAACCAACGATCAGCTTGGTCAGGTCATAGCCAGACGCGGATTTGCGCGCCCGGCTGCCGGTGCGAATGACGCGGCCGTCGGCCAAAACGACCTCCAGCGCCATGACATTCTCGCGCATCGTGCCATAGCGCACGGCCGTGGTGCCCGAGGCCCGAGTGGCGGCCATGCCGCCCAGCGAGGCATTGGCGCCGGGATCAACCGGGAAGAACAGGCCGGTGTCGCGCAAATGGGCGTTCAGCGCTTCGCGCGTCACACCGGGCTGGACCACGGCGTCCAGATCTTGGGGGTGCACATCGAGCACCTTGTCCATTTTGCTCATGTCCAGGGTGACCCCGCCCCGAACCGCCAACGCGTTGCCCTCAAGCGAGGTGCCGGTGCCCCAGGGGACAATTGGGCAGCCCTCTTCGGCACAGATTTCGACGATTTTCACGACGTCGTCGGTGCTTTCGGGAAAGGCGACGCCGTCGGGCAGGATCTCGGGGAAATAGGTTTCGTTTTGGCCATGCAGCGTGCGAACAGCATCACTGGTCATAAATTGATCGCCCAGTGCCTTGCGCAGGCGGGACAGCGCCGTATCAATGGACATAAGAAGGGTTCCTTTGCAGGGTTTGGGCCAATTCCTAGCCCGTCGCGGAACCAAGGGAAAGCACCCGATGACTGGTGATGAACCACAAGACGGTATCGATGGACCCTATGCGGCACCGCTCAAAATACCGGGCGAGACGGTGCTGAGCGACTGGATCGACTACAACGGCCACATGAACGTAACCTATTACCTGCTGTCCTTCGATCATGCGGTGGACCGGTTCCTGGGTGACATTCTTGGGGTCGGCGAAGCCTTTACCAGTGTTGCGGGACAGGGCAGCTATGCGCTGCAGTCCAACATCCACTATCTGGGGGAGTTGCTGGAGGGCACGGCCTTTGACTTTTCGCTGCTGCTGATTGATTGCGATGCCAAGCGCATGCACATGATGGTTGAAATGAACAACCTGAACACCGGCACCGTGGCCGCGACTTGTGAGCAGTTGTTGATGAATGTCGATCTGACCACCCGGCGGTCGACCCCCTATCCCGACTGGGCGCAGGCACGCATGGCGCTGATGCGCGCTAATCATGCCGATGCGCCCCGGCCGCCGCAGTTCGCGCAGCCCTTGGGGTTGCGGCGCCGGGGGGGATGATGGGCGGCGCGGTCGAAGATCTGCTAAGGGGCAAGGCGCGGCGCGGACTTGCGAAATGCGGGCGGGCATTAAAAACCGTGCGGCATCGTGGTCTGGGCGCGATTCAGTTCTGGATCATTGCCCTTTTGATCGGCATCGCCGCTGGGTTCGCCGCCGTGGGGTTCCGGCTGGGTATCATCGCGCTGCAAGAGGCGATTTACGGCGCCAACGACGCGGTGCTGGCCAGCCATTTGGCGGGGCTGCACTGGGGTTGGGTGCTGTCGATCCCGATCCTTGGCGGGCTGGTGGTGGGGGTATTGCTGAATACGTTCGTGCCTGATGGGCGGGCGCGATCGGTGGCCCAAGTGATCGAGGGTGCGGCCCTGAGCGAGGGACGGATCGACACGCGGCATGGTCTGGTGTCGGCACTGGCCTCAATGATCACGCTGTCGACGGGTGGCTCGACCGGGCGCGAGGGGCCGGTGGTCCACCTCAGTGCTGTCATGTCCAGCTATGTCGCGAAATGGATCCATGCGGATGGGATCACCGGACGTGATTTGATGGGCTGTGCTGCTGCTGCAGCGGTCTCGGCCTCGTTCAACGCGCCGATTGCCGGGGCCTTATTCGCGCTTGAGGTGGTGTTGCGGCACTTCGCGGTGCATGCATTCGCGCCGATCGTCATTGCCTCGGTCGCGGGCGCTGTGGTGGCGCGGCTGTTCGTGGGCGATGTGACTGAGTTCATGCTGCCGGTGCATACGCTGGCGTTTTATGTCGAATTGCCCGCCTTCATGGTGCTGGGGCTGATCAGTGGTTTAGTGGCTGCGGTGATGATGTGGACGATTTTCGCCGCCGAGGATCTGGGCGATGTGGTCCAGACCTCGACCGGACTGCCGGGCTGGGCGCGACCAGCGGTGGCGGGGGCGCTGTTGGGCGGGATCGCGATCTTTTTCCCACATATCATCGGGGTCGGCTACGAGATGACATCGCGCGCATTGACCGAAAAACTGGTTCTTTGGGAGGCGTTCGTCTTCGCGGTGGTCAAGGTGATCGCGGTTGCGATCACGATGGCGGGGCGGATGGGGGGCGGGGTGTTTTCGCCCTCGCTGATGCTGGGGGCGTTGACCGGTTTGGTGTTTGGTTTGGTGGCAACGGCGATCTTTCCTGCGGTGTCGGGAACATCCGGCCTGTATGCGATCGCCGGTATGGGGGCGGTGGCTGCGGCTGTGCTGGGGGCCCCAATTTCGACGGCCTTGATCATCTTTGAGATGACCGGTGATTGGCAAGCGGGGCTGGCGGTGATGGTCGCGGTCAGCTTGTCGACAGCGTTGGCATCGAAACTGGTGTCCCGCAGCTTTTTCCTGACCCAGATCGAGCGGCGCGGGGTGCATCTGGCGGCGGGTCCGCAAGAGTATCTGATGGCCACAATCTCGGTCGGGCGGCTGATGCGGCCAATGTCCGACGACATCGGTGTCTCGCTGACACAAATGGCGGATCTGATACATCAGGGAAGCTGGCTGCATCCGAACGATACATTGGAAAAGGCGCTGCCGCTGTTTGACCATCTGGGCTTGAACCATGTGCCCGTCGCGACGCCCGGCACCGAGGGGACGGGGCGTCCCGAACTGTTAGGGGTGCTTGATCATGTCACGGCCCTAAAGGCCTATAATCGCGCGTTGGCGGACACGGCGCAGGAAGAGCATTCCTAGCAAATAGAAGCCCTGTTCCAGGGCTAAGTGATCCTCCCCAGCCCCGCGAACGCGGGGCTGGGGCCCGCCGCCCAGGTCGCTGCCGCGCTTCATATTATTCTTTGTAAATATCTCTTCAGGAGGACCTGGCGCTTACGACACGCACAGAGCTGATCTTAAAGCTGTTCCACCGCCACTTTGTCGCCGGTGTAGAACGCCAGATATCCTGCGATCCCGGTGGCCCCTTCGATGGGTGTGTCGTAGGACCAAACCGCGTTTCGGATCACACCGCTTTTGGCCACGATGGAAAAATAGCTGGCATCCCCTTTGCGTGGGCAATGGGTCGTGTGATCCGTAGCCTCGAGGAAGGCCATTTCGACATCTTCGCGCGGGAAATAGATCACCGGGCTGTGGCCGTCTTCCTGCAACTCAAGCGCGCGTTTGCTCTCGCCGATGACTGCGCCCGCAGCGCGGATCACCCAGGTCCCTTGCGCGGGTGCGATGGAAAGGACGGTCGAGATCATGGCATATCCTCCGGAATTTCCAGCAGTTTGACCTGCGGGCATGACAACTGTGCTACTGCGACCGCTAAAGGGGGGCGGTAGCCCCGTTCAGCCAGTCCCGGGCTGTGGCCGACACCAGGCCGCCGATCCGCGCGCGGACCTGCGTGTGATAGCTGTTGAGCCAGTCGCGCTCGGCCGAGGTTAACAGACTGACATCAATCAGCGCTGTGTCAATGGGCACGTAGGTCAATGTCTCGAACCCCAGCATTGGGCGGGTTCCACCTTGCGGTGTGTCGGGCGGGGTGACGGCCACCAGATTTTCGATACGAATGCCAAAGGCGCCGGTTCGGTAATATCCAGGCTCGTTCGACAGGATCATGCCTGGCAGCAGCGGTTCCTCGCCCCGTTTGGAAAGGTTTTGCGGGCCTTCGTGGACACTTAAGAATGACCCCACGCCATGGCCGGTGCCGTGATCGTAGTCCATGCCTGCGGCCCAAAGCGCCTGGCGGGCCAGGGCGTCCAAGTCGCGACCGGCCAGCCCTTGCGGCCAGCGTGCGCGGCTGATCGCGATCATGCCCTTCAAGACCAGGGTGAAAGGCCGGATCGCCTCGACCGGGGCGGCGCCGATGGCCATCGTGCGGGTGATATCGGTGGTGCCATCGACATATTGCCCGCCGCTGTCGACCAGCAACAACTGACCGGGGACCACCGCGCGATTTGTGCTTTCGGTCACGCGGTAATGGACGATGGCGCCGTTGGGCCCGGCGCCGCAGATCGTGTCAAACGAAATGTCGTGTAGCTGGTTGGTGGCACGGCGCCGGGCCTCAAGCTCGCGTACCACATCGATCTCGGTCAGCGTTCCCCGTGGGGCAACACGGTCAAGCCAGGCGAGAAACTCGACCATCGCGACCGCATCGCGCAGATGGGCAGCGCGGGCGCCGGCCAGTTCGGCGTCGGTTTTACAAGCCTTGGGCAGGGCACATGGGTCGCGCATCCACGTGACGCTGGCATGGGCCAGTTGGTCCGACACCCAAACCGGGGCGGAGGATTTGTCGACGCCGACTTTGCCGGTCAATGCCGCCAGCGCCGGGCCGAAATCGGCAGGCGAAGCGATCATGACCTCCGCGCCAAGGTGCGTGGTTGTCTCGGCCGGGACTTTGGCGGGATCCAGAAACAGTGTCACTGCGCCTGTGTCAAAGACCAGTGCAAAGGCTTGGACGATGGGGATCCGGGGCAGGTCGCTGCCGCGGATATTGAGCAGCCACGAGATCGAGTCCGACAGGGTCAGCACCGCGGCGGTCACACCCTTGTCGCGCAGTATTTCGGCAATTTCCGCGCGTTTCTCGGCGTGGCGGCGCCCGGTCAGCGCTTCTGCCTGGGGCACCGCCAAGCCTGTCGGCGGGGCGGGTTGATCGGGCCAGACGGCATCGACCAGATTTTCGACCGGTTGCAGCCCGATGTCCTTGTCAGCCAAAGCCTCGCGCAGGGTCTTGATATCCTTGGCGGTGTGTAGCCATGGATCGAAACCGACGGTCGCGCCTTGCGGCAAAACCTCTGCCAACCACTGCTCGGCCGTGTCGCTGGGGATGGATTTCAGGGTTACCAAAGTAACGGGGACTTGCGCTGCGGCCTGCAACGTATAGCGCCCATCGACGAAAAGCCCGACCTGATCTGCTGTTACAATGGCAAACCCGGCCGAGCCGGTGAACCCGGTGAGCCAGGCGAGCCGCGCGTCACGGTCGGCGACATATTCACCCTGATGCGCGTCGGCGCGGGGCACCAGGAAGGCGTCGAGCTTTGCCTGCGCCATCGCCTTGCGCAGAGCCGCGATCCTGGGGGGGGCCGTTTCGGGTGAAGTGGTCGTCGTAAAGGTCTGAAACATGCCTTTAGGCCGCCCGCCCACGCCGTGTGTTGCGGGCATCCACGTCGAACAGGCTGGCAAGTTGTTCGGTTATCGCACCGGCCAGTTGCTCTACGTCCGTGATTGTCACCGCGCGCGCGTAATAGCGGGTCACATCATGGCCGATCCCGATGGCGATAAGTTCGACCGTGCGGCGTTTCTCGATCATCTCGATCACATCGCGCAGGTGCTTTTCTAGGAAACTCGCAGGGTTGACGGAAAGGGTGCTGTCATCAACCGGCGCGCCGTCCGAGATCACCATCAGAATTTTGCGCTGCTCGGGCCGCCCTGCCATCCGGCGATGGGCCCATTCAAGGGCCTCGCCGTCGATATTCTCTTTCAACAGGCCTTCCTTCATCATCAGGCCTAGGTTGGGTCGCGCCCGACGCCAGGGGGCGTCGGCGGACTTATAGATGATGTGGCGCAGGTCGTTTAGACGGCCGGGCAGGGGTGGGCGGCCCTCGGCCAGCCAGCGCTCGCGCGATTGGCCGCCTTTCCAGGCGCGGGTGGTGAAGCCCAGGATCTCGCATTTCACCTGGCAGCGTTCCAGGGTGCGGGCCATGACATCGGCGCAGATCGCGGCGATGCTGATGGGGCGCCCGCGCATGGAGCCGGAGTTGTCCAAAAGTAAGGTCACCACCGTGTCGCGGAATTCCGTGTCGCTTTCCTGCTTGAAGCTGAGCGGGGTCGTCGGGTTGGCTACAACCCGCGCCAGGCGGCCTGCGTCCAAGATCCCCTCTTCCAGGTCGAAGTTCCAGCTGCGGTTTTGCTGCGCCTGCAAGCGACGCTGCAGCTTGTTCGCCAGGCGGCTGACGGCCCCTTTTAGCGGTTCAAGCTGTTGGTCCAAATAGGCCCGCAATCTCTGCAGTTCGGCGGGGTCCGCCAGGTCCTCGGCCGCGATCTCCTCGTCATAACGGGTGTCATAGACCGCATAGTTCGGATCTGCGTCACTGATTGGCGGCGGCGGTGGGCGGTCCATCGGTGGCTCGCCATCGTCGGCCTCGACATCTTCGCTGATCTCGGCGTCCTGGTCGTCGTCCAGGCTGACCTGGGCGGCCTGGCTGTCCATTTCTTCGGTTTGCTGATCCTGCTCGGACGTTTCCTGATCGTCGCTGCTATCTTGCGCGTCCCCGCCGGGGTCGGATTGGTCGTCGGTCTGATCCTGATCGGCTTCGGCTTGGTCCTCGCTGTCGTCTTCCATATCCGGGTCGTCGCCCAGTTGATCGCCATAGCCCAGGTCGCGGATCACTTGCCGTGCCAGCTTCGAGAAGGCGCGTTGATCTTCCAGCACATCGCCGACTTGATCGAAACTGGTGCCGGCCTGACCCTCAAGAAAACCGCGCCACAGTTGCATGATGTTCTCGGCGCCTGCGGGCAGGTCGCGGCCGGTGGCCAGATGGCGGACCAGATAGCCAGCCGCATCCGCCAACGGGGCGTCGGCGGCATCTTTGATCTGAGCATAGCCCTTGCGGCGGCATTCATCTGAGATTTTGGCGTCGATGTTGCCTGCGGTGCCTGGCATGGCGCGCGCGCCCACCGCCTCGCAGCGGGCGGTTTCCATCGCCTCGTAAAGCGCGCTCGCGACCTCGCCTTGTGGGGCGTATCGGTTGTGGGTCGCGTCGTTGTGAAAGCGTTTGCGCAGGGCAAAGGCATCGGCGGTGCCACGGGCCAAAAGCACCTCGTCCCGGGTCATGCGCCGACTGACCTGGGGCAGACGCGCGGCGTCGTTGGTCAGGCCCGGGGGATCGACCGAATAGCTGACGGACAGATCGGGATCGTTGGCCATCGCTTTGGTCGCCTCGGCCAGCGCCTTTTTAAAGGGCTCGGCCGGGTTGTCCGGGATCTTGCCAGGGGCCAGCAGTGTGCTGCCGCGCACGGGTTTAGATGAGGCTGCCATAGGCGTGTTAATTGGGCATTTGGGGGGCTTTGGCAAGGGGCTGGCGCGGGATCCCATCGAACGGGCGCGGCCCTTGCGAGGGCAAGATCATGCAAAGCGTAACAGTTTCATGACGCCTTTGTCGGTATTCTCGATTGCAGGAGGCCTCAATGATCAATGGATTGACTCAAATTGTAGCCCTGATCACTCTATGCTTGACCACCCTGACCCCAATGGGCGCGTCGGCGGGGGAGCAAAGTGCGAGTTTTCCCTGACCTGTCGATAGTTCGACAGCATGTCTTTCAAATAACACCATATACAAGACACTGACACATTACGCACCCGGCTCGCAGTAGGTGGCCGGGAAGCCCTTGATATACTGCAGATAAACCCAGTTGACACCACCACCGTACGGGCGGGCGGAGACTTATTTGCGGGACCTGGAAACCTATCGGTTGATGATCGCCAAAGTTATGCGGCTGCTCGCCAACCAAGGGGTATGGCGCGCGTGGCGGCAAGCATCGCGGTAAAATCTCACCCCAAACTGATACTCGCGGCGCTTTCAGGCAGTTCCTCGTCAAAACAGCGCTGATAGAACTCGGCAACGGTTTCGCGCTCAAGCTCGTCGCACTTGTTGAGGAATGTGAGGCGGAAGGCGAAGCCGACGTCACCGAAGATCGCCGTGTTTTGTGCCCAGGCTATGACCGTCCGGGGGCTCATCACGGTGCTTAGATCCCCGTTCATGAACGCCGTACGGCTGAGGTCGGCCACAGTTACCATGCGGCTGACCGTTTGGCGCCCGGCATCTGTCGCAAGCAATGGGTTTTTCGAGATCACGATATCCGTCTCGGCATCATGCGGCAGATAGTTGAGCGTGGCCACCAGCGACCAGCGGTCCATCTGACCTTGGTTGATCTGCTGCGTGCCGTGATAGAGGCCGGTTGTATCGCCCAGACCAACGGTGTTGGCCGTGGCGAACAGGCGGAAGTAGGGGTGCGGGTGGATCACCTTGTTTTGATCCAGCAGTGTTAGCTTTCCGTCCACCTCGAGTACCCGTTGGATGACGAACATTACGTCCGGACGGCCTGCGTCATACTCGTCGAAGACAATCGCGACGGGATTGCGCAGGGCCCAGGGCAGGATGCCCTCCTGAAACTCGGTCACTTGGACGCCGTCTTTCAGCTTGATGGCATCCTTGCCGATCAGGTCAATCCGGCTGATGTGGCTGTCCAAATTTACCCGCACACAGGGCCAGTTCAGCCGGGCGGCGACCTGCTCGATATGGGTGGATTTGCCGGTGCCGTGATAGCCTTGGATCATCACACGGCGGTTGTGCGCAAAGCCCGCCAAGATGGCCAATGTCGTATCCTGGTCGAAAACATAGGCCGGATCCACCTCGGGCACACGGTCCGAGCGGTCGGCGAAACCTTTGACGATCATATCGACATCAATGCCGAACGCGGTGCGAACGTCCACGTCGACAGTCGGTTCGCTTGGCAGGTCGATCGCCCCATCAGCCATTGTCAGATCCCTTTACCTCATCCCAACGGGATGCCGCCGCACGCGCGGAACACTCAATGCGCCGTCTTTGACGGAAATCCGGCCCGGTTGCAAGGTGGCGCCCCGCCCCACCGAGGCCACTTGAGCCATCAAAATGCGGCGCGTACCGCGCCAAGTCTCTGTGCCCTTGCGGGCGGGGTACCGTTGCCGTGGCAGCCAGCGGGGGAATTTCACCCTGGGCGGTCGCGTGGTGGCACGTCAGATTGGACGTGTGCCAGCCATTGTCCCCCCTTGCCTTCGGTTCGAACGAAAACGTCGTTGTCTTGTGTTTCAGGTCAAGGCCGAAACGCGTTAGTCCTTGAAACTGCGGCTATCTTTGACCTGCTCCCAAGCCCAGACAACCTCGGCGAGGCGATCCTCGTCATCGCGTTTGCCGCCGTTCATGTCGGGGTGCAGCACTTTGACCAGGGCTTTATAGGCGGCGCGCAATTCCGTTTTGGTGGCGGTGTCACTTACTTCGAGAATGGTGATCGCCTTACGCTCGGGCGCGGGCAAGCGGCGCTGGTTCAATTGTGCGGCACCCTGGCCATTCAATGTTCCCTTGTCGCCTAACACCTCCATCGGGTCGTCAAAGCCGAAACGTTGCCAGGCGCGCCCTTCGGGATGGCCTTCGGCATCTTTCTTGAAAGGTTGCGTGGGACGTTCCCAGACTTTGTCGGCGGCGAACTGGCGTTCTAGCTCGGCCTCGGAATGGTTCTCGAAGAAATTCCACTTCAGATTATACGCCCGCACATGGGCCAGGCAGAACCAATGAAATTCGTCCAAATTGTCCGGCGACTTCGGCGCGCGGTATTTTCCCGCGCTCTCGCAGCCCGGATGCGTACAGGCCCGCGACGAGGATTCGACCGCCCCCGTCATCCCCCGCGCTTTAGCGCGGCGCTTCTTATCTGCCTTGACCGAGATATCAAATTCAAAAGGCGATTTGGCTTTCATGCGCCGCGTCCTTTCCGGGGTTTTCGAGTCGGAGACAACAGTTTAGAGATTACACGCCCCAGGCCAAGGCCCGTTTTGGGCAATTTTTTTGAAGTGAGGTCCGCCTGATGTCCGTGAGCCAAACCATCGAGGCCAAATTGCGTGCCGCCTTCGCGCCTGAGTACCTGGAAGTGGTCGATGACAGCGAAACGCACCGCGGTCATGGTGGCTACCGCGAGGGAGGTGAGACGCATTTCAACGTGGTGATCCGGGCGGCGGCGTTCAATGGTTTATCACGGGTGGCCCGGCAGCGGGCTGTCAACCGCGCGTTGGCAGAAGAGCTGTCAGGGCCGGTGCACGCGCTGGCCCTTAAGGTCGACGGCACGACATAGACCAAAACGTCTATTGCATTGCGCTTAAAGCCTGAATTGGTTTTCGCCACGCCTTGCTGTTGGTTCGAACGCAAACGTTGGTCGCCGTGTTTCAAGTCAAACGCGAAGCGCTTCAGTCCTCACGCCGTGTCGCAGGTCCAAGCGACAAGGGCGCCTCGGGGGCCTTACTGTCGCGCAGGACCGGGCGCAACTCGGTGACCGAGGCCGCCCCGGCGCCTTGGGCGCGCCGAAAGATCAAGACGGTTTGAAAAACCTCGCTGGCGGAACTGAGCATGCCCTTTTTCTCGTCCATTGGCATCGTGTCGGCGCGCATATATTCCCAGCCGCCGTCTGCCTCTTTGTTGATCATATCCGTCAAAGTTCGGGCGAACCGGTCAGCTGTGGTCCTTGCCCCCTTTGCCCGTTTGGCGCGGCGCGGCGCACTGACAACTTTGTATTCAAACAACTGCATGGTTCTAAAGCCCCTAAGGATTCGCACCTCACCATATATTAGCAAACAATGATCCTGCCAGGGGCCACGCGGTTCTCTGTCTGTTTTTCGGCGGTTTTTGGGTTGATTGCCGAATCGCCGCAGAGTGCCCGTGGGTCAGCCCCCAAGCTTGGCGCGGACCAGATCGTTCACGGCCTTTGGGTTCGCCTTTCCGCCTGTGGCTTTCATCACCTGACCAACAAACCATCCCGCAAGCGCCGGTTTTTCCCGCGCCTGCGCAACCTTGTCAGGGTTTGCGGCGATGACGGCATCCACTGCGGCTTCAATCGCGCCCGTGTCGGTAACCTGTTTCATGCCGCGCGCCTCGACGATTTGGGCCGGATCACCGCCTTCGGTCCACAAGATCTCGAACAGGTCCTTCGC
The DNA here is from genome assembly GCA_938049225.1 of uncultured Paracoccaceae bacterium. Classification (GTDB taxonomy): domain Bacteria; phylum Pseudomonadota; class Alphaproteobacteria; order Rhodobacterales; family Rhodobacteraceae; genus Halovulum. The sequence goes on from CALICM010000024.1 coordinate 38,742, forward strand.
GATCTTGCCCGAGATATCACCCTTGGCAATCAAGTCGATCAGGCCGCCCAATTGGGTGGCGGAAACCGGAGAGACGCCGACCGACAACCCCTCTTTGTTCAGCCGACCGAACAACTCGTTAATCACCCAATTCGCAGCCGTCTTACCATCGCGCCCTTCGGCGACAGCTTCAAAGAAGGCCGCGTTGGCGGTTTCCCCCGTCAGGACGCCCGCGTCATATTCGGTCATACCGTAGCTCAGCACAAAGCGCGCTTTCTTCTCGTCAGGCAACTCAGGCAGGCCCGCTTGGATCTCATCGACCCAAGCCTGCTCGATCTTCAGCGGCAGCAGGTCGGGGCAGGGGAAATAACGATAATCATGCGCCTCTTCCTTGGAACGCATGCTGCGGGTTTCGTTCTTGGCCGCATCATACAGCCGGGTCTCTTGATCGATGCCGCCGCCGTCTTCCAGGATCGCGATCTGACGCCGGGCCTCATAATCAATCGCTGCCTGAATGAACCGCATCGAGTTCATATTCTTGATCTCGCAGCGGGTCCCCAGGTGGCTGAAATCCTGGGTTTCTTGGTACTTTTCGTACTGACCGGGGCGACAGACCGAGACATTCACGTCGGCCCGCATCGAGCCTTCCTGCATATTGCCATCGCAGGTGTCTAGATAGCGCAGGATCTGCCGCAGTTTGCGCAGGTACTCGGCGGCTTCCTCGGGCCCGCGAATATCCGGGCGGCTGACAATCTCCATCAGGGCGACGCCGGTGCGGTTGAGATCCACAAAGGACATCGCGGGATCCATATCGTGAATCGATTTGCCCGCGTCCTGTTCCAGGTGGATCCGCTCGATCCGCACCAGCCGCGCGACACCGGGGGCCATGTCGACCAGAACCTCGCCCTCGCCCACGATGGGGTGGTACAACTGGCTGATCTGATAACCCTGGGGCAGATCCGGGTAGAAGTAGTTCTTGCGATCAAAGGCCGAGGTCAGGTTGATCTGTGCTTTCAAGCCCAGCCCCGTGCGCACCGCCTGTTCCACGCAAAACACGTTGATCACCGGCAACATACCGGGCATTGCGGCATCGACCAGGCTGACGTTCGTATTCGGCTCAGCCCCGAATTGGGTTGAGGCGCCCGAGAACAGTTTGGCCGTGGAATTGACCTGGGCGTGTACCTCCATCCCGATGACGATCTCCCAGTCCTCGCGCGCACCGGCGATGACTTTGGGTTCGGGGGTCTCATAGGTCAGGTCGAGCATCTGCGGCATCCTTGCAGTAGGGCTTGGCCTGGGTTTTAGGCCGCAGCCCGCCGGGGTTCAAGGTCGCATGGCTCAGCGCCGGGCGAGAGGGATGCAGCGCCCGCCCGTCAGGTCTTCCGAAACCGGGATTTGATATCGGTCATCGCGTCCCGGATCTGGTCGGGCAGGGCCGTTCCATCTGGGGCATAGATCGCCTGGATTATCCGCTCCAAATCCGGCAGCGCCTCGGCCCCGGCCAGTTTCGCCAACCGCCGTGACAGACGGCTGACAGCCGCCGAGGGCGTGCCACATTGGCCCACCAGCCAATGACCCAACAGTGCCAATTCCTCGGCCTCTGACTTGTCGCAACCAAAGACCGATTGCATTTGCACCAACATGGTCTTGCGCCGCTCAGCGCTTGGGATCGTGTCCTGGGCCAGCAGGGCGGACAGGACACCTGCTGCGGCGACCCGGGTATCCTCGACACTCTCGACGGGATGCAGGTTGGTTTTGCGTTTGAACCCAAACCGCCGGGCGGCCAAGCGGACGTCATTGGCAGCATTGGCCACGTCCGAGGCCATATCTGCTGCGTTGCGCAGCCGCCACCACCAAAAATAGGCCCCGGCGGCCAATCCAAGTATTCCAATAATAATATGCATAGCAAATCCGACGCTTAGACACTCATAACCCCACGGTTCATGAACATACCCGGGGTTTCACAATACGCAAAGGTATTCATGACCCAAGTCCGGCAGCATTTCGGCATTTGTTGCGTTGTGGCGCCGCCGCGACACGGCTAGCGCCCGCCGCTGACTTTGATCACCTCGCCTGTGACATAGCTGGCAGCGTCCGAGGCCAGCCAGAGAATCGCCTCCGCCACCTCTTCAGCGGTGCCCGCACGCTTCATAGGAACGACCTGGGGTCCCAGCCGCGCGGCCCGGTCTGGATCACCGCCTTTGCCGTGGATGGCCGTATCGATGATCCCAGGACGCACCGCGTTGACCCGGATACCCTGGTCCGCGTTTTCCAAAGCCAGGCTTTGGGTCAGTACATCCACGGCGCCTTTGGCGGCTGCATAGTCGGCATATTGCCCCGGGGCCCCTAATTGTGCCGCGACCGAGCTAAGGTTCACAATCGCCCCGCCTGCGCCGCCATTCCGCTGCGCCATCCGCCGCACGGCGGCCTGGGCGCAATAGATCGTGCCGAAGACATTCACCCCGAACATTTCTGTCAAACGGTTCGCCGACATTTCGTCTATCCGTGCCGCGGGGCCCACGATACCCGCGTTGTTGACCAGCACATCCAAACGGCCCAGGTCCGCCTCCAACCGCTCAAACATCGCCCCCACAGCACCCGGATCCGCGACATCCGCCTGCAGCACGCAGGCGCGCCCGCCCGCGGCGCGGACATCCGCTGCCACTGCCTCGGCCCCCGCCGCGTCGCTGCGGTAGTTCACTCCAATGTCAAACCCGCGCGCGGCGGCCATCCGCGCGGTCGCCGCCCCGATCCCGGCACTCGCCCCCGTCACCAACATCACTTTGCGTGCCATTCCAAATGCCCTCTTCCCATCTTTTGTCTTGAAATATCCCCGCCGGAGGCACCCGACCTCTTAACCCGCCGGGGCCTCCAATATCCGCCCCACGATCTCGCCCATATCCTTGCTCAGCCCCGGCAAATCCGCCAGCCGCTGCAAGTGTGTCAGCATCAGCGCTTGGCGCTCCTCGTCGAACTGACGCCAGGTCTCGAATACCCCGGCCAAGCGGGCGGATGTCGAGGGGTTCACGGGATCCAATTTGATCAGCCAATCGGTAACCAAGGCGTATCCCGCGCCATCCACCCGATGAAAGCCAACCATATTTCCACTCGCGAAGGTCCCGATCAGCGACCGGAAACGGTTGGGGGTCTTCCAAGTAAAGTCCGGGTGGTTGGTGAGCGCAGTGACAGTCTCAACCGCCTGCTCGGGTGGGGTGCGGCTGGCGGCCAGGCCGAACCATTTATCCAAAACCAACGGATCGTCTTTCCAACGATCATAAAAGACTGCCATCGCCGCTGTGCCCTGATCATGGGCGATGAGCAGCCCCAGGGCCTGAACGCTTTCTGTCATATTGTCGGCGGTCTGAAACTGCCGCTTCGCCGTCTCGGCGTCTGGCTCCACCTCGGTGATCAGACCCAGGATCTGCCCGCGCAAGCTGCGCTGCCCTGCGGCTTGCGCGTCGGGGCTGTAGGGGCCGGGTGGGGCCAGGGCCGCATAGCGGTCGTGCAGGTTGGGGACGGCCTGCGCCAATGCGACCCGCAGACGGATCGCGGCGGCGCGGATCAGGGCGGGGTCCGGTGCGGGGCCGGAAGCGCGCAGATCCTGGAACACATCCTGGATCGAGGGGAAAGTCAGTGCCAGGCTTTGAAAGGCCGGTTCAAGCCGTGTGTCGTCTAGCATCGCGACCAGCGCGGACAGCAAATCGGTATCGGGTGCCAGATCGGGATCCCGCACCATCCGGCCGATCATGTCACGCAGGTACATTTGCCCGGCGTCCCATTTGTTAAACGGGTCGGTGTCATGCGCCAGCAGGAAGGCACGGCGGGCGTTATCGACGTCATGCTCCAATACTATCGGCGCCGAGAAGCCACGGTTGATCGAAGGGATCGGGGCACCCCGACCCCCCGAAGGCGCGGCCGGAAGATCCAAGCGAAAACTCTGCTCCGCCTGTGTCAGTTCCAATACCTGGGTGGGCAGGGCTTCGGTGCCATCAGGCCAAAGGACACCTGTGGCCAATGGGATCACCATTGGTTTTTTATCCGTCTGGCCGGGGGTATCAGGCAGGGTTTGGGCAAAGGTTAGCGTCAGCGCGCCCTTGTCCCAGGCTTCGGTCACCGTGACGCGGGGGGTGCCCGCCTGGCTGTACCAAAGGGCAAATTGGCCAAGGTCGCGGCCAGTGGCATCCTCGAAGACCTGGATCCATTGCTCGATGGTGCAGGCCTGGCCGTCGTGCCGTTCGAAATATAGATCCAGCGCCTGATCATAGGCGTTCAGCCCGACCAGGCGGCGCAGCATGCCGATCACCTCGGCCCCTTTTTCATACACAGTTGCGGTGTAGAAATTGTTGATTTCGATATATTCCTCGGGGCGCACGGGATGTGCCAGCGGCCCCGCATCCTCGCGGAACTGTCGGGCGCGCAGGGCAAGTGCGTCGTCGATGCGCTTGACCGCATGGCCGCGCTGATCGCCTGAAAACTGTTGATCCCGGTAAACCGTCAACCCCTCCTTCAGGCACAATTGGAACCAGTCACGGCAGGTGATCCGGTTGCCGGTCCAATTGTGAAAATACTCATGTGCGATAATGCCCTCGATCAACTCGTAATCGCGGTCAGTCGCGGTCTCGGGGCTGGCGAGCACGTATTTGGCGTTGAAGATATTCAGGCCCTTGTTCTCCATCGCGCCCGCGTTGAAGTCATCAACGGCGACGATCATGAACAGATCCAGGTCGTACGGGCGGCCATAGGCCTGCTCGTCCCAGGCCATGGACCGTTTGAGCGCATCCATCGCATAGGCGCATTTGTCCTGATCACCGGGACGCACATAGATTTTGAGCGCGACCTCGCGACCCTCGAAAGTGGTGAATGTGTCGTCGAACGAGACCAGATCGCCCGCGACCAGCGCGAACAGATAGCTGGGTTTGGGCCAGGGGTCGTGCCATTCGGCCCAGCCGGGACCTTGTGCGGTCAAGTTGCCGTTGGAGAGCAGGATGGGGGCGTCGCCCTCGATCCGCACGGTGTAGGTGGCCATGACATCGGGGCGATCCGGAAAATAGGTGATGCGGCGAAAGCCTTCGGCCTCGCATTGGGTGCAATACATGCCATTGGACATGTAAAGCCCTTCAAGAACGGTATTCGTGCTGGGGTTGATCAGGGTTTCGCAGACCCATTCGAACGGGCCGTCGGGCAGGTCTGCGGAAGGAACTGTCAGGCCTTGGGCGGTTGGGGTCAGCGTCATCGGCTTGCCGTCGATGCTGGCCGAGACCAGTTCCATCGCCTCGCCGTCCAGGTGCAGATCCTGACCGGGTGCTGCATCGGGGTTGGGGCGCATCGCCAGCTTGGCGGTCACGCGGGTAACGCGCGGATCCAGAGCAAACGTCAGATGCACCGTATCCACCAAATAGGCGGGCGGGGTATAGGCGCTGAGGCGAATGGTAGGGGGTTGGTCGCTGCGCATGTCTGTCCTCCGAGGTTTCAGGCCGGTGTAGCGGAAGGCGGGTTTCGTGGAAACCCAAGGGCGGTGCCAATCACCAAAAGGAGACGCGTGCCGCGTCAAGTCTATGTGCCCTTCGGGCGGTGGGCGCCTTGGGGTGAGGGCAGCGCACCCCGTCGCAGCCTCCTGACACCACGCTGTCAGGAGGGGTGTGCGATGACGTGGGCACCGAAACCATGATATGGAGGCTTGTGATGAGCTTTGTACCCGAGAATTCAACCGTTTGGACCGAAATTCCCGTCACCGATTTAGAGGCGGCGGTGGCTTTCTATGCTGCTGTGACACAGTCAAAGCTGACAATCGACACCTCGGGGCCGAAACCGATGGCCGTGTTTCCGGTCAGCGATCCGGCCAAGGGTGTTGCGGGGCATCTTTACCCTGGCACGCCAGCGGTTGCGGGCCAGGGGCCGACGATCCATCTAGCGGCGCCCGGCCCGCTTGAGGAGACGTTACAGCGCGTACAGGCGGCGGGTGGGGCGGTCGTCTCGCCCCCGATCCAGGTTCCAGCGGGCCGGTTTGCCTATTGCAAGGATTTGGATGGCAACTCCATCGGCTTTTTCGAGGCCGCCTGATGCGCCGTGCCGACCGCTTGTTCCAGATCGTGCAGATCTTGCGGGGCGGTCGGCTGACCACGGCGGCGGCCCTGGCCGCGCGGCTGGAGGTGTCTGAGCGGACGATCTATCGGGATGTCGCCGATCTGCAATCCACTGGTGTGCCGATAGATGGTGAGGCTGGGGTTGGCTATCTGATGCGCGAGGGCTTCGATCTGCCGCCCTTGATGTTCACGCGCGACGAGGTGGCCGCCGTGATCGCGGGCGCCCGCCTGATCCGGGCTTTCGGCGGCGTGGCGATGGCCCTGGCTGCGGAAGAGGCAATTGTTAAGATCGAGGCTGTCCTGCCCGAAGACGCACGGAGCCAGGCCAAGGCGGTTCAGGTGCATGCGATGGGCTGGGACATGGACGCGACCGTTCGCGGGCGTTTGGACGCCCTGCAATCGGCCATCGACGATCGGGTGAGGTTGACCGTGTCTTACACCGATCTTGAGGGCGTGCGGACCGATCGCACCCTGCGGCCCCTGGGGCTTTGGTTTTGGGGCAAGGTTTGGACCCTGGTCGCCTGGTGCGAATTGCGACACGATTTCAGGATGTTCCGCGTGGATCGCCTGGCGGATCCGATGCAACCGGGCGCGCGCTTTAAGCCCGAGGCCGGGCAAACTCTGGCTGATTTTTATCGCACCATGCGGGTCAACGATCGCACATCAAAGTCCTGAGAGATCCCCAAGACCATTCGGATTCGAGGCACCCTTTGGTTGCTTTGCGCCCGCGATACCCGTATGACCTTGCGCGCCGTACACCGGTGCATACTGTCAACAACGCGAGATACGCATGTCCCCATACGTGACCCGTGGCGGTTTATCCGTCGAGCCAACGCTTTCTGAGTTCATCGAGCAGCAAGCCCTGCCAGCCACCGGGATCGCGGCAGAGGTTTTTTGGACGCGTCTTACTGATTTCCTCGCCGGAATGACGCCGCGAAACGCAGCGCTTCTGGCCCGTCGCGAGGCGCTCCAAAATCAGATTGACGATTGGCACCGACAGCATCGTGACACACCATATAACGCCCAGGCTTATGAGGCGTTCTTGCGTGACATCGGCTACCTGCTGCCCGAGGGACCGGATTTCTCCATTGAAACCCAGGGCGTGGATCCCGAGGTTTCGACACTGCCAGGCCCCCAGTTGGTCGTCCCGGTCAACAACGCGCGCTATGCCTTAAACGCGGCCAACGCCCGTTGGGGCAGCCTGTATGACGCGCTTTATGGCACCGACGCGCTGGGCGATGTGCCAAAGGGCAGGGACTATGATCCTGCGCGTGGTGCCAGGGTCGTGGCCTGGGCCAAGGCGCATCTGGATCGCGTGGTGCCCTTGGACGCCGGGCAATGGGCTGAAGTGACGGGCTTTCAAATTGCGGATGGCGCGCTGCGGCTGACCGGGCCCGATGGAACCACAGGGTTGCACGACAATCGGCAGTTTGCGGGGAGCAGAACAGCGCCCGATGGGGCCTTGAGTGAGATATTCCTATCGGTCAATCACCTGCTAATCCAGCTTGTGATCGACCCTACCCAGACCATTGGCGCCGCCGACGCGGCTGGCATCGCCGACATACGGGTCGAGGCTGCAGTGTCGACCATCATGGATTGTGAAGACAGCGTTGCGGCGGTGGATGGGGCGGATAAAGCCTTGGTCTATGCCAACTGGCTGCACTTGATGATGGGTGATTTGAGCGAAGAGGTCACCAAGCAGGGCAAAACCTTTACCCGTGCCTTGCACGACGACCTGCGGTTCACGGCGCCAGACGGGCGCGCTGTCACCTATAAGGGTCGTTCGTTGATGCTGGTGCGCAATGTTGGCCACCTTATGACCACGCCAGCTGTGCTCGACAAAGATGGTCACGAGGTGCCCGAGGGTCTGCTGGACGCGATGATCACTGTCCTTTGTGCGATGCCTGACGTGCGCAAAACAACCGCGCCGCGCAACTCGACCACGGGGTCGGTCTATGTCGTCAAGCCCAAGATGCACGGACCCGAGGAGGTCGCTTTTACCGACGATATCTTCACGGCCGTCGAGGCAGCACTGGGCCTGCCGCGCTACACCGTCAAGATCGGCATAATGGATGAGGAACGGCGCACCACGCTGAACCTGAAAGAATGTATCCGCGCGGCCAAACACCGGGTGGTCTTTATCAATACCGGGTTTTTGGACCGTACGGGGGACGAGATCCACACCTCGATGCAGGCGGGGCCCATGGTGCCCAAAGGGGCGATGAAGAGCACGGATTGGATCGCTGCCTATGAGGATAACAACGTCGATGTCGGTCTGGCCTGCGGCTTGGCCGGTCGGGCGCAGATCGGCAAAGGGATGTGGGCGATGCCTGATCTGATGGCCGACATGTTGGCTCAGAAAGGCGCACATCCCCAGGCGGGGGCAACCTGTGCATGGGTGCCCAGCCCTACGGCGGCTGTCCTGCATGCCACGCATTACCATCTGCATGATGTGGCCGCTGCCCAAGCCCGGATTGCCGCTGATGGGACGCCTGCCCGATTGAGCGATTTGCTTAAGATCCCAGTGGCACAGGGCACCAATTGGTCCCCAGACGAAATTCGCGCTGAGTTGGAAAACAACGCCCAAGGGATATTGGGCTATGTGGTGCGTTGGGTGGATCAGGGGATTGGCTGTTCTAAGGTGCCAGACATCCACGACGTCGGCCTAATGGAGGATCGCGCGACGTGCCGAATCAGTGCTCAACACATGGCCAATTGGCTGCATCATGGCGTGGTCAGTGCCGAGGAGGTGCGCGCAGTGATGCAACGTATGGCCGCGGTGGTCGATGCTCAGAACGCAAGTGATCCAGCGTATACGCCAATGGCCCCAACCTGCGATGGCGCGGCCTTTCAGGCGGCGTGTGCGCTTGTGTTAGAGGGGGTGGCGCAGCCCTCGGGCTATACCGAGCCGATTTTGCACCGCAGCCGCTTGACTTTGAAGGCTGCATGAGTGCTCTTTTAAAGGAATATTAATAGCCGCTGGTCTTTAAGCTGAACCGGGCTCTCGCCCATTCCAATTTTTAAAGGTATTACGCGAAGGGTTTTTTTACTGTGCTCACAACGCCTAACATCTGAGACAATGCGCTTATCTTTCCCCTTTTGCCAGGGGCTTGGTCGCGCTATCTTGCAGGCAAACAGAAAGGCATCCCATGGCACGTCCTGTCGTCGGCATTGTCGGCAACCACAATTTATTAAATGAAGAATACCCGATCCAATGCGTCGGTGAGTCCAACATCGAGGCTGTGTCGCAGGTTGCGGGGGCGCTGCCGCTTCTTGTGCCAGCACTTCCTGATCATGTTTCCGTTTCGGAACTGATCAATACCGTTGATGGCATTGTGCTGACCGGTGGGCGCCCGAATGTGCACCCGCAACTCTATGGGCACGAGGCGACAGAGGCGCATGGCACCTTTGATCTGGACAGGGACAATCTGGTGCTGCCGTTGATCCGCGCCTGTGTCGAAACCGGCGTGCCGATCCTGGGTATTTGCCGCGGGTTTCAAGAATTCAACGTGGCCTATGGCGGCACGTTGCACCCCGAAATCCGGGACTTGCCAGGGCGGATGAACCACCGCATGGATCCTGATGGCACGATTGATGAGAAATTCGGCAAGACGCATCCGGTGGCGTTGACCCCAGGCGGGCGGTTCGCCCGGATCTTTGGTGCGGACGAGGTTGTGGTGAACACGCTGCACGGGCAAGGTCTCTTGGAGACCGCCACGCGTTTGGTCGTTGAGGGCCACGCCGAAGACGGCACGCCCGAGGCGTTGCATGTCGAGGGCGCGGCGGCCTTTGCCATGGCCGTGCAATGGCACCCTGAGTGGAATGCGCCAACCAATCCGGTGTCGCGGCCCTTGTTCCAAGCCTTTGGTCAGGCCTTGACAGCCGGACGGTTGCGGCAAGCGGGCTGACCGTAAAAGTTGGGTCCCCTATTGGCGCAGGCGGTCGATTTCGGCGCTGCGCTATCGCTTCGCCCCGGCGTTAGGCTCTTCGATGGCTTGATGATCGACCAGGTTCCACGCCAGGCCCGCATTCCGATAAATGCGCTTGCCCTTGTTGGGATAATCACCAACGTCGTGGGCCAGACGTTCCCCGACCACCAGGCATCGCAGCGTTTCGGCGCCGGTGTTGCGTATCGAATGGGGCAGGCCGCCTTTTCGATAGCCTAGAAAATCACCCGCTTTGACGGGGACCGCTTCATCGCCGATATAGGCCGTCGCTTCGCCGGCGAGAATGAACACACATTCGTCCTCGTGGTGGTGAACATGATGCTCGGTGGTCTCGTGGCCAGGGTCGACATCGATAAGATGCACACCGATGCCCGTCAGGCCCGTGAGGTCGCCCAGGGATTTATTGGTCCGTTTCGCATTTTCGTTGAGGAAATGCGTCTTCTTAAGCCCCTCCATCTTTGCGATATCTTCGGCGGTGATCAGATAAGCGTCGGTTTCCACGATTTCGGTTCCTTTCAAAGCGCGGATCATGCGGGAGATGGGTCGATCCGCTGTCGAGGGACAAGGTCACCCCACCGTCTTTTCAAAACATGGGCGCTGGGGATCAGATTTTCAGCTCTTCCAGCTTTCGAACTGTTTTGACTACCGTCAAAGGCTCGGCTTGGGCCGCGAAACGCGCCATGTGCTCCGAAGCCAAATGCACATCGAAGGCCTCGGCGTCGGTGTAGACCTCGTAAAGAGTAAAGGCGCCGGGGTCCGAAGGGTCCTGGCAGATGTCAAAGGTAAGGCAATCAACCTCCCTTTCTAATGATGTCGCCGCCTGTTCGACGAGCAGCGTCGCAAAGACCTCAGAATCCCCGGGGGCAACCCGCCAATCGACCAAGATCACAAACATCCCCAGCTCCTTTGCGGTTGCAACATAGCCCGATTAACGTATACGTTAATTGGATGCTAGCAACAAGGGACCGGTGATGGGTTTGAAGATATGCGTGTTCGAGGGCGATGGCATCGGCCCGGAAATCATGGCCCCGACACAGCAGGTTCTGGATACCGCCATGGCCAAGGTTGGGGCCGCGCCACTGTCCTATACCGCGCATCCAGCGGGCGCCGGTCACTATGCGCAAACGGGTGACGCCTTGCCCCAGGCTTCGATCAATGCCGCGCGGGCCTCGGACGCCATCCTGTTGTCCGCGATGGGGCTGCCCAGCATCCGCAAACCCGATGGGACCGAGATTACGCCGCAGATCGAACTGCGCTTCGCGCTGGGCCTTTATGCCGGTGTCCGCCCCGTGCGTGTCTTCCCTGGCCAACCGACGCCGCTGTCGGATCCGCGCGCGGCGCAGATCGACTTTGTCTTGATCCGCGAAAGCACCGAAGGCCTGTTCGCCCATATGCACGAGGGCATTGTGACGGAGGTCGATGCGACCGAGACGCTACGTATCACGCGCGCCACGTCCGAAAAGCTGTTCGACTTTACCTTTCGCTTGGCACGTCAGCGCGCTGCGCGCCGGGGGCGCCCCGCCAGAGTCACCTGTGTCGACAAAGCGAATGTGTTCCGCGCCTTTTGGTTTTTCCGCGAGATCTTTCACGAGCGTGCCCAAGCTTTCCCGGGCCTGGTCACGGATGCGGCCTATGTCGATGCGATGGCGATGTGGATGGTCCAGCGCCCGTGGGAGTTCGATGTGCTGGTGACCGAAAACATGTTTGGCGATATCCTATCCGACCTTGGCGCTGGGCTGTTGGGCTCGCTGGGCCTGGCGCCTTCGGCCGATATCGGCGATGGGATCGCGGTGTTCCAACCCTGTCATGGATCGGCGCCCGATATCGCGGGGCAGGGGGTGGCCAATCCGCTGGCGATGATCTTATCGGGCGCCATGATGCTGGATTGGTTGGCCGGTGAACGGGATCAGCCCGTTTTGAGTGCTGCGGCCCAAATGATTGAAAACGCTGTCGCGCAGGTGGTCGCGGCCGGTCAGGCGGTAACCGCGGATCTGGGCGGGTCAGCCGGGACCGAGGCCTGTGCCGACGCGGTGATGGCAGCGATGGCCAATGCCTGACCAGCGGGTCGGCGTGGTTGGGGCGGGTTATTTTGCCCAGTTTCAATTGCGCGCCTGGACCCGGTTGCCCGGCGCGAAGCTGGTCGCCGTGGCCGATAAAGATGCGCCGCGCCGCGCCGCGCTGACACTACCCGATACGCCAGTCTACGCCGATCTGACCGCGCTGCTCGAAAGACACGACCCTGATATCCTCGACATTGCGACCCCGCCAACAACCCATGCGGCGCTGATCCGCGCCACGCTGGGTTACGTGCCCACCATCATCTGTCAAAAGCCCTTCTGCGCCACACTGGCCGAGGCCGAGGCCCTGACCGCCGAGGCTCAGGCCGGTGGCTCCACGTTGATTATTCATGAGAACTTCCGTTTCCAACCCTGGTACCGCGAGATTGCCGCCCTCAAAGCCAGCTTGGGCCCAATTATCCAAGCGCGTTTCGCGCTGCGCCCCGGTGATGGCGCGGGGCCGGGCGCCTATCTCGACCGGCAGCCCTATTTCCGCGACATGCCCCGGTTCCTGGTCCGTGAAACCGGGATCCACTTTATCGATGTCTTTCGCTACCTGTTTGGCCCTCCTAGGGCCGTTTACGCCGATTTGCGCCGCGTCAATCCGGCGATAAGGGGCGAGGATGCGGGCCTGGTCATCTTTGATCTGGACGGCGGCGGGCGGGCGGTGTTCGATGGCAACCGGGCCCTGGACCACGGGGCCGCGAACACACGGCTGACTATGGGCGAGATGGAAATCGAAGGGAGTGCCGCCACCCTGCGCCTCAGCGGTGACGGGGCAATCCACCTGCGTGCGAAAGGTAGCGCGACTTGGCGCCGTCACCCCTATGCTTTTGACGATATCGACTTTGGCGGCGATTGCGTCGCGGCCTTCCAGGCGCATGTGCTGGCTGGGCTGGCAGGTGATGCACCGATCGAGACATACGCCAGTGACTATCTGGCCAACCTGCGCTTGGAAGAGTTGATCTACAGCGCGGCGGAAACGGGCCAAAAGCTGGTGGTCCCAGATGCCTGAAGACCGCCCGACAACCCGCACTCGCTATGCCTATGACGAGTTGAAAGCTCGTATCATGGACAACCGCCTGACGGCTGGACAGTCCTATCTAGAGCAAGCGTTGGCCGAGGCGTTGGGGGTCAGCCGAACGCCCCTGCGCGAGGCAGCGCAGCGGTTGGAAACCGAGGGCTTTGTGACCATTCGCCCCCGCTTGGGGGTGATGATCCGGCCAATCTCGGCGGCGGATATGGCGGAAATCTATGATCTGCTGATGGTCCTGGAACCCCATGCCGCCGCGTTGCTGGCCGCGCGCAAGCTGTCGCCCGAGATCAAAGATCGCCTCGAGGCTGCGGTTGCCGCCATGGAAGACGCGCTGACCACGGGCGATCTGACAGCCTGGGCAGCCGCGGACCGGCAATTTCATACGGATCTGATCGAACTGTGCGGCAACGCGCGATTACAAGCCATCGTCGCGGGGCTGTGGGACCAGGTCCATCGTGCGCGGGTGGCGACTTTGGGTGCGCGCCAGGATTTGGCGGCGTCAAATGCCGACCATCGGGCGCTGATCGCCCTGATCTTCGCGGGCGATGCTAAAAGCGCCGAGCAATTACATCGCCGCCACCGCGCCCGCGCCGGGGCCGCGCTGGTCGAGATTCTGAAGAAGCGCGGGGGACCAGGATTGTGAGCGACACGTGGGAGGTCACTGCCTTTAAATACGCCAAGCGCAATGGGCGCTTGCGCCAACACTCGTTTATATTGGACGATGACCATTCCAGTCCCCATGGTATGGATTACTACGTCTGGTTGCTGGAAAGTGAGGGTCGCCGGATCCTGGTCGACACCGGTTATGACCGTGCTGAGGGTCGCGCCCGCTTGCGCCCGATCGAGACCCCGCCCGAACAGATGCTCGCGGCCCGTGGCATCGGGCCCGAGACCGTGGAGACCGTCATCCTGACCCATCTGCACTATGATCACGCGGGCTCGCTGGCGGCTTTTCCCGATGCCCAGCTTTGGGTGCAAGAGGCCGAGATGGCCTACGCCACCGGCCCTTGCATGTGTCATGACGCCTTGCGGATGCCGTTCACCGGCGCGCATATCTGCGACATGGTCCGCGCGCTTTACGCGGGCCGGGTGCGCTTTGTCAGCGGGCGGGCCGAGGTCGCCCCAGGTGTTGAGCTGCACTTGATCGGCGGTCATTCGCGCGGCCTGCAAGCCGTGCGGGTGCGCACCCGGCGCGGCTGGGTGGTGTTGGCGTCCGATGCCAGCCACTATTACGAGAACTTCCTCTCTGGCAAACCCTTCCCCATTGTCGTCGACCTGCAACAGATGCTCGACGGGTTCGCGCAGATCCGCGCGTTGGCGGATAGCGATGCGCATGTGATCCCCGGCCATGACCCGCTGGTCTGCGCGGCCTTCCCAAGCCTGGGTGACGAAAATGTCGTCGCTTTGCACGCCGACCCGAAGCCGGGTCTGTGGGACGCGGGCGGCCGCGCGATATGACTACCTATTTCGGTGCCATTGCTGATGATTTCACGGGTGCGACGGACCTCGCCTCCATGATTGCCCGCAGCGGCACACCGGTCTCGCTGCGCCTGGGCGTGCCCGATTGCCCGCCGCAAGACAGCACAGGCGTGGAAGTGATCGCCCTGAAATGCCGCTCTACCCCTGTCGCCGAGGCAGTGTGTGAAACCACCGCCGCCCTTGACTGGCTGAGGGGGGCTGGTGCGCGCCGAACCTTCTGGAAGTACTGCTCCACTTTCGACAGCACAGCGCAGGGCAACATCGGTCCCGTGGCCGAAGCTTTGATGGCGGCGCTTCAGACGCACTTGACCATCCATGTCCCGGCTTTTCCCGAAAACGGCCGTTCGGTCTATATGGGCAATCTTTTCGTGGACCAGCAGCCGTTGGCCGAAAGCCCGATGAAGGACCATCCCCTCAATCCGATGCGCGATAGCAACCTGCTGCGCCTGCTCGCCCCTCAAACCACCGGCCCTGGCCATCTGATCCCCTGGCCGGTGGTGGCCCAGGGGATGGACGCCATTCGCGCGGCGCTCCCGCAAAATGACCGGTTGACCCACATTGTCATAGACACCGTTGCCGATGCGGATCTGCAGGCGATCGCCCAGGCCACGGCACATTTGCCCCTGACCTGTGGTGGCAGCGCCTTAGGCGGTGCTTTGGCGGCTGTCTTTGTGAAAAGCGGCTCTCTTCCGGCGACCGCAACCACTAAGGCCACAGCCCCCAAAGGCGATCAGTTGGTCCTGTCTGGCAGTTGCTCGGCGATGACCCGCGCTCAAGTCGCCCATTTTACCGCCTTGGCCCCCAGCCACAAACTTGACCCTCTGACCCTTGCTGCGGGTCCCGCTGCTCTGCAATTGGCCCAATCATGGTTGGCCACACAGCCGCCGGGCCCGAAACTGATCTACGCCAGCGCGGATCCAGAAGAAGTGGCCAAAGCCCAGCGCCAACTCGGGGCCGAGCGGGCCGGTCAATTGGTCGAACAGGCCCTCGCCAGCTTGGCCCAAACAGCCAAAGCCACTCAAATCGTCGTCGCCGGCGGCGAGACCTCGGGCGCGGTCGTCAAAGCACTTGGCATCTCGCGCCTCACCCTGGGCCCCGAGATCGCGCCGGGCGTGCCCTGGTGCTTTGCAGATACGTCCAATGGCCCCATCGCGCTCGCTCTAAAGTCCGGCAACTTCGGCGATGACGACTTCTTCAGTGCGGCATTCGCACATCTCACTGCCTGAGCCTACTTTGTCCCCAAAATATCCCCGCCGGAGGCTCCGGCCCTTAAAGTTTGTTCAACGGCACCTTTAAGGTGGGATCCCCCTCGGCATCGGTGGGAATATGCCCCGCCCGCATGTTCACCTGCAGCGAAGGAATAATCAGCTTGGGCATATTCAGGGTCGCGTCCCGCTTGGTCCGCATCCGCACGAAGTCTTCGCGGGTGGTACCGCCACCGACGTGAATGTTGTTTTCGCGCTCGTCAGCGACCGTCGTCTCCCAGGCGATATCACGCCCGCCCGGCCCGTAGTCGTGGCACATGAACAAGCGCATCGCGTCGGGCAGTGTCAGCAGCCGCTGGATCGAATCGTACAAGATGCCCGCATCGCCACCGGGGAAATCGGCCCGGGCCGAGCCGCCGTCGGGCATGAACAATGTATCACCCACGAAGGCCGCGTCGCCGATTATATGCGTCATACAGGCTGGCGTATGCCCCGGCGTCGCCATCACATGCGCGGTCATCCCGCCGATCTGATAGGTATCGCCCTCGTCGAACAGCGCATCGAACTGGCTGCCGTCGCGCTGAAAATCTGTGCCCTCGTTAAACACCTTTCCAAAGGTGTCCTGCACTACCATGATCTGACGGCTGATCCCGGTTTTGCCGCCCAACTGCTCTTGCAGATATGGTGCTGCGGACAAATGATCCGCATGCACATGCGTTTCGATGATCCATTCCAATGTTAGCCCCTGGGCGCGGATATACGCAATGATTTCATCGGCATGGACCTGGGTGATCCGGCCTGCGGCCATGTCGATGTCGATCACGCTGTCGATCACGGCGCAGGCTGGGCTGCTTGGGTCCTTGACCACATAGCTGATTGTATTGGTGTCCGCGTCAAAGAAGGCTTTGACCTCAGGGTGGATATCCATATCCGGGGTGAAATTCAGCATCCAAACCTTCCTGTTTGCTAAAGTCTAACGCAGAACGATCCGACCTGTCATGCGGTGGCCGGTCGGTCTTGCCCTATGGCCAATTTAATTCCAACCAGCATGGCCACAACAAACGTTACCGTGCCCAGATCCCAATGGGGCAGGGCAGTGAGTGCGGGGCCGGGGCAATAGCCGGACAGACCCCAGCCAACGCCGAAAATCGCCGCTCCGCTGATCAAACGAACGTCTACGTCGCGCCGGTTGGGCCAATGAAACAGGTCTGAGAACAATGGCGCCGTCTGGCGCGAGAGCAGTCGAAACCCTGGCGCCGTTACGGCAATTGCCCCAGCCATAACAAAGGCCAAACTTGGATCCCAGGTTCCCGCCACATCCAGGAAATTTTGAACCTTAGCGGGGTTCGACATGCCCGAGATCACCAACCCCAGTCCAAACAACAGTCCCGCCAAACCGGAAAATACCATCCGCATCGCTCAGACCCCTCCAACCACATGCCGCAGCACGAAAACCGCAATGGCGGCCGTCACCATAAATGTCACCGTCGCCACAATCGACCGTTGCGAGAGGCGCGAGATACCGCAAACCCCATGTCCGCTGGTGCAACCGCTACCCCGTGCCGACCCATAGCCAACCAATAGCCCGCCGAGCGTCAGCAACGCCAAATTCGGCGTTACCTGATGCGCGGGCGCGGCGCCGGTGATCAGTGCATAAATCGGCACGGCAGCAAACAGTCCGATGACGAAGATCACACGTTGGCGCAAAACATCCGCCCCACCGTCACGGCGCAGCAATCCGGCGACAATGCCGCTGATCCCGGCAATCCGTCCAACGCTTGCCATCAATAGCACGGCTGACAAACCAATCATCGCGCCGCCCAAGGCGCTGGTGAGGGGCGTGAATTGGGTTTCCATTGTGGCGAACCTCGGCTATGAGTATGAGAAATCTTAAATATACATTCTCGCAAATATAAGCAAGGATCAATATGCAGCTCGCCGCCCCGCCTGACCTGACGGCGCCCGACTTCTCAAAGATGGAGGCGCAGATCACCCAAGCGTCGACTTTGCTTGCAATGATCTCGCACCCCGCGCGACTGCGCATCCTGTGCGCGTTGACCCCGGGCGAGTTACCGGTGCAACGACTGGTCGATGCCTCGGGGCTCAGCCAGCCGGCGGTCTCGCACCATTTGCGCAAACTGCGCGAGGCCGATTTGGTCGCCACCCGCCGCCAAGCGCAGAGCATCCTTTACCGTCTGAACGGGACCGAGGTTCAGGCGATCCTTGCCACCCTGCACGCCCTTTACTGTGACCCGGCCGCCGATCACGGGTGATTGCGCCATGGATCCGCGTTGCCCATTGACCCGCCCCCCACCTTGGGGGAGATAGGGGCGAACCTGTTTTTCCGTGACGCGAGCCCGCATGAAACTTGTCCTGCACATCGGCACCGAGAAGACCGCGACGACCGCCGCACAGTACTGGTTTAACGACAATACCGAAGCCCTGCGTGCTCAAGGCATATGGTACGCACAAGCCCTGGGTCTGCCCAATAACAGGGCCCTGTCGGTCATGGCGCGCCCGAGCAACGACCGCGAGGATGGCTTTAACTACTTCGGCCTCGACACGCCTGAACAGCATGCCGCCTTTGTCAAAGACCGCCAAGCGCAGCTGGCCGCCGATGTGGCCCAGGCGCAGGCGGCTGGGGCCCGCATCTATCTGATCAGCAGCGAGCATCTGCAATCCCGTCTGCCGACCCATGAAATGGTCGCCCGCGCCGCGGAAATCGTCACCCCATTATTCGACGCGGTCGAGGTTGTTTGCTTCCTGCGCCCACAGGTCGATACCGCCATTTCGCTTGCCTCGACCGGCTCACGCGTTGGGAACTTCATTGATAAACAGTTCTTCCGCACCCTGCGTCCGGCGACCAAGTTTTACGACTATGCCGGGTTGATCGACCGGTGGGCGCAGGCCTTTGGCAAGGACGCACTGACCCTTGTGCCGTTCAAACGCAATCCCGCGCCGGTGGCGTTTTTCAAGACCCACTTGGCGCTGGATCCGCAGGCCGAGCTTATCCCGGATCGCCGGATCAACAGCACGTTGGACTACCGCGTCGTGGCGCTGACGAACCATGTGGTGGGCGAAGCGCAGCGAAATGCGCCGCGCACGATCCCCCAAATGGCGCGCCGCTATTACGTCGACGATATGCCGTGCGATGCGCCGTTATCGTTATCGCTGGCCGATGGGCAAATGTTCCATGAACAATTCATGCCGATGAACCGCCAAATCGCCGCCGAATGGCCCACGATCACCGAGGATGACCTGACACCGAGATGGGAAAAATATCCCGAGGTCGGGACGGTAGATAAGCTCGAAACCGCAGATTTCTCGGCCTTCTTGCAGCTGATTTTTTGTCGCTTTAACGCGGATCTTTCCATGCAACGCGCCCGGATCATGCTGCACGAGTCGCGCACGGCCGAGCGCGAGGGGAATATGGTCGAGGCCATCGATTTGATGGAGAAAGCGCGCTCCAACCTCGAAGCGGCGACCACCGTCGATTACACGCGCGACTGGGCGGCGGACCAGTTGTATCACTACACCGTCCGGCGCGACGCCTTACTGACGCGCGCGGCGGATCAAGGCATCGCACATAAGTCGCATTCAATATAGGGGAGAGGGAACATGAGTTTCCAGGGTCTGGTTGTAAGAAAAGATGACGATGGAAAGACCACCGCCGGGGTGGAGGACCTGACCCTCGATGACCTGCCCGCAGCCGAGGTGACCGTCGCGGTCGAATATTCCACCGTGAACTACAAGGACGGTCTGTGTGTCGGTCCGGGCGGCGGGTTGGTGCGCAAGTACCCCCATGTCCCGGGCATCGATTTCGCCGGGACGGTCGAAGCGTCGGATGACCCAAGATATCAACCCGGGGATAAGGTCGTTCTAACGGGCTGGCGTGTTGGCGAGGCGCATTGGGGCGGCTACGCTCAGAAGGCACGGGTCAAGGCGGACTGGCTGGTGCCGTTGCCTCAGGGGTTAACGACCCGCCAGGCGATGGCGGTGGGGACGGCGGGTTTCACGGCGGTACTGGCGGTGATGGCGCTGCGGGATCACGACTTGCAGCCAGGGCACGGACCAGTGTTGGTCACCGGGGCTGCGGGCGGCGTCGGGTCTGTTGCTACAGCCGTGCTGGCGAACTTGGGCTACGAGGTCGCGGCGGTGACCGGACGGCCCGAGACGGAAGGCTACCTCAGGGATCTCGGCGCGACCCAGATCGTGCCGCGGGCGGATCTGGCTGAAACCGTGAAACGACCCCTAGAGGGCGAGACCTGGGCGGGCTGCGTCGATGCGGTCGGCGGCGCGATGCTGGCCCGGGTATTGGGCCAGATGAAATACGGGACCAGCGTTGCCGCTGTCGGCCTGGCAGGCGGTGCCGCGCTGCCCGCGACGGTCATCCCGTTCTTGCTGCGAGGGGTTAATTTGCTGGGGATCGACAGCGTGATGCAGCCGTATGAAAACCGCGTCCGCGCGTGGGAGCAGGTGGCGAAAGACCTGCCGATGGACAAGCTGGAAGCGATGATCCAACCGGCGGTGCTAAGCGACTTGCCCGCGCTGGGCGCCGCCATTCTGAAAGGCGAAATCAAGGGCCGGGTGGTGGTCGATGTGAACGGGTGAGTTTTGGGCGGGGTTCGCGCTCAAAAATGTGACAAATCGGTTGTCACGTCAGGTTGACAGGCCTTAAGGTTGAATCCTTAGGGAATGGACAGGGCCTGATGTGACGACGCTGGATCTCGACTACACGCGCAGCTTGTTTCCGGCTTTTGCCGAACCGGCCTATCCCGATCACATCCATTTCGACAATGCCGGTGGCAGTTTTGCCTGCGCACCGGTGGTCGACCGGCTGACGCGGTTTTACCGCGAAACCAAAGTGCAGCCTTACGGGCCTGGGCCGACAAGTGCGCGTGCGGGGGCCGAGATGGACGAAGCCCGGTCCCGTCTTTCCACGATGCTGAATGTCGAGGAGGACGAGTTGTCCTTCGGCCCCTCGACGACACAGAACACCTATGTCTTGGCGCAGGCGTTTCGCCAAATGTTGCAGCCTGGGGATGCGATTGTGGTGACCAATCAAGACCACGAGGCGAATACCGGGCCGTGGCGGCGCTTGGCCGAGGATGGGATCGAGGTGCGCGAGTGGGCGGTTGACCCTGAGAGCGGCGCGCTGGATCTGGCAGGGCTTGAGGCGTTGTTGGATCGCCGGGTGAAGCTGGTGTGTTTCCCGCACTGCTCAAACATCCTCGGTGCGATGAACCCGGTGGCCGAGTGGTGCGCGGTGGCACAGGCGGCTGGCGCGGTGACCTGTGTGGACGGGGTGAGCGCTGCACCGCATGGGTTTGCGGATGTCACCGCGTTGAACGCGGATATCTATTTGTTTTCAAGCTACAAGACCTATGGCCCCCATCTAGGGCTTATGGTCGTGCGACGTGCACTGGCGGATCGGTTGCCGAACCAGGGGCATTATTTTAACGCGGGCTCGCGGACCAAGCGGTTTACACCTGCGGGGCCGGATCATGCGCAGATCGCAGCGGCGGCGGGCATGGCGGATTATGTGGATGCTTTGCACGCGCATCATTTTGGTACTGCAGCGGCGCCTGCTGTGCGGGCCGCGGCAGTGGCCGAGTTGCAGCGTACGCAGGAGGCGGCTTTGTTGGCGCCGCTGCTGGATTACTTACGCGGGCGCAACGACCTGCGGCTTTTGGGGCCGACAGACGCGGCTAAGGTGGGGACTGTCGCAGTGGCGTTGGGTGGCCCCGCCGCGCCGGTCGCCAAGGCGATGGTGGGCCATGGGATCATGGCGGACGGCGGGGATTTTTACGCGGTACGGCTTCTGGAGGCTTTGGGGATCGATCCCGCGCACGGTGTGCTACGGATGTCGTTCACGCATTACACCAGTGCGGTCGAGGTGGATCGGCTCATCCAAGCGTTGGAGCGCGTGTTGTGATCCGGTGTGGTGCGGGCGGCGTAAACATATCTGTAACCTTTGTTTTGATCGCGTGGCCGACCCCTGAATGACCCGACCCAAGATCTTCTGGTTTCGTCGCGATCTGCGGTTAGACGACCATCCGGGGCTTGTGGCCGCCGCAGCAAATGGTGCGGTTATCCCGGTCTTTATCCTCGATCCTGAAACGAAACGCCTGGGGGCCGCACCGAAATGGCGCCTTGGTGTCGGCCTGGAGGTTTTTGCCCAGGCTCTAGAGGCAGCGGGCAGCCGCCTGACTTTGCGTCAGGGCGATGCGTTGGAAGTATTGCGCACGCTGGTGACCGAAACCGGCGCCGAAGCCGTGCATTGGTCGCGCTGCTACGATCCCACGTCAGTGACGCGGGATAAGCGCGTGAAAACGGGGCTGGATGGGATCGGGCATAGCCATCCAGGTCATGTGCTGTTTGAGCCCTGGACGGTTGAAACCGGGCAGGGCGGGTTTTATCGGGTCTATACACCGTTTTGGAAAGCTGTCCGGGACCGCGACGTGGGTCCGGTTCTGGCAGCGCCAGAACTGGCGGCACCTAAGGTTTGGCCTGAGAGTGACAGCCTTGCCGACTGGCACCTGCAAGCGGACATGCAGCGCGGCGCGGCGGTCGTCGGAGGTTATGCCCAAGTGGGCAGTGCAGCGGCTTTGGCGCAGCTGCATGACTTCATGGCCGACCGGGTGGCGGGTTACAAAACCGACCGGGATCGGTTGGATTTAGCAGCAACCTCGGGGCTTTCCGAGAATTTGGCGCTGGGCGAGATCTCGGCCCGGCAGTGCTGGGCGGCGGGATGGCATGCGCTGCACGCGGGCAAACCGGGGGCCGAGCATTTCTTGAAGGAGGTGGTCTGGCGCGACTTTGCATATCATTTGGTGTTTCACACGCCGCATATTGTCGAGCGAAACTGGCGAGAAGACTGGGATGGCTTCCCCTGGCGCGGCGATAACCCGGATGTTTTGGCCTGGAAACAAGGGCGCACGGGCGAACCGCTGGTCGATGCGGCCATGCGCGAAATGTATGTCACCGGCCGGATGCACAATCGGGCGCGGATGTTGGTGGCGAGCTATTTGACCAAGCACCTGATGACCGACTGGCGGGTGGGCATGCGCTGGTTCGAGGATTGTTTGATCGATTGGGACCCAGCCTCGAATGCCATGGGCTGGCAGTGGACCGCGGGCTGTGGACCGGATGCCTCGCCCTATTTCCGGATCTTCAATCCCGCGACGCAGGCCGAGAAGTTCGACCCGCACGAGACCTATCGCAGGCGCTGGGTGGCGGAACTCTCCAGCGCGCCGGGCCCGGATGCGCTTGCCTATTTCGATGCGATCCCAAAGAGTTGGAACCTGATGCCGGATGCCCCTTATCCCGATCCGATGATTGATTTGAAAGCAGGGCGCGAAGCGGCACTCGCAGCTTATAGTGCCCATAAAGAAGACGCGGCCTGAGCGGCCCAAGAACGAAAAGAAGGACGAGCAGATGAAGATTGCGGTAATCGGCGGCGGCATCACAGGTATGGGCGCGGCATTGGCGCTGTCCGAGCAGCACGAGGTTCAACTCTTTGAGCAGGCACAGCGGATCGGCGGTCATGCGCATACGGTGGACGCGCGGCTCGGCGACACGGTTGTGCCGGTCGATACCGGGTTTATCGTCTATAATTACCGCAATTACCCCAATCTGACCGGGCTATTTGAACATCTGGGCGTGCCCACCAAATGGTCCGACATGTCGTTTGGGCTCTCGGTCCAGGGCGGGCGGATGGAATATGCCTGCGACAACCTGGATCAGATCTTCGCGCAGCGCTTGAATTTGATACGCCCCCGGTTCTTGCGCGGGGTGTTGGAAATTTTGCGCTTTAATCGCACAGCCCCGGGGCTGCTCGAGAGCGGGGCGTTGGACGGGCTATCCCTGCGAGAGTTCATCGCGCGCGAGGGCTATTCGAATTGGTTCCGGGATTGTTTTGTGCTGGCCATGGGCGGGGCGATTTGGTCGACGCCCACCGCTCAGATGTTGGCGTTCCCGGCGGCCTCGTTCGTGGCGTTTTTCAAGAACCACGATCTGATGAACGGTATGGCGCCGATGCAGCGGTGGCGCACGGTGGACGGTGGCTCGCGGGAATATGTCTCGCGGCTGGCCGCGGCGTTGGGCGACCGGGTGAAGACCGGTGCGCAGGCGGTGGCGGTGCGGCGGCCGGGGGGGCAGCCGGTGGTGGCTTTTGCGGATGGGTCCGAAGCCGTGTTCGATCAGGTGGTGATGGCCTGTCATGGGCCGCAGGCGGCGCGGTTGGTACAGGACGCCGACGCGCAAGAACGCGACATCTTGGGTGTGTTTCGCACGGCGCCGAACACGGCTGTGCTCCATTCCGACCCCAGCTTGATGCCTAAGCGGCGCAAGGTGTGGTCTAGTTGGAACTTTCTGTCGGATGGGGACCCGGCGACAGACACACGCCCCGCGCCGGTGACATACTGGATGCAGCGCTTGCAAGGGATCCCCAAGGAGACGCCGCTTTTTGTCAGCTTGAACCCGACGCGCAGGATTGACCCCGATCTGGTGCATGGGACCTATGCCTATGATCACCCCATTTTGGACGGGGTGGCGTTCCAGGCGCAAAAGGATATTTCGGCGATACAGGGGCGCGGGGGGCTTTGGTACGCGGGCGCTTGGCTGGGCTTTGGGTTTCATGAGGATGGGTTGCGGTCTGGGCTACAGGTTGCACATGCCTTGGGCGCGACACCTGTTTGGGCCAAGGATCTGCCACCGCCAGCGGCAGGATATCTGGCAACGGCGGCCGAATGAAGTCGGGAACGTTATATCGGGGGCATGTGATGCACATGCGGTTGCTGCCGAAACGGCATCGGTTTCGGTATCGCGTGTTCTCGGTCTTGTTGGATATCGATCGGATGGAGGAGACCCTCGGGCGCCTGCGCCTGCTGCGTCTGGACCGGTTTGGGCTAATGTCGATGCATCGCCGCGATCACGGGGCGCGGGATGGAAGCGCCTTGCGGCCTTGGGTGGATGCGCAATTGGCAGGTGCGGGGCTGCCGCCTGCGGCGCGGGTGGAAATGCTATCGTTTCCCCGGATGCTGGGATACGGCTTTAATCCGCTGACCGTTTATTATTGTTATTCGCCAGACGGTTCTTTAACTTCCCTCATCTATGAAGTTAAGAATACCTTCCGGGACCAGGTCGCCTATGCCCTGCCAGCAGGCGCGCCAACCGGCGGGGTGTACCGGCAGCTGCAGGGCAAAGAGATGTATGTCTCGCCCTTTATCGCGATGGACCAAACGTACCGCTTTGCCCATAATGCGCCGGAGGCGAGGCTGGCACTTCGGATCCGGCAAGCAGGGCCCGAAGGCGAGACGCTGATAGCCACCCACACGGGTAAAGGGCGACCGCTGACCGACCGGGCCCTCGCCTGGGCCTTTGTAACCCATCCCATGATGAGTTTTGCCGTGATCATGTTGATCCACTGGCACGCGCTGCGGTTGTTCCTAAAGGGCATCCGTTTCCACCCATACACAAAGCAAAAAGAAGTCCGGAAGACACCAGCATGAACACGCACGACCTACCCTTGGCGATGAACACCGAAACCGTTAAAATACCGCAGGTTACGGGGGAGGGTGATATGACAGGGGTTCTAACATCGACCCGCGGACAGCGGGATCTGCCGCGGTGGTTTGTGACAAGCTATGCGCTGGTGTGTCGGATGAAACACGGGACGTTCGACACGGTTTTGCCCGATGGACGGGTGTTTCGGGCGACAGGCCCCGCGCCGGGGCCGCATGGGGTGTTTCAAGTGGTCAATCCGGATATCTTCACACGGATCGCACGTGAGGGGGACCTCGGGTTTGCCGAAGCCTATATGGACGGATGGTGGGACAGCCCGGATTTGCAGGCGCTGATGGATGTGATCCTGCTGAACAATGACGAGGTCGGGCGCGCCTTTCCCGGCGCCGGCCTGGTGCGTCTGTACGAGCGGGCGCGACATTGGATGAACCGCAACAGCCGGGCGCAGGCGCGCAAGAACATCGCGCATCACTATGATTTGGGGAATGAATTTTATTCAGCCTGGCTGGACGAGACGATGACCTATTCCTCGGCTTTGTTCGAGGCGTCGGATGTGCCGTTGGCACAAGCTCAGCAGGCGAAGTATGCGTCGATGTGCGATCTGATCGGGGTGCGCGAGGGGCAGCATGTGCTCGAGATCGGCTGTGGCTGGGGTGGCTTCGCGGAATATGCGGCTGGTGTGCGTGGCGCCAAGGTGACGGGCCTTACCATCAGCAAAGAGCAGTTGGAGTTCGCGCAAGAGCGGATCTTCAAGGCTGGGCTGAATGACAAGGTAGAGTTGGTCATGCGGGACTATCGCGACGAACAGCGGTCGTTTGATGGCGTCGCCTCGATCGAGATGTTCGAGGCGGTGGGCGAGCGATATTGGCCGGTTTACTTCAAGTCGTTGCACGACCGGCTGTTGCCGGGGGGGCAAGCGACCTTGCAGATCATCACGGTGCATGACCGGTTGTTCGAGGGGTATCGCAAGGGCGTGGACTTCATTCAAAAGTACATCTTTCCGGGCGGGATGCTGCCCAGCCCAGCGGCCTTGGGGCAACAAATCAGCCAAGCTGGGTTGCAGCGCGTCGGGTCCATCGAATTCGGTGAGAGCTATTCAGACACGCTTCGGATCTGGCATGACAAGTTTAACGCGCGGTGGAGTGACATTTCGGCACTGGGTTTTGATGAACGTTTTCGCCGCATGTGGAACTTTTATTTAACGTCTTGTGCGGCTTGCTTCAAATCTGGCAGTACAGATGTTACACAAGTCACCATGAGGCGCCCCGCGTGAGGCAGGTCGCCGAACAAGGGATAGGATATGAACCGAGCGCCCGTGATGCCCACCGCCGCCCGATTGGTCGCTGCGATTGCGCTTGGGGCGGTGTCGGCGGGCATGGCGCTGGTGTTCGTGGGCTACTATCCCGAGGAACCCTGGGCGCGAAACCCAACGCGGTTGCTGCAAACATTTGGCGTGATTGGCGTTTTGGTGGGGTGGTATTCGCTGGGCAAGCGGGTGGCTGCCGAAGACAGCACCGGCATCGGCCTGGGCATACGGGCAACACTGACCACTGCGTTTTGGGTGCTGGCCGTTGTGTCGATCTGGAAGGTGATCACCCGGATCATCGACGACAAACTACGCGGGGCCGAGCCGATGGCCGCTGTGCTGGAGGTGTTCCAGCGCGCGGCGGAGTATTTCGCCTTTGCGGTCAACTGGCAGATCATCGCAATTGCGATGTTTGGGGGGATTTGCGTCGGCGTATTGACACGCAACGTGCACCACACCTGGCGCTGACACCCGTCGGCCCGGCACGCTAGGTGCGTTTGCCGCGCCTTCAATTGCTGGCATATGCCGCGCCGTCACTACCTTTGGCGGCGATGTACTTCCCCGTCTACGTCTTTCTGGCGGAATTCTACGCTGCCGATCATGGCTTCTCGCTGGGGTTCATTGGGGTGGTTTTCATTGCCGTGCGTCTGTTCGATGCGGTCAGCGACCCCGCGATGGGGGTGCTATCGGATCGGGTTACAACGCGCTGGGGGCGGCGGCGGATCTGGCTGGTACTGGGCTGTCCGCTGGTGATGGTGTCGGCCTGGTGCTTGTTCGTGCCGCCGCAGGGGGTCTCGGGTCTTTGGTTCGTGGGCTTCTTGTTTGCGCTGACCCTGGGCTGGACGGTGATGCTGACGCCCTATTTCGCTTGGGGGGCCGAGCTGACGGGCGATTATGCCGAACGGGGGCGGGTGACGGTTTGGCGCGACAGTATCGGATTGGTGGGAACGATCCTGGCCGCGGTGCTTTATAACGCGGGTGGCCAGGCTGCGGCGGGGATGATGTTGGTCGCCGCCATGATCGTATTGCTTCTGCCGATCGGCGTGCTGTTTTGCCTTTGGAAGGTGCCCGAACCCAAGGACCATTCCCACGGGACCGCGCCGGTATGGTCGATTGTTGCGGTCTTGCGCGAAGAGCCGCTGTTTGCGCGGCTGCTGGGGGCGTATTTCATCAATGGTGCGGCCAACGCGCTGCCCGCGACCCTGTTTTTGTTCTTCGTGGGGTACCGGTTGGAGGCGCCTGGGCAGGGTGGGCTGTTGCTGGTGCTCTATTTTAGCGCGGCGGTGGCGGCGGCACCGTTTTGGACGTTTGCCCTGAGGCGGATCTCGAAACACCGCTTGTGGTGCTGGGCGATGGTCTATGCAGGGGCGGTGTTTCTGTGCGCGTTGACGCTGGGGCCGGGGGATGTCGCCTGGTTCGCGGTGATCTGTGTGCTGTCGGGGGCGGCTTTGGGCGCGGATTTGGCGCTGCCTTCTGCGATGCAGGCGGATTTGGTCGATCTGGACACCAGCCGTTCGGGCGTGCAGCGAACGGGGGCTTTCTTTGCGCTGTGGTCGCTGGCGACGAAATTCGCGTTGGCGCTGGCGGGGGGGCTTGCGCTGATCCTTTTGGACTGGGCGGGGTTCTCGGCGGAGGGTGGAAATTCAACAGGCGCACTGGCGGTGCTGGCGGGACTATATGCGTTGGCGCCGGTGCTGCTGAAAGGGGCCGCGATCATATTAATGTGGGAGTTTCCGTTGGATGCGGCACGGCAGGCAGAGCTGCGCGCGCAGATCGAGGCGGCGGGTTAGGAAAATGCGGCCCCGTGCCGGGGCCAAGTCTATGAGCCCTTTTCGCGAAGGGCGAAAAGGGCCGCTGCCTGTGGCACAGCGGTGCGAAATTTCCGGTTTCACCGCATCTGGTGGCGAGGTATAGACCGCAGGGTTCTGAGCAAAGTGAGGCAGCAATGGCGAATGTGTGCGTGGTCGGCGCCCAATGGGGTGACGAGGGCAAGGGAAAGATTGTCGATTGGCTGTCGGAACGGGCCGATGTGATCGCGCGGTTTCAGGGTGGACATAACGCGGGCCATACGCTGGTAGTGGAGGGCGAGGTTTATAAGCTGTCGCTGCTGCCCTCGGGGATTGTGCGCAAAGGCAAGCTGAGCGTGATTGGCAATGGGGTGGTTCTGGACCCTTGGGCCTTTGTCGCTGAGGTTGATAAGCTGCGCGGGCAAGGGGTGGAAATCAGCCCCCAGACCCTGATGATTGCCGAGAACACACCGCTGATCCTGCCGCTGCATGGCGAGTTGGACCGGGCCCGCGAGAGTAACAATCGGGTGGCCAAGATCGGCACCACCGGGCGCGGCATTGGTCCGGCTTACGAGGATAAGGTCGGGCGGCGGACGGTGCGGGTGGCGGATCTGGCCGATGCAGCGACATTGGATCTGCGCTTAGATCGGTTGCTGACGCATCATGATGCGTTGCGACGCGGGTTGGGGTTGGCGGCGGTTGACCGTGCTGGGCTGAAGGCCGCGTTGATGGAGGTGGCGCCGGTGCTGTTGGCCTATGCACAGCCGGTCTGGCGGGTGTTGGCGCAGCGGCGGCAGGCCGGGGATCGGATCTTGTTCGAGGGGGCGCAGGGGGCGCTGCTCGATGTGGATTTTGGGACCTATCCCTTTGTGACCTCGTCAAATACGACCGCTGGGATGGCCGCAACCGGGACCGGCATGGGGCCAGGTGCGGTGGATTTCACCCTTGGGATCGTAAAGGCCTATACCACCCGGGTGGGTGAGGGGCCGTTCCCGGCCGAGCTGAACGATGACATCGGCCAGCGTCTGGGCGATCGGGGCCGGGAGTTTGGCACCGTGACCGGGCGTAAGCGGCGGTGCGGTTGGTTCGATGCGGTTTTGGTGCGGCAGACCTGCACGATCTCGGGGGTTGCTGGGATTGCTTTGACCAAGCTGGATGTCTTGGATGGGTTTGAAGAGCTGAAGATCTGCATCGGCTATCGCCTGGATGGGGCGCAGATCGATTACCTGCCAACGGCGGCCGAGCAGCAGGCACGGGTCGAGCCGGTGTACGAGGTGATGGAGGGA
The DNA here is from genome assembly GCA_938049225.1 of uncultured Paracoccaceae bacterium. Taxonomy (GTDB): domain Bacteria; phylum Pseudomonadota; class Alphaproteobacteria; order Rhodobacterales; family Rhodobacteraceae; genus Halovulum. The sequence continues at coordinate 68,432 of CALICM010000024.1, forward strand.
TGGTCGGGGACCACGGCCGGTGCGCGCAGTTGGGCAGACTTGCCCGCGCAAGCGATCAAATATGTACGCCGGGTCGAGGAATTGATCGGCTGCCCAGTGGCGCTGCTCTCAACCTCGCCCGAGCGCGAGGACACGATTTTGGTGCGGGATCCCTTCGCGGATTGAGGGGGGCGGCATGGCGTTGAGTTACAAAGCGCGCAAGCGATGGTCGCTGGTGATCCTGGTGATTGGGTTGCCGGTGTATCTGGTGGTGGCCGTCACGGTCGTTGGTCTGTTCGAGCGGCCCCCGATCTGGCTAGAACTCGGGATTTACTTGGGGCTGGGGATTGCCTGGGCGTTGCCGTTCAAGGCTGTATTCAAAGGTGTCGGCAAGGCGGATCCGGACGCGGAGGGGTGACAGGGCGCGCCCGGCCCCCCATATCTGGTGAAGAGTTTCACAGGAGATCCCCAATGCGTGCCGCCCTGACCCTTGCCTTTTGCCTATCCGCCAGTGCTGCCATGGCCGAGACCGTGGGTGAGGTTGACACTGCGTTTAAGTTATTGGGTGCCAACCATAAAATCGTGGTTGAGGCGTTTGACGACCCTAAGGTGGCCGGGGTGAGTTGCTTTATAAGTCGGGCCAAAACGGGTGGGATCAGCGGCTCGCTTGGGTTGGCCGAAGATACTTCGGACGCTTCGATCGCCTGCCGTCAGACCGGACCGATTGAGGTCGGCGCCGAGATGGACGACGGTGAGGAGGTCTTTAACCGCCGTGCCTCGATTTTATTCAAGCGGGTCCAGGTGGTCCGTTTCTTTGATGAGACGCGCAACACATTGGTTTATCTGACGTATTCCGACAAGCTGATCGATGGCTCACCGAAGAATTCGATCTCGGCGGTCGTGATCCGCCCGTGGGCCGAGGAGGGGTCTTAAACGGTAAGCGGGTTGCGCCGGACGGGCGCAAGCCCAAGGTGAATTAGACGGCTTCTTCGTTTTCATCCTCGTCTGGGAATTTGGCGCGCATCCGGGCGATGGCGTCGTTGGACATTACAAATTGGCCCCCTTCACTGCGGACCAGATCGCCGCTGCGAACCAGTTTGCCGAACGCTTTAATTTTGGCCTCGGCGGTGAGCGGTGTGTCGCCGGCCAGGTCCTTAACAAGCTCCATGATGTCATTGCGCGAGATGGTTTCGCGTCCTTCCACGAGCACGAGGAAAGCCGCCGCTGCCCCCATCAAATCGGGCAGCGAACTTGCCCCCAGACGGCGGGCAAATCCGCGGGCGGAGTAATCGTCCTCGGGACTGCCATCGCTTGAAAGGTCGAATGTGGCGGCGCCGACCGTGTCAGCTGACGATTGTGCGAAGCTAGCGTTGAGGCGCTCTGACATCGAGGGCCCTTCGGCTTTTTTGCCGCGCTCGGCCCTCTTGGGCTTGGGCGCTGGCGCCTCGGCAGCGGCGGGTTGCGCCGCAGGGGTGTCCGCCTTACCGGGGAGCAAGCCGCGCAGGCCACCTCGCGCGGCGGACTGTTCCTCGGGCTCGGCTTGGGCTGGCTCGACCGTTGGTTCTTCGGAATGAATGACCCGCAGGCGGCTGGGCTGGGCAGGGGCTGCGTCAACCGGCGCGGGGGTTGGTTCCGGCACAGGGGCAGCGGCCGGCGGCGCGCTTGGCTTTTCAGCCTTGAGCGGCGGGGCTTCGGGCGTGTCGGCACCGTCTTTGCGTTTCAGCAACTTGGCCACGCCCAGTGCACCAAAGCCACGCCGCGGGGCGGAGGCGGCGGGTTCCGTGTCATCTGCTTGGGCCGCTGGGGGCGTCTCGGTTGATTGCGGTGTTTGCGAAACCCGCTCGGTCGACGGGCGCGCCTGGGGTTTGCTGTCGTCGATACGGAAAAGAACCTTGGTGTCGGGTTGGCTGGCGACCCGGTCGACAAAGCTCTCCCGCGGTGCTTCCGTATCGGCCGTTGCGGCGGTGTCCGCCGGTTTGGCCAGGCCTGGGCCCAAGCGCAGGGGCTCGGGGGTGTTTTTTGTGAAGGTATCCTCGGCTTCTTGCGCCGCGCTGCGGCGCAGTTCGAGGACATCCGCTCTGTTCAAGGCGGCGGCAATCTGGTCATCAATTTCCGCAGCAGCAGGGACTTCAGGGGTGTCCTCGACCTGCCGCTCAGGCGCAGTGGGTTCTGGTTCGACTGTCACGGGTGTTTCGGCTACAAGGTCTTGCGGTGGCTCGGCATCAGCCTCGGGCTCCGCGGTGTCTTCAGCCGCGGTGAACGCAGGCTCGGGCGTTGGTTGCGGCAAATCCGGTGCCGAGGCGGGGATGGGTTCGGGGCGGTCCTCCGGGGAGGTATCTTCGCTATCCTCGACCGCAGTGCTCGCTGGCTCCACAGGGGGCTGTTGGTTCGCATCGACGAAGACCTCAACGGGGGCGGTTGCCACTGGTTCTGTTTCCTGTGGCTCGGTGTCTTCAACTGTTTCTTCCGACGCGCCCTCGGCCACATCGTGTACAGGCGGTTCGAGCGCCTCCTCAGCCTCAGCCTCAGCCTCGGACGAGGCGTGGTCTGGCTCGGCCTGTTCGAAGATGGGGGCTTCCGCGTCTGGTCCTTCGGGCCTCTCGTTCGCGGGTGCGTCCTCCAAAGGCATCTCGGTTAGGGTCTGGGGCAGATCTGCCTCGGCAATTTCGATCTGTGCCAAGTCCTGCGGGACTTCCGCCACTTCCAAAGGCTCGGCGACATCGGGGGCCTCGACCACCTCCTCTTCGATGGCTTCGGACGCTGTGTCCTCGTCCTGATCGGCCGTGACGGCATCCTCAGATGCGGCGGGGGCTTCCGCTTCGGCATGGGGTGTTTCATCGGGCGTCAGCGCGGCCTCTGCCCGCTCTTGCTCGGCAAATTCGGCGACCAGTTCATCAAGTTGAACGTCGTCGGTTGGGATATCCGCGACAGCATCCTCGGCATGCGCCGGTGGTTCGAGATCCGCTTCGACTGGCATCACATCCTCGGCCGTCTCCGACGTAGCGTCGGTTGCGTCGGGCATCAGGTCCACGGCAGTGCTTTGTGGGTGCGCCAGCTTGCGGACGTAGACGCCCCCGGCGATCGGCTCGACCTCGATCGGCGTGCCGTCGATGTCGGACAGCAACGCTTGCAGGGCCGAAATGTCCTCAATCTGATCGAACTGGCCAAAACTGGGGTCCTTGTCGGCGATGTCGCGGAAATGCTTCACAACGCGCAGCATGATCGGGAATGGGTGGTCATAGCCTTCGACCACACAGGCAAAACTGCCGAACGAGACTGCGAGTTTCTTAGACTGGTGCATCATATTCTCCTGACGCGGGGTGCGGTGCGGGCCCCGGTGGTTTGCTGGTCGTCTGCGGAACACATCTGCCCCTGGCGCCGATCCTGTGTGCAGGGTACGACAGCAACAATGAGCAAGGTTTTAATCAACAGCACAGACGGTGTTACCCTTGTTGGCGGGGGGCTGGCCACCCGCGACGCATTGTCTGCGGCGCTGGCCCTGGCCCCTCGGCTGATCGCCGCTGATGGCGGTGCGGACGTGGCCTTAGCGCACGGTCACCGGCCAACGGCGATTGTCGGCGATTTCGATTCTATTGCTAATCTTGAATATTGGCGAAAATCGGACGTGATTGCCGAATATGTTAAGGGGCAGGATACGACGGACTTCGAGAAGTGCCTAGCGGCAGTAGCGGCCCCGCTGATTTTGGGTGTCGGTTTTTTGGGGGCACGGTTGGATCACGGATTGGCCGCGTTGAGTGCTTTGGTGGCTGAAGGCGCGCGACCCGTGGCGCTGCTGGGCGAGGGGGATTTGGTTTTTCATTGCCCCGGGGCCCTGGCGCTGGATTTGCCGGTCGGGTCAGTGGTATCGCTGTTTCCGATGGCCCCGGTTCGTGGTGTGCGGTCGGCGGGATTGGAATGGTCGGTTGAGGGGTTGGCGATGGCGCCTGGCGGGCGGGTCGGGACCTCGAACCGCATGGTGGCCACACGATTGGAACTGGCGTTTGACGGGCCGGGGATGTTGGTGATTTTGCCGATGGCGGCCCTGGGTGCTGTCGCAAAAACCCTCAGCACTCGGGCACGTTGACAGCAAGACCACCGAGCGAGGTTTCCTTGTATTTATGGTTCATATCGCGTCCCGTTTGCCGCATTGTCTCGATGCAGGCGTCCAGCGAGACCAGGTGCTGACCGTCACCCCGCAGCGCGAGTGACGCGGCCGAGACGGCTTTGATAGCACCCAGACCATTACGCTCGATGCAGGGCGCCTGGACCAGACCACGAATAGGATCGCAGGTCATGCCTAGGTGGTGCTCCAAGGCAATCTCGGCGGCGTTTTCGACCTGCTCGGGCGTGCCGCCCAAGGTGGCGCACAGGGCGCCTGCCGCCATGGCGGCGGCCGCGCCAACCTCGCCCTGGCAGCCCACCTCGGCGCCCGAAATCGAAGCGTTGGTCTTGATCAGCCCGCCGATCGCGGCGGCGGTCAGCAGGAAGTCGGGGATATCCTTGGGACTGGCGCCGGGCATATGGTCCAGATGGTACTTCAGCGTCGCGGGAATGACCCCTGCTGCACCATTGGTGGGGGCCGTGACAACCTGGCCGCCAGCCGCATTCACCTCGTTCACCGCCATCGCATAGACCGAGATCCAGTCGTTGATGCTGTGTGGTGCGGGCTGATTCTGTCCCCGTTCGGCAATCAGAGCCTCGTGGATCTGCCGCGCCCGTCGGCGCAGGTTCAGGCCGCCTGGCAAGATGCCGGTGCCCTTAAGGCCGTCCTGGATAGAGCCGTCCATAACCGCCCAGATCCGGTGGATGTCCGCGTCCAAGCTGGCACCATGGCCACGGGAGATTTCATTGGCGCGTTTCATCTGCGCGATGCTCAGCCCGCTTTCATGGGCCATGCGCAACATCTGGGTGGCGGTGGCGAAAGGGAAGGGGACATGCAGGTCGTTGGTCTGGGTGTCGGTCTGCGCCAACTCACGCTCGGTTTGCACAAAGCCGCCGCCGGTTGAGTAATAGGTTTGCTGGGTGTGGACCGTCCCCCGCTGGTCGCGGGCGATCAACACCAAGCCGTTAGCATGGCCAGGCAGGGGCGGCCCATAGTCGAAGGTCAGATCGGTGTCTGGATCGAAGGCCAGTTCTGGAAGGTCCGGTGGTGAAATTCGCTTGGTTTCCGCGATCGTCGCCAAGGCTGCCTCGGCCGCTTCAGCGTCAAAGGCGTCGGGGCGGAACCCGGCCAATCCCAGGATCACCGCGCGGTCGGTGGCATGGCCTTTGCCGGTGAAGGCGAGGGATCCGTGCAAACGGCAGGCGAGGCTGGCGAGTTGACCGGCGCCCGGGATCACCTCGGCCCCATTGCGCAGCAGATCCAGGAAGCGCGCGGCGGCCACCATCGGCCCCATGGTGTGGGAGCTGGACGGGCCAACGCCGATTTTGAAGATGTCGTGGACGCTTAAGAACATCGCGAAACCCTGGTGATATTTTGGATGCAGCGCAAGGGGGTCACGCACTCCCCCAGCCTGCTAAGGTGCATTCAGGGTTAGCGTCACCCTGTCGCCAGCAAACCATGTACGGCCGTACTCGATGGGCGGGCCGTTCGGGTCGACATTGACGCCGGTGGTGCGCAAGATGGGGGCCCCTTCAACGATGCGCAGGTGCAACGCCTGGGTCGCCGTCGCAAGCTCTGCGGTCAGCCGGGTCGAGGCGCGGGTATAGTCGGCAACCCCCGATTGTTGCAAAGCGGCTGTGACCGACCTGGTTTTCTCCAGGTGCTGGGGCAGGTCCGGGAAACGGGCGGCGGGGAAGACACTGCGAAAAACAGCCATGGGCTGCCCATCGGCCAGGGACAGCCCTTCGTACACATGCACCTTCGCTCCATCGGGCAACGCCAAAGCCTCGCATTCCCTACCATTCCCGATGCGGGTTTCGATCAGCAAAATATCCTTGGCGGGCACCCGCCCCGCAGCGCGCAAGTTCTGGTGAAACCGCACCCGCTGTCCAATCGGGTAATCGGTTGGGGTCATGGTCACAAAGACGCCCGCGCCGCGCCGGGCATGCACCAGCCCCTCGTTCGCAAGGGCTTTCAGCGCGTGACGGACGGTATGTCGGTTGACGCCAAAGCGGGCGGACAGGGTGGCCTCGGTCGGCAGCTTATCCCCCTGTCTGTAGTGTCCGCTCACGATGTCGCGGCGCAGCTCCTCGGAAATCGCCTGCCAGATCGGGGTGCGCTTCGTCGATGTCATCAAAGTTTCAATCGTTTGGCCTTGCGCATGGCGTGACTTTGGTTAATTAATTGTCTAGTTGTATAGAATGTTAGACAAACCTGCAAGGTGTCTAGATGACCAAGCTGAGCTACCCTAATGCGGCGCGCCTGCACGCGGACTGGCCGGTGGTGAGGAATGGCAGGCATGCGGTCGAGCGTGGGTTGACGGGTCAGGCGCTGGACGATCCTCGGCACGCTTACAGTCAGCTTCTGTGTCCTCGGTTTTTGCAGGTTTGATGCCATGATCCTTGTGGATGCCGTCACGAAATCCTTCTCGTTGCACAAGCAGCGTGCCGCCAAGATCCCTTTTCTGGCGGGGGCCTCGTTGCGGGTTTTGCCGGGCGACTGTGTGGTCGTCATCGGTCTTTTCCATGACCAGGCCGCGCGGCAGGCTGCCAGGGGTCGTACGGTAAATGTCATGGCTTTCACGCCGAAGGCGGCAGCATGAGCGGCCGATTCATTGCTGTCGTAGGTCCGTCAGGCGTTGGTAAGGACAGTGTACTGCAGGCTTTGGTGGTCCGGGATCCTCGTTTTGTCCTGGCCCGGCGCGTGATCACCCGACCTTCGGAAGCTGACGGTGAAGCGTTCGATGGCGTGAGCCTCAAAGACTTCCGAGCCCGGTTGGCGGCGGGTGACTTCGCGCTGAATTGGGCGGCACATGGTTTGCACTACGGTATTCCGGCCAGCGTGGATCAAACATTGAACGCTGGGAGGGATGTTTTGGCGAACCTATCGCGCTCTGTTTTGGTGGAAGCACAGCGGCGGTTTGCGAAGTTCCAGGTGCTGTCCCTGACCGCGGATAGCGCTGTGTTGGCTGCACGACTGACCTCCCGCGGGCGCGAGACACCAGAGGATATCACAAAGCGGCTGGCGCGTTCGGGCACGCCCTTGCCTGCTGGACTGCCCGTTCTTGAGCTGGATAACAGCGGTGCGTTGGATGGCGCTGTCACCCGTGCGCTTGCACTGCTTTATCCCGTCAGCGCATAGCGATGGATGTCTTGGAACCGACCGTCGTCGCGCTGCCCCACAAGGGTCAGACTGTCCACCACGAAGGGGTGGGGGAGCAAGGGGGCCACCAAAGGCGCCAACGCCCCTCGCACCGTTTCGAGGGTCTGGGGTGGCAAGGATCCAGTCAGGGTGATGTGAAAGCGGAAATCCCCCATCACATAGGGGTATCCCCAGTTTTGCAGGTTCTGCTCTTGTGCAGGGGTGAGCGGCCTTTCGCGCCGCCTTTCCAGTCCCACCGCCGTGGCGGGCGCGCGAAAATTGTCCAATTGGGTGACCATCTGAGCGGCGAGGCTGGCCAGCGTGGTTTGATCGCCAACAGGCGTCAGCGCCAAAAAACTGCCCAGACGCGAAAGATGCAACCCCGTGAGTGTGACGGGCGCCAGGGTCGCGCACAGTCGGGCTGTAGCGTCGGCCAGCGCCTCGGGTGTTGTCCCCTCGGTCAAATGAAATGGGGGTTTAATTGTGCCATGCAGCCCGTATTTGCGGGGGGTTTGCGTCACCTCGGCGACATTGATGCCTGCAACCGTCGGGTGCGCGACGGGCGCACCTGTCGCGCTGTCCCATCCCAACCAAGAGGCGCCAAAGGCCGCAAGCGGTCCTTGGGGCGTGAAATAGATAGCATATCTGGTGAACATGACCTTCCCTCATATGAACCGACCCATGCCAAACCCGCGTGATACTCAGATGACACAAGACCAGATCCTAGCCAATGCGGCCTTGGTGCTGCCGGATGAAGTCATCTGCGGCAGCCTGGTCTTGCGGGACGGCCAGATCGCCGGGATGGATACCGGCGGTCGCGTTCCCGCCGGGGCAATCGACTGTGACGGGGACTATGTGGCCCCCGGTCTGGTCGAACTGCACACCGATAATTTAGAGCGTCACCTCACCCCACGGCCGCAGGTGAACTGGCCGCATCGCGCCGCCATTATCGCGCATGATCGCGAGCTTGCGGGGACCGGGATCACCACGGTTTTTGATGCGATCCGGGTAGGCTCGATCGTCTCGGACGGCATGAAACGCTACAGCAAATATGCGCGAAGAATGGCGGACGAGATCCTGGGGATGCGCGCGGCGGGTGCGTTGAAGATCAGCCATCATCTACATCTGCGGGCCGAGATCTGTTCGGAGACCTTGATCGAGGAACTGGATGAATTTGGGCCAGAGGATCGGGTTGGGATCGTCTCATTGATGGACCACACACCGGGGCAAAGGCAGTTTCGGGATATCACGAAGTTCCGGGATTATATCTGCGGCAAACACAGGCTGGATCATGCGGGTTTCGAGTTGTACGTCGATTTTCTACACGGCTTGCAGCAGCGTTTAGGGGCCAAGCACGAGGCGGGCGCGGTGGCCGCGGCACGGCGCTATGGGGCGACTTTGGCCAGCCACGACGATACAACGGCCGCGCAGGTGGCGACCTCGCACATGCATGGCGTGACGCTGGCCGAGTTTCCCACAACGGTTGAGGCCGCCCAGGCCTGTCACGCCGCTGGCATCAAGACGATTATGGGGGCACCGAACTTGGTACGCGGCGGTTCGCATTCCGGCAATGTGGCGGCGCTGGATCTGGCGCGCATCGACCGGCTGGATATCTTGTCATCCGACTATATCCCGGCGGGCCTGCTGATGGCGGCCGTGCAACTGGGCCAGGAATGGGATGACCTGGCCCGCGGCATCGCGACCGTGACCTCGGCGCCAGCGCGCGCGGTCGGACTGGTCGACCGGGGACGGTTGGAGGTGGGTCAACGGGCCGATCTGATCCGCTTTCGCCTGACCGACGAGACGCCTGTCTTTTCTCAGGTATGGTCGGCCGGACTTAGGGTGGCATGAGCCTGGTGCTTGGCCTGGTGGGTCAAGATCGCGTCAGTACACAGCGACAGCATCCCGGCCAAGCTGTGCAGCGCCACGGGTGTGTCAGCCTGCCATGAAAAACGGGTGCTATTATCAATCTGTCCGGCTGTTCGCATCAACACGCTCGGCGGAGAATGGGCGTGCCAGTCTTTGATCCTCGCGGCGGCCTCCGCCTGACGATCCTGGGCCAAGAGAAGTTCGACCAAGATACGGGCGGCGATCCGATACTTGGGATCTGCGTCCACTTGGCCTTGGGCGACGTCAGTGGCCAACCGCAGGTCGCCGCAGGCCAGGGACAACGCCATGAAAGGTACGCGGATCGTCAAGCCAAGGGGCATCGGCGCAAGGTTCAAAAGTTCTTTTACTTGCCCTGGCGTGGGCGGTTGTGGCGCTGTCAGCAAGGCGTGTAACGCGCAGCCGATGGTCTGGGAAAATGCCCCTGTTTGCAGTGTCTGGACAGGTGCCGAGGGGTCTTGCGCGAACTCTTGGACAGTCGGTACAAGGGCCGAGAGAATTTCTGGCGCGACCAAATCAAAATGGTTCGCCGTCGGGACACTGGTTGTCCGCAAATTGACCGAAGCTGTGCCGCGCCATTCCGTCAGCGGTGCATGCCCCAATTGAAACCGGGGCTGAACGGCCCGGTGGCACAGCAGCATTTGGGTTGCGGGCTGGTCAGGCGCTGGATCTGCCCATGTGGCGGCGATCTCGGACCATTCCTCGCGGGTCGCATGAAAAACGCCGCCGTCCAGGTTTAGGATCGGCGCCCCCTGATGGCCCCTGGCCTTAAGCGCCCGGTCGCAAATCCAAGCGAACCATCCCCCGAAAGAGAAACCACATAAAAGGGTGTTCCCGGTCGACAGATGGTCTTGCAACTGGTCCAGCAGCGGTGGGAGCAGCCGCGCCAGCGTATTCGGCGTGTAGACGCCGTCATCCGATGGTGGCGCATCGGCCCGGATTAACGTGTTGTCTGTGAAGACATGGTGTCCCAAGGTTCCCAGGAACTGAGTGGCGCCGGTTATACTGGGCAGGGCAATGATCACAGGTTTCTCCGGGGCGGTGCCCTCTCGAACCACCTCGAGATAGGGTTTGGTTTTGCAGAGCGCGGGGGCGGCTGGGGTGGCCAGCAGGGCGGCTTGCTGGCTGATGGTGGGGCGCAGCATCAGGAACTCTTCGGCTATGTGCTGCCCAAAGCTCTGCTCGATGCGCAAGCACATGCGGATCAGATCGAGTGAGGTCGCCCCCAAGGTCAAAAGGTGCGTGTGGCGGTGCACTTTAGGGCGGGTGCCGCCATCAGTTTGCAATATGTCCTGCCAAAGGGTGGCGAGTTCGGCCTCGGTCGAACCGGGGGCTGGGGGGCCGCCATCATCGCGCTCGGCACCATCGGCGGTGGTTTTTGTGTCCTCAAGGATCTTCAGCAGGACTGTGTGAGACTTCTTGCCCGAGACCCCCATCGGCATGGTTTTGACGAACGTCACCGTGCGTGGAACTGCGGCCGACATCAGCCATTTGCGACATTCCGCCAGGACCTCGTCGCGCAGCGCTTCGGGGTCGGCGTTGGGGTTTGCCGGTTGGATCACCGCCTCGATCATATCGCTGCCGGTGCGGCGGGTGACCAGGACAGCGGCCTCGGCCACACTGTCCAGGGCGGTCATGATATGCTCGACCTCGTCCAATTCGATCCGCACGCCCGAGACCTTTGTCTGCCGATCCATACGGCCGATCAGGCGCAGGTTGCCGGTGCCGTCGATCCACGCCAGATCGCCGGTGCGAAAGAACCGTGCGCCCGGGAAATCAGGCAATTCCACCTGGGTCTGGGCGGTCATCGCCGGGTTCAAATACCCTTGGATGGGCGCGGCGCAGCGGATCAAAACCTCGCCTGGCCAATGGGGCGGCAGGGGGGCTTGGGTTTGCGGATCGGCGATGACGACATCATATCCCGGAAGCGACAGTCCCAAGGGGATCGATGTTTCGGGCAGATCGTGCATCGTCCAGAAGGTGGCCCAAATGGCGGTTTCCGTGGGACCATAGTGGTTGAGCACCGTCAGACTTGGCGCCTGTTTCCGAAGGTTTGCGGCAAGCGCATTGGGAAACACCTCGCCCGTCAGATTGAGAATGGCGTAGGGGCGCAGGCAGTCGGGATCATCGCGAAGGGCGGCAGCCGCCACCGTTGGAGTGAGGCTGAGCATACGCGCACCCAGTTGAGCGGCCTGGTGCAGTGCATCTGGGGTGCGCCGCGTGACATTTAAAAGGATCGCGGGATTGCCGCTGACCCACGGGATCCAAACGTCAAAGATCGAGACGTCAAACCCGATGTTCGGCCCCATCAGGCTGGGCATCGGGGGGAACTGGCCGGTACGGATCTGCCCCTCAAGCAGCCCCAAGATCATCGCCTGGCTGTCCAGGATCGTTTTCGGGGTGCCGGTTGAGCCGCTTGAGGTGAAGATTAGGGCCGTATCGGGGGGAAGTGTGACGGTTTTTTCATACCGTTTGGCCCGGCAGCACAGCATGGCGCCATCGAAACCGGTGATTGGCAGTGAAAGGCTGCTGTCGTCGTTCGGCGCCACACAGTCCAAATCCTCGGTACCAAACAGAATGAACCGCGCCCCGACAGCCTGGATCTGGGCTTGGGCGCGGGCAGTGGGCAATTGTTGGCCCAAAGGCATCAAGGGGATCTTGAGGCGAAACGCGGCGATTTGTGCCGCCAGGTAGAGCACACGGTTTCGGGCAGGCGTATCCGTCGCCATGCGGAATGCCAGGACGTCTTCGCCGGTAAGTCCTTGGTCTTGCAACAGCGTCGCAAGGCTGCGCGCCGCAGCGTCGAGCTCGGCAAAGCGTATCGCACCCCCATCCCAGCGCGCGGCCTCGCGCTCAGGCCAACGGGTCATGATTGCCTCGAAGAGCGCGGTCATGTCGCGGGGTGTGTCGGCCAACGCGCCCAGGACGGTTGGATCATCGGTCGCCGGGTGTGGGGCGAGTTGATGATGGCGGGGCGGCGTGGTGTCAGCTCGCCCTGGGGCGAGAGCGGCGAGCCGGTCGCGATACGCGGCCAGTAGGCTGCGCATCCGTTCGGTCGAGAAACAGCCGGTGTCACAGCTTACCGTAAGCTTTGGCGAGGTGTTCTTGGTGGGGGGCACAAGGGCAAGTTCAAGCGCGGCCTGGGGTGCGGCGGATTTGATGAATGCCGTCGCGGTCAGTGCGGTGCCCAGCGTAAGCTGGGGGTGCAGGGCTTGTAGGGTTTGTGCCTCGTTCGCGACTTCGAACAGGTAGAGCGGGTCATCCGCCTTGGGGCGCTCTTCGGATGAGGTGGACAGGCTGTCGAAGAGCCGGTTCATGGTTTGGCGGGCGGTTTGGCCAAGCTGGTCAGGGTCCGTCTGGGCGCCCGAGATCGGGTCCAGCCGCACCAGCCGGGTTGCATTGCACAGCGTGGTGTAGTCGGCAGCCCCCTTGCGCCGCTGACCTGCGGTCCAGATCGCCGTCGGGGCGCCAGCCAGGTCCTGGATCAAACCGGCGAATAGGCTCGCGGCGACCGAGAAACTAGTGACACTTTGGGCTTGGGCAAAGTGCTCAAGCCCCTCCCAGAGTTCGGGATCCAGGTTTTGGGTTACGCGACGAACCGCCTTTAAGCGCGGCCCCTCCGCATCCTGATGCAGACGTCCGGGCAGGTTTGTCAGATCGGCGGTGGGACCAGGGAGGGAGCCCATAAGGGCCTGCAGCGGCTGGGCGGGGGGCAGGGATTTGCCCAGCAAAGCGGCCTCGATCAGGCGCGGCAACAGGGCTTGACCGAAACCATCGGCCAGCGCTTCGTGCATGTCGCAAAGTAGAACTTTCGCGCCGCCGGATGCCTGCACACAGATGGCACGGACAAGGCTGCTTTGGACTGTAAGGGCCTGCGCCACTGACACTTCTCCCAGAGGGTCGCGAAGCAGGCTTTGACGATCGGCACAGACCTGGAATGTTTGCAGGTCCCGGGGGCTGTTAGGGTCTGGCACAGCGTGCACGGTGCCGTCGGTGTCATAAGACAGATCCAGTCCAAGGGCTGGCTGGGTTCGACACACTTCGGCCCAAGCTTGGGCGATGTTGGGAGCCGAGAAATCCGGTCGCACGGTCATCGCTATAAGTGTTCGGTTGCGGCGCGGATGCGGGGTCAGCCGCTCTGCGACCCTGAGTCCCGTTATATGGGCCGAGGCGGCGAAGCCGTGGTCCCGGCGATCGGTGTCTGTGGGTGATGTTGATGGGTCGCGCCTGGCGACCTCGGACATCAGCGCCGCTGGGGTTTGGTGGGTCAACAGGCTTTCGAGGGGCAGGGACACGCCCTCGGATCGCTCGATAAGCAGCAACAGTTGCATCAGGCTGAGCGAGTCCGCGCCCAAAGCAAAGAGCGAGGCCTGATCGTCGAAATCCTCGCGCCCCAAGACCTGGGCAACAAATCCACGCATGCGGATTGCTTCGGCGCTTTGCGAGGCGGGTGGCGTAGGCGTCGCGACAGGCTGTGCATATTGCTTGGCGATGGCTGTGCGGCTGACTTTCCCTGACGCCTGATTCGGCAGGCTATCGGTCAGGTGCACTGTTTTAGGCGTTTGCGCGAACGGCAAATGCTGGGCGGCATAGGCGATGATTTCCGCCGTGCTCGGCCTTGCGTCCGCCTTCGGAACGCAGAGTGCGGCGACCTCCTCACCCAGCGTGGGATGGGGGTGCGGGAACACCACCGCTTCGCTGATTGCCGGGTGGGTCAGTAGAACGTCTTCGATATCGCTGGGGGATAGGGTTTCGCCGCCGCGGTTGATCTGTTCTTTGATGCGGCCGGTCAGCCACAACTGGCCCTTGTCATCCAGGCGCCCAAGATCGCCGGTGCGGAACCATTCGCCATGAAATGCCTCGGCGTTGGCCTCGGTTGGCCAAAGATAGCCGTGCATGACGTTTGGGCCTTTGACGCAGACCTCGCCTGTCGCGCCTGACGCCGTCGGTTGGCCTTCTGGGGTCATGATGGCGAGCGCGGCGCCGGGACTTGCCTGGCCCACCGAGCCGGGGGTCAAAGCGCCAGGCCGCCCGCTGGCCATTTGATGCGCGGCCTCGGTCATGCCATAAGCCTCGATCACCGGCACGCCGAAATAGGCCTCGGCCCGCGCGCGCAAGGCGGCCGGAAGCGCGGCTGAGGAAGTGCGCAGGAACCGCAGCTGATCAAGGGCGGCGGGGCGCTCTGCTGGGGCTGTTTCCAGCAGCGCATGCAACAAGGTGGGTACCATCGACAACCAAGTCGGCGCGATCTGCGCCACTTGCTGCCAAAAGGCTGAGGGGTCGCGGGGCGTGATCGGGATCACCGTGCCACCGCTTTGCAGACCCGCGGATAAGACCGCGATGATCCCATGGATATGGGACAGCGGCATCAGTGTCGCGGTGCGGTCTTCAGGGCCCAAATCCAGGGCTTGCGTGATGCCAGTGACCGAGGCCGCGACGTTGCCACGGCTCAGCCCCACCAGTTTCGGCGCCCCGGTCGTGCCGCTGGTTTGCAGCAGCAGCGCTGTGTCTGGGGCGTAGTGGGCGCATTCGGTTTGTGACGTGGCCCACGGCGGGCCAAAACCATCGGCGTTGGCGACGCTGACGGGAACCCCGATCTCATCAGCTGCATTGGCAACATCGCAGCCGGGTTGGTCCGTCAAAAGCACTTTTGGGCGCACGCGGGTCAAAAGCTGTCGGGCGGGGGTGGCGCCACAATACGGTTCCACCGGCGCTGTTGGGTAAAGAGATGGCAACAGCGCCATGAGGTGCGCGGAAAGCCCAGGGTCCGTTATGGCGAGGCAAACGGCAGTGCCGGGTTGGCAGCCCACCGCTTGCAGGGTGTCTGCCATCTGTTCGGTCTGACTTTGAAGCGAAATCAACTTCAGGGTGTGAATCATGTTTACCTTTCGCGCGACCTTTAGCTTGCCATATCGGTATCTGGCGCGAAAGAAAACGGCGGCAAGCTGATCCTGCCGCCAATCGTTGCAATCCTGCTATTAAGCCGCCGAAAGCTCGACGGTTACGAAGCGGCGCGCGCCCTCGCGCTCAACAAGCAGCAAAACGCTTTCGCGGTCGGCTGCCTTTGCGTCGGCCACAGCGCTACGCACCGCGTCTGGACCAGTGATTTGGGTTTGGTTAATCGACAAAAGCCGATCTCCGCTTTGCAGCCCACTGTCCGCCGCCGTATCTGCGGCTTCGGCAATGATCACATCGGTGCCGGTTGCCTCAAGCGTCAAGCCAAGTTCGGGGATTTCGGCGAATCCTGCGGGCAGCACGGTGTTCGGGCTCTCAGCGCTGGCGCTTTCCAGCAAGGCGGGGCGAATATCAAGGCTGCGGGCGGCGCCGCTGCGCCAGATCTCGATGCTCGCGTCGCTGCCCACAGATGCCGCTGCCACGGCCCGGGTCAGGTCGCGCAGATCCTTGACCGGCGTGTTGTTGAACCCCAAGATCACATCGCCCGGCCGCAGACCTGCGGCTTGTGCAGGGCTGTCGGGGGTCACGTCGGACACCAGCGCGCCGCCCGGATCTGCCAGTCCCAGGCTGTCTGCGATATCCCGATCCACGGGTTGAATGGCGACACCGATCCACCCACGTTCGACCGTGCCGTCATCCAGAAGATCTGCGACAATTGATTGCGCCTGTTCCGAGGGGATCGCGAAGCCCAAGCCGATATTCCCGCCCGAGGGCGAGATGATCGCGGTGTTCACGCCGATCACCCGGCCGGACACGTCGAACAGCGGCCCGCCCGAATTGCCCCGGTTGATCGCCGCATCGACCTGTATGTAATCGTCATAGGGCCCCGAGCGAATGTCGCGGCCGCGCGCCGAGACGATCCCTGCGGTGACGGTCCCGTCCAAACCCAGCGGGTTGCCGATGGCAATCGCCCAATCGCCGACCTGCACGTCGTCAGAGGGGCCCCAGGTGACGGTGGGCAGGGCGCGATCCACGTCGATCCGCAACACCGCGATGTCGATGCGGGTGTCGCGGCCGATCAATTCGGCCACAGCCTCGGTCCCGTCGTCCAGAATAACGGTGATCTCGTCGGCGCCCTGGACCACGTGGTTGTTGGTCACGATGACCCCATCAGCGTCGATAATGAAGCCCGAGCCGACACCCTGCTGCGGCCGGGCACGAGGTTCGGGGCTTTGGGGGAAGCCGCGGCGTTGGCCAAAGAACCGCTCCATGAACTCCTCCATCTCGTCGGGAATTGCCTGCGTGCGGCGGTCAACACCCCCCACTGTGCGCACGGTGACAACGGCGGGTTTGACCGCCTCGACCAGCGGTGCCAGTGATTGCATTTCAACAAGTGGTGTTTGTGCTTGCGCCATGGGGACCAGCGGTACGGTGGCCAGCGCTGTGGCCAGCATCAGGGCTTTAAGGGGATTTGTGGATTTCATGTGACTCTCCGTTCGTTGTGACTGCGCCCAAGTTTGGGCCCAATCCCCAGATGAGTGGCCAAGGTGGCATCGCGATTGCGGGAAGATTAAATATCTTTCATGGCCCCAGGGGGTGGGTTGCGTAAACCGGGGTGAAACGGCATCTCCGATCCAGGAAAGGCAGGTCGATGCGACTTTTGGTGATCGAAGACGACAGTCAAACGGCCCGGTATCTGGCCGATGGGCTGCGCGAGAGCGGGCACGGCTGTGATGTGTTTCATTCCGGCACCGAGGGTCTGGCTGCCGCGCTGGGCGGCGGCTATGACGTGATCATCATCGACCGCATGCTGCCGCAAATCGATGGACTGTCGGTGGTCCGCACCGTGCGGGCCGAGGGGCACAGCACCCCGGTTCTTGTTCTCAGCGGCTTGGCGCAGGTTGATGATCGCGTGGCCGGACTGCGGGCGGGCGGGGATGACTATCTGACCAAGCCCTTCGCCTTTTCAGAACTTCTCGCGCGGATCGAGGCCCTGGCGCGCCGCACGGCAACGCCCGAGGTCGAAGCGACGCGGCTGACCGTTGCCGATCTTGAGTTGGATCTGTTGGCGCGCATCGCGACGCGTGCGGGCACCGAAGTGCCTTTGCTGCCGCGCGAATACCGGATCCTTGAGTATTTAATGCGCCGGCCAGGGCGTGTCATCACGCGGACAATGCTGCTTGAGGGTGTCTGGGACTACAACTTCGATCCACAAACCAATGTGATCGACGTGCATGTCTCGCGGTTGCGCCAGAAGATCGACAAAGGGTTTGATGTGGCGTTGCTGCATACCGTGCGGGGGGCAGGGTATATGCTGAAAGCCCCGGGATGAAGGTCGGGGCGGTTTGGCGGACGACCGCTGCGCGGTTGGCGGCGGTCTATACGGTGTTGTTCTGCCTGGGGCTGGCCCTGGGCCTGATCGCACTTTATGCGGGCACTATCGGTGTTATCGAACGTCAGCGCGACGCTACACTGGAAGCCGAGGTGCGCGCTTTGTCCGAGCGGTTTCGCGAAGGCGGCACCGCGCGTCTGATCCCGGCGATCGAGGCGCGTACCGGGCCGCAGGCACGGGGGGATGCGGTCTATTTGCTGGCCACCCCAAGGGGGCGGCGGTTGGCCGGCAACCTGACCACTTGGCCGCGCGAGGCCGCGGGCGAGGGGCCGGTCACCTTTGGCGTCAGCAAGCGCGATGGCGAAGGCGTTGTGCAACGGCAGGTGCGCGCGTTGGCGTTCGATTTGCCGCGCGGCTATCGGCTGTTGGTCGGGCGCGACAGCGGTGATTTGCAGGAGTTTCGGTCGCGTTTTCTGCGGGTCAGCCTGTGGATCGCTTTGGGGGCGGTGATTTTGGGGGTTACCTCGGGCGTTTTCCTAGGGCGCAGGGTGTTGGCGCGTGTCGCCGTGGCGGCTGAGGCGGGCGAGCGGATCAGCGCGGGGCATTTGGATCGACGGGTGCCCGTCTCAGACCGGGGGGACGAGTTTGACCGTCTTGCCGCCAGCGTAAATGGAATGCTGAATCGGATCGAGGCGTTGATGCAGGGCATGCGCATCGCCACCGACAGCATCAGCCATGACGTGCGGCGCCCGCTGACCCGGGCGCGGGCCGAGCTGGACCTGGCGCTGCGGCGGGATCTGGACACGGGGGAGACGCAAGCTGCGATCGCCCGGAGCTTGGCAGAAATTGACCGGGCGACGGGTCTCTTGGGTCATTTGCTGGACATCGCCCGGGCCGAAGCGGGCGTGCCGGACGACAGTTGGACAGAGGTCGATCTGGCACAGATCGTTGCCGATGCGGTGGAATTGTATCAGCCCATTGCCGACGAACGGGGCATTACCTTGAGCGCGGATACAGTCCCCACCAAGACGCGTGGCGAACCGCAGCTGCTGGCCCAGGCCGTGACCAACCTGCTTGACAACGCGCTGAAATACGCGCCAGCCGGCGATGGGGCGGTTGCTGTGCGCGTAACCGCCGATCCGGTCTCGATCACGGTCAGCGACAATGGCCCCGGCATTCCACCGGATCAGCACAGTGCCGTGACCGAGCGGTTCGTGCGCATGGATGCCGCGCGCGGCGGCGAGGGGTCGGGCCTGGGGCTGAGCCTGGTGCGGGCGGTGGTGCGGTTGCACGGGGGTACGCTCAAGTTTGCGGATAATGCCCCGGGGCTGATCGCAAAGGTGACGCTGCCCGGGGTCTGAAGGGGGCCTTGCGGGTCGCCCGGGCTTCATGCGATGCAGCGAAAACCCCTGCGGAAAGGTGTGCCGATGTCTGATGTTCTAACCCTGCCTTTGCCGGATGACATGCATCTGCATCTGCGTGACGGGGCGATGTTGGAGGCCGTCGCGCCAATCTCGGCCCAGCGTTTCGGGCGGGCGATCATCATGCCCAATTTGGTGCCGCCCGTGGTCACTGGGGCCCAAGCGCTGGCTTATCGGGATCGCATTCTTGCGGCCATTGGGCCCGACACGGGGTTCACCCCGCTGATGACCCTATACCTGACCGAGACCACCGAGCCCGAGGATGTGGCGCAAGCGGCGGCGGACGGCCTGATCCATGCGGTGAAGCTGTATCCCGCTGGGGCGACCACCAACTCGGCCTCGGGGGTGCGGGATTTTGACAAGGTGCGCGGTGTGTTGGAGCGGATGGCGGCAATTGGCTTGCCGCTGTGCGTCCACGGCGAGGTCACAGATCCTGAGGTCGATATTTTCGACCGCGAAGCGGTGTTTATCGAGCGTGTCCTCGACCCAATCCGCCAAGCGACGCCCGGCCTGAGGGTGGTGATGGAGCATGTGACCACGGCCGAGGGCATCGCCTATATCGCCAATTCCCCGGCCGATCTGGCAGGGACGATCACCACGCATCATCTGATCCTGAACCGCAATCACCTTTTGGTGGGGGGCATTCGCCCACATTACTATTGCCTGCCGGTCGCGAAGCGCGAGCGGCACCGCGAGGCCTTGGTGGCCGCAGCCACCGGGGGCGATCCGCGCTATTTCTTGGGCACCGACAGCGCGCCGCATTTGGATGCCGCAAAGGAAACTGGGTGCGGCTGTGCCGGGTGCTTTACGGCGCTTAACACTTTGGAATGTTTGGCGCAGGTCTTCGACGCGGCAGGGGCTTTGGACCACCTGGCGGGTTTCGCGACAGGTCATGGCGCGGCGTTCTACGGGCTGTCCGCGCCCTCTGGACAGGTGGTTTTGGAGCGGCGTGCCGAGGCCGCCGTTTGGCCCGCGAAGCTCGACACAGGCGCGGGGCCGGTGACGGTGTTTGATCCTGGCTTTCCAGTGTTTTGGCACCGGGTTTAAACCCTTGCAAAGTCCTTCACGAGGCGAAACCGTTCGCAGACCAGCAGCATCTGCGGGTCATACCCGCCATTCCGCGTGAAATAGGCCTGGTGGTCGGCGGCCCAACCGGTGCGGTCGGTATTCTCGCCCTCGGCCAGGGCAAAGGCGGTGTCTACATCGCAAAAGCGTTTGACCTCCACCTCGGTGGTCTCGATCAGCAGCGCGGGTGTGCCATCCCAATTCAGGGCGATGTCCTGGCGACCGACGACCGGCATCGCCTCCCCATCCGCCCCGAAATCGCGCAGTGCGCCGCAAGTGGCGGTCTTCTTGCCTGCACGTACCGCCGCCAAAAGCTGTGCGCAGAGCGTTTCGCTGTCGCCAAAGGTGAAGCGTTCAGCGTTAGGATAGGCGGCGAAGATCTGTTCAGGGGGCATGACACTGTTTCACGCTGTCAGAGGCTGATTGCTAGTAACTACATCTCACGCGCGGCGCGACATGCCAACCTTATGAAGCATGATTGGCGATCCGGACTTAAAAGATGGCCGTTGCTGCGCGACATGCGTCAAAAGCAGTTGGCATTGTAGCGGTGGTCTAATCGCTTTAGTCTTTGCTTTATGGTTTTTGCTCGTCTCCTGTTTCGCGCCGCTAAGCGGTTCAGCCTCCCCCTTCTTCTCCCCCTCACCCTTGCGGCCTGTGCCGCGACGTCGGTGGAGCAGTCTGGGCGGGGCGGGCCGCAGATTCCGGCATTAGCGCAGGCAATCATGGATCTTGGCCCAGGCATCGATGCTGAGGAGGCAGCGCGGGCGGCGCGGATTGCTTACGCCCATACCGATGAGTTGGCCCTAGCCTATCGGATCACGGACCCGCCGCTTATTCACAACACCAAAGTGAACCTGGGGCTGAAGCCGCGGGGGCTATGCTGGCATTGGGCCGAGGACATCGAGGCACGACTTCTGGCGGAAGAGTTCCAGACCCTGGTGTTGCACCGGGGCATCGCAAACCATGACAAAGCCTTTCGGATCGAGCACAGCACCGCCATTATCAGCCGTCGCGGTGACCCGATGGACCAGGGGATCGTGCTGGATCCCTGGCGCAAGGGCGGGCGGCTGACTTGGGTGTCGGTGCAGGCGGACTTGGCCTATGATTGGGTCTCCGACGATGTGGTGCATGCCATGCGGCGCGCGCGCAGGGATAGGGCGGCGAAATCGCCGCCAAAACGCCTTGCATTGCGCCCCTGATCCCGCCTATACACCGCCGGTGGTCCAAAGTGGGCCGCATATCACATCAAATGACGCCGTGGTCGGGGGCTTTCGCTTCGATCCCCGTATCCGGCTTTGGAGAAGCGACATGAAACTTAATGAACTGCGCGACAATCCAGGCGCGACCAAAAAAGCTAAGCGCATCGGGCGCGGCCCAGGCTCGGGCAAGGGTAAGACCGGCGGACGTGGGATCAAAGGCCAGAAATCCCGCTCGGGCGTGGCGATCAACGCCTATGAGGGCGGGCAGATGCCGCTCTATATGCGCCTGCCCAAGCGCGGCTTTAACAAGCCCAACGCCAAGAAATTCGCCGTTATCAATCTGAATGTCCTGCAGAAATTCATCGATGCGGGCAAGATCGACGCGAAGGCCCCCGTGACCGAGGATGTGCTGGTCGACAGCGGCCTGGTCCGGCGCAAGCTGGACGGTGTGCGCTTGTTGGCCAAGGGCGAACTGACGGCAAAGCTGGATATCACCGTGACCGGCGCGTCGAAGGCCGCCGTCGAAGCGGTCGAGAAAGCGGGCGGAAAAGTCACACTGCCGGCCCCCGTTGCGGCGGAATAAGGTTGTGGGGCACGCCCCCGCACCTTACATCGGTTGAGAACATTTCGCGCCGCGTGAGCACCCGTTGTTCCGCGGCGCAGCTATGGGAGGCCTAATCAATGGCATCAGCAGCAGAGCAGATGGCCGCCAACCTGAACTGGGGGTCCTTTGGCAAAGCCAAAGAACTGCAGCAGCGGATCCTGTTCGCCCTTGGCCTGCTGATCGTCTACCGGATCGGGACCTATATCCCAGTGCCCGGGATCGACACCGTGGCCTTGCAGCAGTTCTTCGACCAAGCGCAGCAGGGCATCGGCGGCATGTTGAACATGTTTACCGGTGGCGCGGTCAGCCGCATGGCGATCTTTGCGCTGGGGATCATGCCCTATATCTCGGCCTCGATCATCGTGCAGTTGATGACGGCCATGGTGCCGAAATTAGAACAGCTCAAGAAAGAAGGCGAGGCGGGGCGCAAGAAGATCAACCAATACACCCGTTATGGCACGGTGTTCTTGGCCACCTTCCAAGCCTATGGCATTGCCATCGGGATGGAGGGTCAGGACCTGGTCTTGGACCCCGGCTGGTATTTCCGCGCCTCCTGCGTGATCACACTGGTGGGCGGCACGATGTTCCTGCTGTGGCTGGGCGAGCAGATTACTCAGCGCGGTATCGGCAACGGGGTTTCGCTGATTATCTTTGTTGGCATCATCGCGGAACTTCCCGCCGCCTTGGCACAATTCTTTAGCCAGGGGCGCGAAGGCACCATCCCTGCCTATGTGATTATTGGGATCATGATCATGGCGGTCGCGGTCATTATGGCCATCGTTTATGTCGAGCGGGCTTTGCGCAAGATCCACATCCAATACCCGCGCCGCCAGGTCGGGCAAAAGATGTACGGCGGTGAATCCTCGAACCTGCCGATCAAGCTGAACCCCGCCGGGGTGATTCCGCCGATCTTTGCCTCGTCATTGCTGTTGTTGCCCTCGACGATTTCCACATTTTCGGGCGGGGCAGGGGCCACCGGCGCGTTGGGCTTCGTATCGTCTTACTTTGGGCGGGGCATGCCGCTTTATCTGATCACCTTTGTCGTGCTCATCGTCTTCTTCTCGTATTTCTACACTGCCAATGTGTCGTTCAAATCCGAAGAGGTCGCGGACAATCTGAAAAAGCAGGGCGGGTTCGTGCCGGGGATCCGACCTGGGCCGCGCACAGTGGATTATTTGGACTATGTCGTGAGCCGAATTTTGGTTGTTGGCTCGGCTTATTTGGCGGCGGTTTGTCTTTTGCCCGAAATTTTGATTTCCCAATGGAACATCCCGTTCTACTTTGGCGGAACCTCGCTTCTGATTGTGGTGTCGGTCACGATGGACACAATCACCCAAGTTCAGTCCCATATGCTGGCGCACCAGTATGAAGGGTTGATCGAAAAATCAAAATTGCGGGGCAACAAGGGACGGAAGAAAACACGCCGATGAACATCATACTGCTTGGCCCACCGGGCGCGGGAAAGGGGACCCAGGCCCATAAGCTGGTCGACGACAGGGGCATGGTGCAGCTTTCCACCGGGGACATGCTGCGCGCAGCCCGGACGTCTGGAACCGAGATGGGCCAACAGGTGGCCGCGATTATGGACAGCGGCTCGCTGGTAACGGACGAGATCGTGATCGGTTTGATCGCCGAGCAGTTGGACGCGGGCGTAGGCGAGAAGGGGATCATCTTTGATGGCTTCCCACGCACCCTGGCCCAAGCGGATGCGCTGGACGCGCTGTTGAAAGCGAAAGATAAGACGCTGGATGCGGTGGTCGAGATGCAGATCGCGGATGACGAGGAGTTGGTCCGCCGTGTGTCGGGCCGCTTCACCTGCGCCACCTGCGGCGCGGTCTATCACGACGAGGGCAACCCGACGCAGGCTGTCGGTCAATGCGATGTCTGTAAGGGAACCGAGTTCAAGCGCCGCCCGGATGACAATGCCGAGACGATGCGCACCCGGTTGATGGCGTATTACAAAGAAACCTCGCCCCTTATCGGGTATTATTACGCTCATGGCGCCCTGAAAGGGATCAATGGCCTGGGCGAGATTGACGAGGTTGCGGCCCAGTTGGATGCCGTCTTGGAAGGGGCGCTTTAGCGGCTGGGTAAGCGCAAAAGACCCCCACTGATGGCGCCCCCGAAATAAAACTTGACAGACGCCGGAATATGGGTTGACACCCCCGCGTTCGTGAATAGTTTACGATTTCTTCTCAAAGACCGAGTCGTGCGACCCGACCTGAGGGAAAACAAGCCCACCGTTGCGAATGCAGGTGGGCTTTCGTTGTGAAAAAAGGTTCCGGCGCTACGGAACCGCAACCGAAACGGAGAGACCATTTGGCCCGTATTGCAGGGGTAAACATCCCCACAAACAAGCGCGTGCATATCGCGTTGACCTATATCCATGGCATTGGAAATTCGACCGCGCAGCAGATTTGCGAGGCTGTCGGCATTGATCAGAGCCGCCGTGTGAACGAATTGAGCGACGCGGAAGTGCTGCAAGTGCGCGAGCATATCGACGCGAACCTGATGGTCGAGGGCGACCTGCGGCGCGAGAAATCGATGAACATCAAACGCCTGATGGATCTGGGCTGCTACCGCGGCCTGCGCCACCGCCGCGGCCTGCCCGTGCGTGGTCAACGGACCCATACGAACGCCCGCACCCGCAAGGGCCCGGCCAAAGCCATCGCTGGCAAGAAGAAATAAGGGGCGGATCCATGGCACGTGATACAAAGCTGCGCGCGAAAAAGAAGGTCAAGAAGAACATCTCGGCCGGGGTTGCGCATGTAAACGCAAGCTTCAACAACACCAAGATCCTGATCGCCGATGTGCAAGGCAATGCGATTGCCTGGTCCTCGGCCGGGACGATGGGTTTCAAAGGCTCGCGCAAATCGACACCTTATGCCGCGCAGATGGCCGCCGAGGATGCGGGCAAAAAGGCGCAGGAACACGGCATGCGCACCTTGGAGGTTGAGGTGCAGGGGCCAGGCTCGGGGCGCGAAAGTGCGCTGCGCGCGCTGGGGGCCGTTGGTTTCACAATTACGGCGATCCGGGATGTCACCCCGATCGCGCACAATGGCTGCCGCCCGCCCAAACGTCGGCGCGTCTAAGGACAATACTACGGGGGGGCGGTGCGTATCTCGCGTCGGCCGCCCTTGCTTACTGACCCTCGAGGGCGGCTGCTCCACCGGATCGGAGCGGACCGCAAGAATGGAGGCCCGACTATGATCCACAAAAATTGGCAAGAACTCATCCGCCCGATGGGGCTGGATATCAAACCGGGTGCGGACGCGTTGCGCCTGGCGACGGCCACAGCTGAACCCCTGGAGCGCGGTTTTGGTTTAACCCTGGGCAATGCGCTGCGGCGTGTGCTGCTGTCCTCGTTGCAAGGCGCGGCGATCACCAGCGTACAGATCGACAATGTGCTGCACGAGTTTTCCAGCGTCGACGGTGTGCGCGAGGATGTTACCGACATTGTGCTGAACCTGAAAGGTGTCAGTCTGAAGATGGAGGTCGAAGGTCCCAAGCGTCTGTCGATCAATAAATCGGGCCCTGGTGTCGTAACGGCGGGGGACATCAGCGAAAGCGCGGGGATCGAGATCCTGAACCGCGATCACGTGATTTGCCATCTGGATGATGGCGCCAGCCTTTACATGGAACTAACGGTTGAGACTGGCAAAGGCTATGTGGCGGCCGATAAGAACCGCCCCGAGGATGCGCCGATTGGCATGATCTCGGTCGATGCATTGTTCAGCCCGGTCAAGAAAGTCAGCTATAAGGTCGAGCCAACCCGCGAGGGGCAGGTGCTGGACTATGACAAGCTGACGTTGAGCATCGAAACCGATGGGTCGGTCACGCCCGAGGATGCGATCGCCTATGGCGCGCGGATCCTGCAAGACCAGTTGGGCGTCTTCGTGAATTTCGACGAGCCGGAAGCGGCTGGCCGTGCCGAGGAAGAGGACGATCTGGAGTTCAACCCGCTGCTTTTGAAGAAAGTGGACGAGTTGGAGCTTTCGGTGCGTTCCGCCAACTGCCTGAAGAACGACAATATTGTCTATATCGGCGATCTGATCCAAAAGACCGAGGCCGAGATGCTGCGCACCCCCAACTTTGGGCGCAAATCCTTGAACGAGATCAAGGAAGTTCTGACCGGCATGGGCCTTCATCTGGGCATGGATATCGTTGATTGGCCCCCTGATAATATCGAGGATCTGGCTAAGAAGTTCGAAGACCAGTTCTGAGAACGGCGCACTGATTTTGGACCGGGTGGGGGACGTCCCACCCGCCCACCCCCGTCCCCCACCCGGTCCAAAATCGGGTGGGACGGCGCAATACCCGGGAATGATCCCCAAGGAGAGCGGTTTCCACGCAGGGCCGCCAGACAAAGTATAAAGAAGGATTGAAGATATGCGTCACGGCAACGGATACCGCAAACTGAACCGCACCCATGAGCATCGAAAAGCGATGTTCGCGAATATGGCAAGCAGCTTAATCGTGCACGAGCAGATCAAAACCACCCTGCCAAAAGCCAAAGAACTGCGACCCATCGTTGAAAAGCTGATCACGCTGGCGAAACGCGGTGACCTGCACGCGCGCCGTCTGGCGCACAGCCGGATCAAGCAGGACGAGGCCGTGGCCAAGCTGATGGACGTCTTGGGTCCGCGCTACAAAGACCGTCAGGGTGGCTATATCCGCGTCCTGAAGGCCGGGTTCCGTTACGGCGATATGGCACCCATGGCGATCATCGAGTTGGTTGACCGGGACGTGGATGCAAAGGGTGCGGCCGACAAAGCCCGCGTCGCGGCAGAAGAGGCCGAAGCCGACGCATAGGCCCATTTTTTGCAAATCGTTTGAAAGCCGTCCCGTTGGGGCGGCTTTGTTTTTTCAGGACGCGGTCTGTGCCAAAAGTCACGGTTAAAAGGTGATTAATCCGCCCCTGATCACAGAGAGTTTCCAGAACCGGCTCTGGAATATGCTACAATACTTCCCACTTAGTCACCGTAGGGTGACACAACAGTCAGACGGATAAGGACAGATCCAATGGGACTTCTTGGGACAAAACACAGCCGGCGGGCCATGCTGACGGGCACGGCAGCTTCGGCCATGGCCTGGGCAATTGTCGCGAAAGCGCGGGCGGGCGAGACCTATGCGCCCAGCGTCAGCGGGCCGTTCAACTTCGAGGTGCAAAAAACCGAGGCTGAATGGCGGGACCAATTGAACGATTTGGAATACCAGGTGCTGCGAGAGGGGGCCACCGAATTTCCGACCACCAGCCCCTATTGGAACACCAATGATCCGGGCATGTACCACTGCAAGGGCTGCGATCTGCCGCTCTATACGTCTGAATGGTATTCGCCGCAGCAAATTGGATTTGTGTTCTTCAATCACAGCGATCCGAACGCGGTTCTAACCGGTATCCATCAGACCGACTACAACGGGGCGTTGCCAGAGCCGAAAATGATGATGGAGGCGCATTGCCGCCGTTGCGGCGGGCACTTGGGCCACATTCTGATCATCGAGGGCGAGGTGCTGCATTGCATCAACGGCACCGCGTTGGATCTTAAGCCCGCCGACGCGTAAATTGGGTACTTCCCTTGGACCTGATCCCGCCAGACTGCTAAAGCGGCGGTCTATGGCGGGTCAGTCCGCGCGTTCAGGGGTGGGCCAGAGCAATGGTTGCGGATTTATTTGACACTGTACCACCCGCTACAACAGCGGCTTCGGGCAACCGTCCATTGGCGTATCGAATGCGGCCGAGCACATTGGACGAGGTGGTCGGCCAAAGCCATATTTTAGGGTCAGAGGGCAGCTTGCGAGGCATGATTGCGACGGGCACGCTGCCCTCGCTTATCTTCTGGGGACCGCCCGGTGTGGGCAAGACAACGATCGCGCGGCTGCTGGCCTCGGAAACGGATCTGACTTTTGTCCAGATCAGCGCGATCTTCACCGGTGTGCAGGATCTGCGCAAAGTGTTCGAAGCCGCGCAACTGCGGCACCAGAACGGGCAAGGCACCTTGTTGTTCGTGGACGAGATCCATCGGTTCAACAAGGCGCAGCAAGACGGGTTTCTGCCGCACATGGAAAGCGGCACCATTGTTTTGGTGGGGGCCACGACCGAAAACCCGTCATTTGAGTTGAACCGCGCGCTGCTCAGCCGCGCCCAGGTGCTGATCCTGGACCGGTTAGAGGCGCGCGATCTGGAACAAATCATGAGCAGGGCCGAGACGCAGATGGGCCGTGCCTTGCCGGTGACGGCGGCAGCGCGTGATGTCTTGGTTCAACTTGCGGATGGGGATGGGCGAGCGTTGCTGAACCTGTTGGAACAGGCCTTTGCCTGGACAGACGGGCCGGTGGATGTCCCGGCTTTGGGCAACCGCCTGAACCGCACGGCGCCCAAATACGACAAATCGGGGGATACGCACTACAATCTGATCTCGGCCTTGCACAAGTCGGTTCGAGGATCGGATCCGGATGCGGCCCTGTACTGGTTCGCCCGCATGCTGGACGGGGGCGAGGATCCGCGTTATTTGGCGCGTCGCATCACCCGTATGGCGGTGGAGGATATTGGCCTCGCCGACCCGCAGGCTCAGGCCCACTGCCTGCAAGCCTGGGAAACTTTCGAACGCCTGGGGAGCCCAGAGGGTGAGTTGGCCCTGGCGGGCGCGGTGGTTTATTTGGCGCTGGCGCCCAAGTCCAACGCTGCTTACCGTGCTTTTTCCGACGCCCGCAAATTGGCGGACCAAACCGGATCCTTGGCCCCCCCGATGCACATCCTGAACGCGCCAACCGCCTTGATGCGCGAGGCGGGTTATGGATCGGGCTACGAATATGACCACGACACGCCTGATGGCTTCTCGGGGCAAGACTATTTCCCAGATGGTATGAAGCGCCCGACGCTATACACGCCGCTGGATCGCGGTTTCGAGCGTGAACTGAGCAAGCGGAGCGCTTATTTCCAAAAACTGCGCGACCGAAAGTCCCCTTGAGGCTTTGGGCTGACCATGGTTCAGATGACCGATATGAAAAAGGTCCTTTTCGATGCCCAAGTCCGATCCCCTTCTGCAACTGGTTTTCCGAAGCGTTTGCGAGGCAACGGATGGTCACGGTACGGTAAAATCCATCGCGGCGGACGCCCAGGCTGAGGCGACCAAAGGGCCGTTGACCGGATTCCTCGCACTGTTCGGCACGGATCTTATGGGATTGCTTGAAGGACCTGCCGCGTATGTGGTCGCCTGCGTCGATAATATTTCCGCTGATCCCCGAAATTCGGGTTTGTGTGTGTTGCGAGAAGCACAGTTGACGGACCGCCGTTTCATCACCTGGAGTTGGCACTGTCTCCCTGTTGAGCAAGGTGACGCACTGGCCAACTTATTTGCTGAGCGTATGTCGAGGTCTTTGTATAGAGGGGTTTAGTCTATATTTGCGCCTGCATACAATCATGAGTTGTGTATTCCAAGCGTTGTCATTACGTCTGAGTGCGGGGCGGCTGCGCTGAGTCGCGAGGCAGGAAAGCAGATGCTTCTATCCTGAAAATCTGTTACGACTCGGTGGACACATCGTTAACCATGCTGTTCTTTCAACAATTAAGTTACTGCATAAATATTAATCAGACCGGTGTTTGATGATCCAAAGTCGTTTCGGCCTAGCCAACCTCTATCCTCGTGCTGCCGACACCCCTTATATGCTTCGCTTCAGCTATCGCTCAAAACTTGCTGTTGCGGTCACACAGGGCGTGCTCAAAAGCATTGGTCACTCGACTTGGAAAAACAACCAAAGGTTTAAAATAACCGGCTTTCTGCGCTACGGGAATGATGGGTTTCACCAGGAACTTGAGGGCGATGCGCAGGCGATCGCAATTATTGTGGCGGATATATTGGCAGACAAGCGTCACCACCGCATGGAGGTTGAACGATTTGAGCCGACCGAGACTCGGCGCTTCGACCGATGGCACCTTGAGGGGTTCGACCGGGTGATGGGGCGGCCTCAGGCGGATCAACCGAATGCACAAGAACACGCCATTGCATTGATGAAACCGGCGGCACGCCTGCGGGCCGGCGCGCGCGCGGTACAGGGGCGCTCGAACAGCTTGACTTGACAACATCCGCCTGCTGCGCCTTTTGAAGGCGCTGACCCCTAAGGACGCGATGTGACGATGATATCCCTTTTACAGGTAGCCGTTGGCGGCGCGATGGGCGCATCTTTGCGCTATTTGACCGTGCAACAGGTGGTGCGTTGGGTGGGGACTGGCGTTCCATTGGGTACATTGGTGGTCAACCTTGTGGGGTGTTTTGTCATGGGCCTTTTGCTCGGGGCCTTTGGCACCCGATTTGACACAGCGCCCCTGGTGCTCACTGGCATTTTGGGCGGGTTCACGACGTTCTCGGCCTTTTCAGCGGACACTCTGGTGCTCTTTGAACGGGGCGCGGGCACCATGGCGCTGGTGTATGTGTCGGTGACGGTTATCGGCACACTTCTGGCCTGTTTTGTGGGGATGGCATTGGGTCGGATGGTGACGGCATGAGTGGCGTGCAACTGGTCACTCTGGACAGCGAGGCGCAAGATCAGCGCTTGGACCGGTGGTTTCGTCGGCGCTTTCCGCAGGTCAACCAAGTTCAGATCGAAAAGATGTGCCGTAAAGGCGAGATCCGGGTGGACGGGGGGCGGGTCAAAGCCTCGACCCGGCTGACGGCCGGGCAGGCGGTAAGGGTTCCGCCTTTGGCAGAGCCCCGGGGCGACCGGCCGCGGGCGCAGCGGCCCAGCGATGCCAGCGCGGCGGATCAGGCTATGATCCGGGCCGCCGTTCTCTATCGTGACGATCATATCTTGGTGCTGAACAAACCGGCGGGGCTGCCGGTCCAGGGTGGGTCGAACCAGACCCGGCATGTGGACGGGATGACCGCGGCGCTGATGTTTGAGCGTACGGACCGCCCACGGCTGGTGCATCGGTTGGACAAGGATACCTCGGGCGTTTTGGTGCTGGCGCGCAGCGGCCAGGCGGCGGCGGGGCTGGCCAAGGCGTTTCAGGCGCGTCAAACCCGCAAGATTTACTGGGCCGTGGTCGCGGGTGTGCCTAAACCCGCCGCTGGGACGATCCGCTACGGGTTGGTCAAAGCAGGCGGGCATGGACCAAAGGGCGAGGGCGAGCGCATGGTCTGCGTTCACCCCGACGCCGTCGCCCGGACCGAGGGCGCCAAGCGCGCCACCACCGACTACATGGTGCTGTCGGCCGCCGCCAGACGCGCGGCCTGGGTCGCGCTGGCGCCCATCACGGGCCGCACTCATCAATTGCGCGCCCACATGGCCGAGATCGGCCATCCGATCATCGGCGATGGTAAATACGGCGGTGCCTCGCAGGTGAATGCGGGCGATGGCTGGGGCGCGCAGTTGGGTGGCGCGATCAGCCGCAAACTGCATCTGCACGCAAGGCACCTAAATTTCACCCATCCGATCACGGGTGCCACGGTCGCGGTGACCGCCCCGATGCCAGATCATATGGCCCGCACCTGGGACACCATGGGTTGGGATGCGCGCGAGCCCGCGCTTGATCCTTTCGAGGATGCGCCGTGAGCGGGGCTTTCGCGCCGCGCAAGCGGTTTTGGACGGATGTCACCGTGACGCCAACGGGCCAGGGGTTTCAGATCTTGCTGGACGCCAAGCCGGTGCACACGCCGTCCAAGGCGACACTGGTTTTGCCGACAGCGGGTTTGGCCCAAGCGGTGGCGGACGAATGGCAGGCGCAGAACGACAAAATCCACCCCGAGGCGATGCCGCTGACCCGCGCCGCGAACTCAGCCATCGACAAAGTTACGCCGAACCATGCTACCGTCGCGCGCATGCTCGCCGATTATGGCGGCACTGATTTGCTGTGCTATCGCGCCACCGAACCGGCCGCATTGATCGCACGTCAATCGGAGCTCTGGGACCCCTGGCTCGATTGGATGTCGGCGCAGTCGAGCGGACGCCTGATCACTGGCGCGGGCGTGATGCACATCACGCAATCAAGGGCGGTTCTGGACGATATGAGGCGGCAGGTCTCGGCGCTGAATGCATGGCGTTTGACCGCCTTGCACGATCTGGTGGTGCTGAGCGGCTCTTTGGTATTAGCGTTTGCTGTCGCGCGAGGGGCGCTGGCGGCCCCAGTGGCGTGGGACCTGAGCCGTTTGGACGAGCTATGGCAGCAAGAGTTTTGGGGGCTGGACGCCGAGGCGGAAGTCGCCGCGCGGGAGAAACAGGATGCGTTTGTCAGCGCGGCGCATATGTGGAAATTGCTCGAGGACAGCGCATGACGACACCTTCCCCACGATTTGTGACCTCGGCCGCAGACTTGCCAAGTCAGGCGGATATCGCTGGTCAAAGTGGTCTGGCGTTTTTACAGGCGATCCTAAATGGGACGTTGCCTGCGCCGCCGATCACGCAGACGCTGAATTACTGGTTGGAGAGTGTCGAGGCGGGAAGGGTTGTGTTCTGCGGCAAGCCGAGACTGGCGGCAATGAACCCCATTGGCACAATTCATGGCGGCTGGTTCGGGACATTGCTGGACAGCTGCATGTCTTGCGCGGTGCAGTCGCGACTGCCCAAAGGCTCGGGCTATACGACTCTGGAATTCAAAGTGAATATTCTGCGCCCGCTTTTGGCTGACGGTCCCCAGGTCCGGGCCATTGGAACGGCAATTCATGTGGGGCGCCGAACGGGCACCGCCGAGGGACA
The DNA here is from genome assembly GCA_938049225.1 of uncultured Paracoccaceae bacterium. Taxonomy (GTDB): domain Bacteria; phylum Pseudomonadota; class Alphaproteobacteria; order Rhodobacterales; family Rhodobacteraceae; genus Halovulum. The sequence continues at coordinate 100,746 of CALICM010000024.1, forward strand.
GGTGATCGGTGTCGATGACGGAAAGATTTACGCCACTGGCACGGCTACGTGCCTGGTGATGGATTTGACCGGCTGATTCGGCCAAAGACATCAATTAATGTGCATAGAAAGGGCAGCGCGCGATCCGTACTGTCGAAGTCTTTGTAAGGCCACGTTTTTATGGTTAACGGGGCGGTAAGCGCCGGATTGCACCCTTGACCTTTGCTTGACTTTTATCACACTTGTGCTGCGGCCCAACTTGAGGGCCAGATACTCATGGCGTCGGGACAAACCCGCGCATATGCCCAACCCCAAGGGCGAAACAGGAAGAGGTTTAATCATGAAAAAATCCGTTCTACTCGGCGCGCTTGCCGTGGCTGGCTTGGCGGCTGGGTCCGCTGGTGCCGCGACGCTGGACGATGTGAAGTCAAACGGCGTGTTGAAATGCGGCGTCACCACCGGTCTGGTCGGCTTTGCGGCGCCAAACGCCAGCGGCGAATGGGAGGGCTTTGACGTCGCCGTTTGTCGTGCGGTTGCCGCCGCGGTGCTGGGTGACGGCAATGCGGTCGAGTTCGTGCCAACAACCGGCAAGACACGTTTTACCGCCCTTTCCTCGGGCGAGATTGATCTGCTGGCGCGTAACACCACTTGGACGTTCAGCCGCGATGTCGACCTGGGCTTCACCTTTGTGGGTGTGAATTACTACGACGGTCAGGGCTTCATGGTTCGCAAGGACCTTGGCGTCGCCTCAGCCACCGAGTTGGATGGCGCGACCGTTTGCATCCAAACTGGGACCACGACCGAGTTGAACCTGGCGGATTACTTCCGCTCGAACAACATCAGCTACGAACCTGTGCCAATTGAGACCAACGCCGAGGCGCAACAGCAGTACCTGGCCGGTGCATGCGACGTCTACACGACCGACGCTTCGGGCTTGGCCGCGACGCGCGCCGCTTTTGAAGACGCGGACGCACATATGCTGCTGCCCGAGATCATCTCGAAAGAGCCGCTGGGTCCGCTTGTGCGCCATGGCGACGATCAGTGGGGCGATATCGTCCGTTGGACGCTGAACGCACTTATTACGGCTGAAGAGCTGGGCGTGACCTCGGCCAACATTGAGCAGATGGCCGGTGGCACCGACAACCCCGAGATAAACCGTTTGCTGGGGACCGAGGGCGAGTTGGGCGCAATGCTTGGTCTGGATGCCGAGTGGGCCAGGCGCGCCCTAGCCGTTAGTGGCAACTACGGCGAGATTTTCGCCGCGAATATTGGCGAGGGTACGCCAATCGCCTTGGCGCGCGGCCTAAACGCGCAGTGGACCCAGGGCGGCCTGATCTACTCGCCGCCGTTCCGCTAAACACCTCGCAGGGCGCGCCAGAACGGCGCGCCCTGTTTGCTTCAGGGTGCAGCGCCCAAAGCCAAGACACCGACCCCACCACCTGCAGGACCGGAAAACCGGCCGCATATAAAAATCGGATGGGGCGACCAACAGTAAAGAGGGGTGCGGCAGATGTCCGCCATTTCCGACGAGACGGCCCCAGCGTTCCGTTTGTCCATGCTGATAAACGACACGCGGTATCGGTCGTTGACCTTCCAAGCCATAGCGCTGCTGTTGTTGATCATATTTATGGCCTATATGGTCAACAATTTGATTAGCAACCTGTCGGCAGCGGGCCTGAATATTTCGTATGGTTTTCTGGACGATCCGGCAGGGTATGACGTTAACCAACGGCTAATTGAGTACACAAGCCAGTCGACGCACACCCGAGCCGCCTTTGTCGGTATTCTGAATACGCTGTTGGTGGCTTTTCTGGGATGCGTAACAGCGACAGTGCTTGGCGTGATCGCGGGTGTCTTACGACTTTCGGGCAACTGGTTGACCGCCAAGCTGATGGCCGTTTATGTCGAAGCTTTCCGAAACGTCCCCGTCCTGATCTGGATCTTGATATTCGGCACTTTTGTCACCTTGAGCGGCGGACCCCCGCGACAGTTCCTCGGAGACGATCCTGAGCGTTCCATGTTCCTTGGCGCTTTTGCCTTCACAAACCGTGGGCTTCATATGCCGTCCATTGTGACCGGTTCAAGCGCCGTCGCTGTGATCATGATCTTCTTGGTCAGCATCGTGGCAGCCTTTTGGTGGCGATATCATGTAAAGCAAACGCTTTATAATACCGGTAAATTACTGCCCGGCTGGGTGTTTTGGCCAATTCTAATTGTGCCTGCAATCCTGACCCAACTGGTTCTGGGGAACCCCATAGGGTTGGAGATGCCCGATACGACCGCAAATCGCTTCAACATCCAGGGTGGGTTGTTGATCGGCAAGCCACTCATCGCGCTTTGGCTGGCGCTTTCGGTCTACACCGGTGCTTTCATCGCCGAAAATGTGCGCGCGGGTATCCAGGCTGTCAGCAAGGGTCAGACTGAGGCGGCAAACGCTTTAGGCCTGCGACCTAACCGGACAATGAGCCTGGTGGTTCTGCCACAGGCGCTTCGCGTAATTATACCGCCGCTGATCAGCCAATATCTAAACATTACCAAGAACTCTTCGCTGGCCATCGTCGTGGGTTATGCTGATATCACAGCCACCTTGGGCGGGATCACCCTGAACCAGACCGGCCGCGCCATCGAGTGCATTCTGTTGGTGATGCTCTTCTACCTGACGATTTCGCTGCTGATCTCGGCGGCGATGAACGTCTACAATAAATCAGTTTCGTTGAAGGAGCGGTAGGATGTCTGATCAACACACCCCCGCCGCTGTCGCCTATGTGCGCACCGAAACCCTGCCAGAATTGCCCCCACCGGCCAGCGAGGCCGGGTTGGTGAAATGGCTGCGCGAGAACCTGTTCTCGTCAATCCCCAACAGCATCCTGACGATACTGTCGCTTTGGGCGATCTATGTGATCCTGTCCGGGGTCATCCCTTGGATAACCAATGGCATTTGGGATGCGTCGAACATTCGCGAGTGCCGCGAATTGCTCAATGGGGCCTCCGGCGGCTGCTTTGCAGTGATTGCAGAGCGCTGGCCACAGTTGGTTTTTGGCATCGCCTATCCGCAAGATGCCTATTGGCGGCCCTCCCTGGCGTTTGTTCTGCTGCTTGTGGCCGTCGCACCGGTGTTGTTCTCAAACCTGCCGCGCATGCTGCTGGCGGTGACTTTGGTTTATCCCTTCTTGGCCTATTGGCTGCTGTGGGGTGGGTCGATCTTTATCCCCATCACGGCCTTTGGTGGCGCGGCGATTGGATATATGGTCTACACCCGCCTCGTCGCCCAGAGCTTTGCGATGGGTCTGTTAGGCGGTGTCGTCGCGGCGCTGTTGGCCTGGTGGGTGTTTGGTTTCATCACGGACAACACGCGCGGTGTCCTGGCGCTCGAGGCCGTGGCCTCGCGCGATATGGGCGGCTTCATGCTGAACATGATCCTGGGCACGGTCTGCGTTTCGCTTAGCCTGCCCATCGGGATTGTTCTGGCCTTGGGCCGCCAGTCCGACATGCTGATCATCAAGTGGATCTGTGTGGTCTTCATCGAGTTCATTCGTGGCGTGCCGCTGATCACCTTGTTGTTCGTGGCCAGCGTCGTCTTGGCGTATTTCTTCCCGCCGGGTACCACGCAGGATCTGATCTTGCGGGTGATCATCATGATTACGCTGTTCTCGTCGGCCTATATCGCCGAGGTGATCCGCGGTGGTCTGGCCGCCCTGCCACGCGGGCAATACGAGGCGGGTGACAGCCTGGGCTTGGATTACGCGCAGGCGATGCGGCTGATCATCCTGCCGCAGGCGCTCAAGATCTCGATCCCCGGGATCGTCAATGTGGCCGTGGGGCTGTTCAAGGACACCACGCTGGTGTCGGTCATTTCGATGTTCGACCTGGTGGGGATGATCCGCGGGCCGATCCTGGCCTCGACCGACTGGAGCGGCGTCTATTGGGAACTGTGGGGCTTTGCCGCTCTGTTGTTCTTCATCGTTTGCTACTCGATCTCGCAATATTCCCAATGGTTGGAGCGCAAGCTCGCAACCGATCATCGATAAGGGAGCCTGAGCTTATGACCCAACCGGCAGCCATGACCATCTCGGACGAGGTGGCGATCGACATCACCGGCATGAACAAATGGTACGGCAGCTTTCATGTGCTGCGGGACATCAATCTGACCGTACAGCGGGGCGAGCGGATCGTGATCTGCGGCCCTTCTGGGTCGGGGAAGTCCACCTTGATCCGCTGTATCAATCGGCTGGAGGAGCATCAGAAAGGCAAGATTGTCGTCGATGGGATCGAACTGACCTCGGATCTGAAGAACATCGACAAAATCCGCTCCGAGGTGGGGATGTGCTTTCAGCACTTCAACCTGTTCCCGCATCTGACGATCCTGGAAAATTGCACGCTGGCCCCGATCTGGGTGCGCAAGACGCCCAAGCGCGAGGCTGAGCAGACCGCGATGCATTTCTTGGAAAAGGTGAAAATCCCCGAGCAGGCCGATAAATACCCCGGTCAGCTGTCAGGTGGGCAGCAGCAACGGGTCGCCATCGCGCGCAGCCTGTGCATGAAGCCGCGGATCATGCTGTTTGACGAGCCGACCTCGGCCCTCGACCCCGAGATGATCAAAGAAGTGCTGGATACGATGATCGAACTGGCCGAAGAGGGGATGACCATGCTGTGCGTGACCCACGAGATGGGCTTTGCGCGGCAGGTGGCGAACCGGGTAATCTTTATGGACCAGGGCCAAATCGTTGAGCAGAACGAGCCCGAGGCGTTCTTCAACAATCCGAAATCCGACCGGACCAAACTGTTCCTAAGTCAGATCCTGGGGCACTAAAGGGCTGTTTTCGCGCGCCTAAGCGTCAAGCGCACGGGGGATTGTCCAATCGATCAAACGCACGGGGCTTTTGTTGGTTGATGTCCAATCCGGCGCGTCCATTTGCAGGACCATCGTAGCGCCCGTGGGATAGGCTGACAGATCCAGCGGAACCTCTTGATCCCGTAACAGGTGCTCGGCCACCAATCCGACGGTTGGGTTGTGGCCGACTATCAACACGCTGTCGCGATCCTGCTTGGCCAGATGCGAAAAATAGCCAGATGGCGCCGCTTCGTAGAGGTCCCGCAGCAGGCGTACCGGCGTGGTATCGGCAATGTCCAACCCCTCCCATGTCTCGCGCGTGCGCTGCGCGGCCGAGACCAAGGCGACCTCGGGCCGGTGCCCCCTTTCGCGCAGCCAGTTGCCCAAGGCCGCCGCGCTCCGTTGTCCGCGCGGCGCCAGCGGGCGGTCGAAATCCGACTGATCCGGGCGGGGGACGGCGGCTTTGGCATGGCGCATCAGGATCAGCGTTTTCATGTTGAGCTCCGATGAAAGGACGCCATATGAAAGGCCGATTGTGCCGCCGGGCGCAACCCTTGTCCGACCGGGCAGGCGCGCCGCACCATGCAGCCCGACAGGCAGTCGCGGCCCTCTGGCAGGTCCAAATGGGCGTGACACGCGGGCACGTCGTACCCCTGCGGGCCGAGCGCGCCGACCGGGCAAGCGGTGCGGCATGGTTGATCTGGGCAGGTGTCGCAGGGAGAAGTGGCCTCTGTAGGTTCCGCACAGGGTTGTGGCAAAGCAATGGCCCCGCGGAACGAGACGAACAGCCCCTGGGTCCGATGCACCAGCAGCGACACCGGTGCTGTAAACACCTGGTCACTGCGCAGCGCCCAGTCGATGAACGGGCGCCAGGGCGGCCCGCCGAAGGGAAACAGCGCCAGCCCGTCGGCCTGTGCGGCGACCCCGCCGATCACACGGGCAGACCACCGGTCCAGGGGATCCGGTTGTCCGTCTTGCGCTTCGGGGGCGTCTTGAAATAACGGCCAAAACTCGGCGCCAGCGGGTCCGATGAGTGAAAGGCTCTGCAGATGATCCGGCAGCGCATCCGAAGGCAGAACAGGGCAGGTTCCCAAGACCATCAGGCCAAAAGGCGATAAGAGCGGGTCCAGATGATCCATAAGGCAGCTATGCGATCCCTTGTGGAAGAGGTCAAGTTGTGCCGGTCGCCAAGGCGTGATCGGGGTTGCTTTCCGGACGCGTACCGCTTTTGGTAGCCACGGCATAAAGGGGATATTTCATGACAGAATTGCCAGACACCATCGACGCAACGCAGGCCATGCTGGCCGAGGTCGGCTATGTCTGCCCGCGCCCCTTGGCGACAGTGGTGTTTTTGTCCCTAAGGCTGGGGCGGCCGCTGTTCTTGGAGGGCGAGGCGGGGGTCGGCAAGACCGAGATCGCCAAGGCTTTGGCGCAGGCGTTGGGACGGCGGTTGATCCGGTTGCAGTGCTACGAGGGGTTGGACGCGTCGAGTGCGGTCTATGAGTGGAATTTCCCAGCTCAGATGGTGGCGATCAGAACGGCGGAGGCGGTCGAGGGGACGGATCGCGACGCGTTGACCGAAGAGTTGTTTTCGGAGCGGTTTCTAACGCGGCGACCATTGTTGGAGGCGATGAGCCCACAGGACGGCGGCGCCCCGGTCTTGTTGATCGATGAATTGGACCGTACGGATGAGCCCTTCGAGGCGTTTTTGCTGGAGGCGTTAAGTGATTTTCAGGTGACGATCCCAGAGCTAGGCACGGTCAAGGCCGCAAAGCCACCGATTGTGATCCTCACCTCGAACCGGACACGCGAGGTGCATGATGCGCTCAAGCGGCGGTGCTTGTACCACTGGGTGGACTATCCGGATTTCGAGCGCGAAATGCAGGTGCTCCGTGCCCGCTGCCCCGAAGCGCAGGAGGCCCTGAGCCGCCAGGTAGTTGCCTTTGTGCAGCGGCTGCGGACGGAGGATTTGTTCAAGAAACCCGGCGTGGCCGAAAGTATCGATTGGGCGAAATGTTTGGTGGCTTTGGATGCTGTCACCCTCAGCCCCGAGGTGATCGCGGACACGCTGGGGGCCTTGTTGAAGTACCAAGATGATATCGCCGCCTTGCAAGGATCGGAAACCAAACGCTTGCTGGATGAGGCCCGCGATACCCTGGAGCCCGCGTAATGCGCTATGTGGTGTGCCCGCGCCCCCGGCGGGCCGCCCCACCCGCCCACCCGCGTCCCGCCGGGGGCGCACAGCGCGGTGCTTGCCGCGCTGGACCTGTTGGCGAGGGGCCACTTGGCAACCCGCGCGATATGCGCGGCTGAGGATGGCGCGTTACGCTGATTTACCGCTGCCCGAGGATGGGCGCCTGGCGCAGAATATCACCCATTTCGCGCGGGCCCTAAGGCGCGCGGGGCTGCCTGTGGGGCCTGGGCGGGTGGTGGATGCGGTGCGCGCAGTGGAGGCTGCGGGCTTCACCGAGCGGCGCGATTTCTTCTACACGTTGCAGGCCTGCTTTGTTTCGCGGCCCGAGCATCGTGTGGTGTTCGCGCAGATCTTCCGGTTGTATTGGCGCGATCCACAGTTCCTGGAACATATGATGCAACTGCTGACCCCGATGGTGCGCGGCGTAAACGAGGCTCCCAAGGCCCAGGCGGCCGAGCGACGGGCTGCGGAAGCGCTGCTTGACCAGGCCGAGGCGCCCCCGATCGAGCAAGAGGACGGCGGCGAGGAGGTTGAGTTCGACGCGACGCTCACATTCTCGGCCCAGGAGCGACTGAAAGAGATGGATTTCGAGCAGATGACGGCACACGAACTGGCCGAGGCGCGTCGGGCGATCGCGGCCCTGGACCTGCCGGTGCGCCCCATTGCCTCGCGCCGGACGGCGCCCGCGCTCCGCGGGCAGGTGGCCGATTGGCGGCGGACAATGCGCGCGGCACTTCGGTCCGGTGGCGAGGTGCGCGATCTGGCCCGCAAGCGGCGCGTGGTGCGCTATCCCAACCTGGTGGCTTTGTGCGATATCTCGGGCTCGATGTCGTCCTACAGTCGGATGTTGCTGCATTTTTTGCATGCGGCCGCGAATGCCAAAGGGGCGGGCTGGGCGCAGGTGCACAGTTTCACCTTTGGTACACGCTTGACGAATATCACCCGGCATATGCGGGCGCGCGATGTGGATGCGGCGTTGATCGCGGCGGGGACCGAGGCGCAAGATTGGGAGGGCGGCACGCGGATTGGCGCGTGTCTGCACGCGTTTAATCGCGATTGGTCGCGGCGGGTCATGGGGCAGGGCGCCGTTGTGCTGTTGATCACTGATGGTTTGGACCGCGACGATCCAAATCTGCTGGCGCGCGAAGCGGACCGACTGCGGTTGTCAGCGCGCAAGGTGATCTGGTTGAACCCCCTGCTGCGCTGGGACGGGTTCGCGCCGCGGGCGCAGGGGGTGCGGGCGCTGTTACCGCGCGTGGACAGTTTTCGGGCGGGGCATTCGGTTCAGACCCTGGGGGCTTTGGCGGATGCGCTAACCCGGGCCGATGATGTGGGGGACAAGGCTAGGCTGATGGCCCTGTTGTGAGGTGTTTGGGGTCGGATGCCTCCGGCGGGGATATTTTGGACAGAAGAGGGGTGGATTGCGCATGGATCGGGTCGGTCGCTGTGGTGGGCTAGGCTAGGCTAGGCTTGAGGTCTGGATCAACGAGAGGATGCGAAAATGACCGTAAACTTTGAACCGCTACCGACATCTTGGGTGCGCGATATACAATCGGGCGGGGTCGATGTGCATGGACAACCGGCCGAACGGGCCGTTTCGGACGGGAGGGGAACCCCTTGCCGCCATTGCCTGCGGGAAGTGCCTGAAGGGGCGGAGATGTTGATCCTGGCGGCACGGCCGTTTCCCAGTTTGCAGCCCTACGCCGAGGCTGGACCGATTTTTCTTTGCGCGGACCCATGTGAGGCCTGGGAGGGCGGCGGCGTGCCGCCGGTCCTGCAGACCAGCCCGGATTATTTGATCAAGGGCTATGATGCGCGGGATCGGATTGTCTATGGCACGGGGCAGATCACCCCCGCTGGGGACTTGGCCGCGGTGGCAGGGGATCTTTTGCGGGACGATCAGATCGCCTATATTCACATCAGATCATCGCGCAACAATTGCTATCAGTGCAAGGTGACGCGCGGCGGAGGGGGCCATGACGAACAATCTGCAACACGATCAGATCCCTGAACAGGCGCTCGCCTGGGCGCGGGCGGGCCAAGCGGTGGCCCTGGCGACGGTGGTCGAGACCTGGGGCTCGGCCCCGCGGCCCACCGGGTCGATGTTGGCGATCAATGACGCGGGCGAGATGGCGGGCTCGGTCTCGGGTGGCTGTGTCGAAGGTGCGGTGGTGGCCGAGGCTTTGGAAGCGGTCGAGGATGGGCGCTGCCGGGTGCTGGAGTTCGGGGTTAGCGATGACGAGGCTTTTGCAGTCGGTTTGGCCTGTGGCGGGCGGATCCGGGTGATGGTCGAGCCGGTCGGCGTGGGCCAGGGCCCATCGGTCGCGCAGCTGACGGCGGTTGTGGCGGCACGCGCCGCCCGGCGGCCAGTCGCCTGGGCGGTGGATCCCAAAAGCTGGGCGCGGCGTGTGCTGGATGGCCCCGGCGATCCCTTGTGGGATGCGGCCTTGGCACGGTTTCGAACGGACAGATCTGGGTTCGACGGAGCCTGGTTTTTGGGCATTCACAACCCGCCCCTGCGCCTGATCGTGGTGGGGGCCGTGCATATCGCACAGCCCTTGCTGACCATGGCGCGACTGGCACATTGTGACCCCATATTGGTGGACCCGCGCGAGGCCTTTGCCTCAGACGCCAGGTTCCCAGGCGAGCGGATTTTGCACGATTGGCCGGACGAGGCGTTGGAGGCCTTGGGCCTGGACGCGCGGACGGCCGTGGTGACCTTGACCCATGATCCCAAATTGGATGATCCGGCGATCCGGGTCGCGTTGGCATCGGATGTGTTTTACCTGGGCTGCCTTGGGTCAACCCGGACGCATGCCAAACGGGTGGCACGGCTGACCGATGCGGGGTACGGCGCGGATGTTTTGGCGCGGATCAATGCGCCGGTGGGGGCGGATATTGGTGCCAGCTCTCCGGCTGAGATCGCGGTTTCGATCATGGCCCAACTGACCGAGCGGCTGCGGCGGCCTGAGACCCGCCTGGGGGCGGCCGCGTGATCTTTGGCCCGGTGCCGTTGGACCAGGCTGAGGGTGCGATCCTGGCGCATTCGATCAATGTTGGCGACCGGCGGTTGCGCAAGGGGCAGGTGATTACGGTGGCGGACCTTGGCGCTTTGCGTGCGGGGGGGGTGGGTCATGTTGTTGTCGCGCGTCCGGCGGCGGATGATCTGCCCGAGGATGCCGCGGCCGCGCGGTTGGTCGAGGCGTTGGCGCCGGATCCTACGGTTTGGGGGCTGCGTCAGACCGAAGCCTTCACAGGGCGGGTCAATTTGATGGCGGCACAGCCGGGGGTGTTCCGGGTCGATGCAGCCGCGATTGCGCGGTTTAACGCCGTGGATCCGGGGGTTACAATCGCGACGCTGCCAGATTACACGCGGGTAGCCGAGGGGATGATGGTGGCAACCATCAAGATCATTCCCTACGCGGTGCCGGGCGCCGTGGTCGAGGCGGCTGTTGCGGCAGTGGCCCCCGGCGTTTTGCGCGTTAAGGCGGCGGTGATCCGTGACGCTGATCTGGTGATGACCCGCACGCCTGGGTTCGCGGATAAGCTTTTGAAAAAGGGCGCGCGCGTGGTGACCGAACGGTTGGCGGCGCTGGGCGTGCGGGTGGCGCGGGTCAAGACGGTGGCACATGAGACGGATGCTGTTGCGGGTGCTGTGGCCGAAACGACGGCGCCTTTGGTGCTGATCCTCGGGGCCTCGGCCACATCGGATGCGGCAGATGTCTGCCCCGCTGGGCTGGTCGCAGCGGGCGGGGAACTGACGAGGTTTGGGATGCCGGTGGATCCGGGCAACCTGCTGTTTTTGGGCGAGGTGCAAGGGCGGTCGGTGGTGGGCCTGCCAGGTTGCGCACGCTCGCCCGCGCTGAATGGCGCAGATTGGGTGCTGGAACGGCTGGTGTGCGGTATTCCGGTGGGTGACGCGGATATCGAGGCGATGGGTGTGGGGGGGCTGCTGAAGGAGATCCCGATCCGGCCGCAACCCCGGGTCATTCGGGCACCGCAGGCCGCATCGCCACGGATCGAGGTTGTTTTGCTTGCGGCGGGATCTGGGCGACGGATGGCGGGGACAGACAAGTTACTAGAGCGCGTTGAAGGCGTGCCCCTTCTGCGGCGTGGGGCCGAGGCGGCCTTGGCCTCGGGCGCGGCGGCTGTTCATGTTGTGTTACCACCCGATGGCGCTGCGCGGGCGGCAGTCCTTTCGGGCTTGGGCGTGCGTCACGTCACCGCTCAAGCAGCTGCCGAGGGGATGGGCGCTAGCTTGCGTGCGGGGATCGCGGCGCTCAGCCCGCAGGCGGATGCGGTGATCGTGGCGCTGGCAGATATGCCGGATGTGACTGCCGGTGTTTATGACGCGCTGATGGCTGCCTTTGATCCCGAGGCAGGGGCCGAGATCTGTCGCGCGGTCAGCGCGGGTGGCCAGCCCGGTCACCCCGTGCTGTTCGGGCGCCGGTTTTTGGAACCTTTGAGCGAGGTGTCGGGGGATGTGGGCGCGCGCGATGTCGTGCGCGCTGGCGCTGATTATTTGCGCGATGTACCGGTGGCGGGCGAGGCGGCTGTGACCGATCTGGACACACCTGCGCAATGGGCGGCCTATCGCGCGCGCCAAGCCTGAGGTCTATTCAGGGATCACCAGCAGCGTGTCGCGCCCACGCCGCCGCAGGCGGATGGCATCTGGGCTGATCGCAGCCACCTCATATCCGTCAATCGCATCGCCCCGGGTCACCTTTACAAAGCGCCCACTGGGCGTGCGCAGCAACGCGTGGCGGTTGTTCGATTTACCGTAGACGCCCACCAGAACGATGCTGCGGAGGGGCATCGCATCTTCGATTGTCGCAGCCCGGGCGACCGAGGCACTGGTGGGCAGCGGCGGTGCGGCGGTTGTTGCTGGGACGTCGGGCACCGCCGCAGGGGCGCTGACAACTGCGGCCGCCGGCGCTGGCGCAGGGGCCGGAACCGCCACCAATCCGGCGGGCCGCTGTCTTGGGCCGTCCGACGTGCCCAAGGCAAGCTCTGATGGGGCAAGGGCGGCCACCCGCGCTTCCTCGGCTTCGATCAGGGCGGCTGGCCGTTGAACGGGCCGGTCACTTTGGCTGATCGCATTCTCGGACGGGGAAAGATCCTCGGGCGCGGCTTCGGCGATCAGGGCCGCGACCTGGGCGGCAAAACCCGATGAAGCGCTGCCGGTTGGGTCTGCCTCGGGGCGCGAGGCAGGCAGGATATCGGGCTGCCCGGCGATCACGCGAACTTGGTCTAACGGGACAACATTTATACTGGCCTCATCCGCTGGCGCGTTACTCGAAGGGGTAACTTGAGATTGCGAGGCGGGCGGATCAATTTGGGGCGGACGGCGTTGCGGGATGACGTCGGGCAGTTCGGGACTGACGGGCACGATCACCCCGGTCAGACCCACAGGCACCCCATCGATCCGCAGCCGACGCGCGGCGCGGTCCGGCGTGGGGGACAGCAACTGGCCCGGGCCTACGGTTCCAATATCAGTGATCTCGCTACCAGGCAGGGGCGCGCGGGTCAGGCTGATCGCCTGCGGCTGGGCCTGCATCGCCAGGCTGGGCGCCTGGCCGGGTAGGGCCGGTCGCGGCGTGGCTTGCGTGCCCCGGGCGATGTCGACACCCTCGGACGCGGGGGACTTGGGCCCCACCGGAGCAAGCGCGCCGGGTATCGCCGCTGGCGTGGTCGCAAGGGGCGAAACGGGGCTGCCTTGAGACGCCGGGCTGGCCGTCGGGGGTGCCCCACGCGCTACCTCGGTTTGGATTAGACCTGTAAAGACATTCGGCAAAACGGGTTTCAGATCCCGTAATGCGATGGCTTCGGGGGGCAGGGGCGGCGGCAATATGCGTCCACGGCCTGGTATTTTGGGGCCCTCGCTGGCGCGCGCTTCGCGCAGGTCAATCATAGGGACCTGGGCAATCGCGCGATCATCGGGGACTGTCGCGGGAACAAAACGCTCAGGCGCGGTCGAGGTTGCGGTGACCCTGAGACGACCTGGGGGTTGGGTGTCAGCCGCTGCAGCCGCCTCGCCAGGCAGCGATGCAGGTGCGTCAGGGGTCGCGGGAACCGCAGCGGCCACCTGGGTCTGCACCGGGGCCGTGAAGCGGTCCGGCAGATCAGGTGGTAGGTCGCGCAACGTAAGACTGGGCGGCGGCGGCGTGGCCAGCCGGGAGGGTAGCTGTCCGGGCACTTGCGGTATCTGGGACAATACCGGCTGTCGCGCCGACGCCATGCTGACAAAGGCCTGCGGCTGCGTTCGTGAGAGGACCGGCGGCGCGAAAGGCTCCGGCGGGGTCGAAGCGGCCGTCACTTGCAGCGCGTCGAGGGGCTGGGGGCGGTCAATTGGCGTCCCTGGACCGGGACGCATGTCAAACGCCGCCTGCGCCCCGCGCGTGGCCTGGGCTTGGCCGATTTGCAGCGCGGCCAAGCCCTGCAGCGGATCCGGGGTGGGGGCTAACAGCTGTGTGCCCAGCCAGATGGCCCCGACAAGGGCCGCTGTCAGCCCACTTCCAACGGCGGCTATCATTGGCCAGGGTATCGGCGCGTTTGGTGGATCCAGCATAAAGACCGGAATATGATTCAGGCCCTCGGGCACCGCGCCCAGTGTGTAGTTCTTAATCTGGAACCCATGTGGGGTGAGGAACTCGCGGGTCTCGACCAGAGTGTTTGTCGGGACGGTTGCGACATCGAACATCGCGCTATAGGGACGCTCGGCCTGATCAAAGCGCAGGGTGTCCGCGCCATCGGCCTGGGCGAAATGATCGGCTAATTCCTCTTCGGTGGGGGGCAGGCCGCTGCGGTCGAAAGCATGCACACTCACTTGGTCGGTCGGCAGCCAAACCTCGATCGGCAAAACCTGGTCGCCGGTAACGCCAGCGGCTGTGCGTAGCTGTCGCATACTGCTAGCCACGGCCCCCAATTTCAGCGGGGCGGTCGCCACAACTTGCCATCGATGATCGGCGTCGCGTTGATACAGCGTCAGCCCCTCGTGGCTGAGATCCAACGCGAACGCACTGGGGCGTGTTGCTATGTGATACTGCTGCTTCATCGCCCCCTTAAGCCCACACTTTATGCCCTTGGCGGTCTGCGCCGCCATCAATCGACTATAGCCGTTCTGCGGCTTAACTACCATAGTGCACCTGGATGGAGCGCCGCAGCGTGTGGCATAAATGAAAGGGATCGCTCATGGGACGACTGACGGTATTTGCGGCGGGTTGCCTGATGCTGATGTTGGCTGGGGGCGCCCAGGCGGCTGACGAGAGGGTTTTAATTGTCCAAGGTACCGGAACATCCGTCGCCGCGCCGGATCGTGCACAGATCACAATCGGTGTCGTGATCGTGGATCAAAATGCGCGGGCCGCTTTGGCCGAAGTGGCCCGGTCAGTCGAGCGGACATTAAAGGAATTGGGGGCGGCCGGGATCGCCGAAACTGACATTCAAACCTCGGGGTTGTCCCTGCAGCCGTTGTACGAGGGCGGGCGGTTTTCGGGCAGCGCCGGTACACCGCAGATCACCGGGTTCGAGGCACGAAATGGGCTGACGGTAATTGTCCGGGATATCGATGGATTGGGCGCAGTATTGGATGATTTGGTGCGCAGCGGCACGAACGAGGTCAACGGTATCTCTTTCGAGGTGGCTCAGCCCGAGCCTTTGATGGACGCGGCACGTGCCAAGGCGGTGGCCGAGGCGCGGCGCAAGGCCGAACTGCTGGCGGCGGCCGCCGGTGTGACACTGGGGCCGCTGCTGGAACTGCGCGAGGGTGGGGGCGGGGGTGGCCCGCAACGTTTCGCCCGGGCGGAGGCGATGATGTCTGCTGATGTGCCTATCGCACGGGGCGAGGTTACGCTGAGCGCGACGGTGACCTTGACTTATCAGCTTGGCGGTGAGTGACGTTTCACGCTGACGTGTTCCGTTAAGAGAGCGTCGTAGTGATTTGAATTAAAATAAACAAATCGGGGCGAGAATGTTTTTTCGCGCCCCGATGTTCATCGATGTCACGAGGTGTGATACACCGGTGCGAGTTCATAAACCGGTGTCGGGATCCCCTCCATCCGCGCCTTGAGTTGTAACGACAAAAACTGCGAATAGTGCCGCGATTGGTGGAGGTTGCCGCCGTGGAACCACAGCCCTTCTTGCTGGGTCGGCTTCCACATATTGCGCAATTCCCCTTCCCATGGTCCCGGATCCTTGGGCGTGTCCGATCCCAGGCCCCAGCATTTCCCGACTTTGTCCGCGACCTCTTGACTGATCAGCTGTGCCGCCCAGCCGTTCATCGAACTGTAGCCGGTGGCAAAGACGATCACGTCGGCTTCGAGTTCTGTGCCGTCGTCCAGTTTGACCCCGGTCGGCGTCACTTCGGTCACCTGGCCATGCGCCAGTTTGATCTTGCCGTCGGCGACCAGTTCCGACGCACCCACGTCGATGTAATACCCCGAGCCGCGGCGCAGATACTTCATGAACAAACCGGTTTCGTCCGCCCCGAAATCCAGCTTGAACCCGGCGTCTTCGAGCCGCTTGTAGAACGCCGCGTCGCGCTTCTTCATCTCGTCACATTGCGGCTTTTGGATCGCGGGCAGCACTTTGTAGGGGATCGAGGCAAAGATCAGATCGGCCACATCCGTGGTGATGCCGTTGGCCAGCGCATCTTCGGAGTACAGCGCACCCAGGGCCAGTTCCATCAGTGTGTCGGATTTCGAGATATGGGTCGAGCTGCGCTGAACCATGGTCACATCCGCCCCGGCCTCCCACAAGGCAGCACAAATGTCGTGGGACGAATTGTTCGACCCTACCACGACGGCCTTTTTGCCCGCATAGGCATCGGGGCCCGGGTGTTTCGACGAGTGGTGCAGATCGCCCCTGAAGCTGTCCATGCCGGGCAGATCAGGCACGTTGGGTACCGCCGACATGCCGGTTGCCAGGACCAGCTGTTTGGGGTTCAGTACGACCTTTTCGCCGTCGCGGTCGACAGTGACGGTCCATTCGCCCTTGGCATCGTCATACTGGGCGGACTGGCAGGTGGATTTGGTCCAGTAGTTCAGCTCCATAATCTTGGTATAGCTTTCCAGCCAATCGCCCAGCTTGTCCTTGGGCGCGAAGACCGGCCAATGATCAGGGAAAGGGATATAGGGCAGGTGGTCGTACCAGACCGGGTCGTGCAGACACAGCGACTTGTAGCGGTTGCGCCAGCTGTCGCCGGGGCGGTCGTTCTTTTCGATGATGATGGTCGGGACATACAGCCGTTTCAGCCGCGCGCCAAGGGCGATGCCGCCCTGTCCGCCGCCGATGATGACCACATAGGGTTGCGTCTTGTAGCCCAGTTCGGCCTGTTCCCGCGCCCGCCTCTCGGCCCAGGTTTCGCGGTTCTTGTTGGCGCCATGGGCCACGCCCTGCTCGCGCTGGCGGCCGGTTTTTTCCTCGTGGCCCTTGAGTTCCTGCGCCGTGGTCAACAGGGTCCAGCAACCGTCATCGTTCAGGCGTATATGCCCTTTACCGCGCACGACGTCGGTCTCGAAGGTGATCCAAGCCTCGGTAATACCGTCAGCCTCGGTCGCCTCCCCCTCGATCTGCCAATTGCTTGGGTTCACATCGTCCAGGGTGGCCTGCGCCATCGCCCCGATGGCGTCGCGGCCCTCAAGCGTTTTCAGGTTCCAGGTAAAGGCGACGAAGTCCCGCCAATAACATTCCTCGGCGAACAGAGCCTTCAGCGCGGCAATGTCCTGGTTGGTCAAGGCTTGGTCAAACTTGCTCAGCCAGGTTTGCACCTTGCCGAGAGGTGATGCGACGTCCATTTCTTCCTCCTCCCACGTTTTTGTGGGAGGAAGATTAACGTCGTCGCATCAGATTCCCCTAGCATTTTGTGGCGCCCACCAACCGGGGGCAATGCTCAGCTTGTGGCTGCGGTCAGGGCCTGGTCCAGGTCGTCGATCAGGTCTTGCGCATCCTCGATCCCGATAGACAAGCGGACCACATTAGCGCCCGCGCCTGCGGCGGCCTGTTGTTCGGCATTTAGCTGTCGGTGCGTTGTCGATGCCGAGTGGATAATCAGCGAGCGGGTGTCGCCCAAATTGGCCACATGGCTGAAAATCTCAACCGCATCGACAAGCTTAACACAAGCGTCATAGCCGCCCTTTACAGCAAAGGTGAACAGCGCGCCGGCGCCTTTGGGGTAAAGCTTCGCGGCCCGGTCGGCATAGGGTGACGAGGGCAAGCCAGCATAGGTGACAAAATCCACCCGGTCATCGGCTTCAAGCCATTTGGCGACGATCTGCGCGTTCTCGACATGTTTGCGCATGCGCAAACTCAGCGTTTCGATCCCCAGCAGGGTCTGGAACGCGTTCATCGGGGCCATGGACATGCCCAGATCCCGCAATCCAATGGCGATCCCATGAAAGGTATAGGCCATCGGGCCCAGTGCCTTAAAGAAGTTCAAACCGTGATAGGCGGGCTCAGGCTGGGTCAGTGAGGGGTATTTGTCTGTCGCGCCCCAGTCAAACGTGCCGCTGTCGACAACAATCCCGCCCATCGAGGTGCCGTTGCCGGACATATATTTGGTTGTGGAATGCACCGCGATATGCGCGCCCTGCTCAAACGGCCGGCACAGATAGGGGGTCGCGGTGGTGTTGTCGACGATAAGTGGCAGTTGCAGATCGTTTGCCACCCCGGCAACGGCAGGGATATCCCCGACATAGCCGCCAGGGTTCGCGATGCTTTCCATAAAGATCGCCTTAGTCTTGCTGTTCGCGGCCGCGCGGATCGCATCCAGGTCGTCGAAGTCCACGAAGCTGGCGGACCAGCCGAACCTTTTGATGCTTTGGCTGAATTGGGTGACGGTGCCACCATAAAGCCGGGTCGAGACGATGATATTGTCGCCCGGGTGCATCAACGGGAACAGCGCCATGATCTGTGCCGCGTGCCCAGACGAGCAGGCAACCGCACCGACACCACCCTCGAGCGCCACGACGCGGTCTTGCAAAGCGGCAATGGTTGGGTTGGTCAGGCGAGAGTAAATATACCCCACCTCCTCGAGGTTAAACAGCCGCGCCGCGTGTTCTGCGTCTTTAAAGACATACGCGGTGGTTTGATAAATCGGCGTTTGCCGCGCGCCAGTCGCGGGATCGGGTGTTGCGCCCGCATGGATTTGTAGTGTGTCAAACCCCATGGATTTGGTATCGGTCATGATGTGCCCCCTCGTGCAATACTGGCGCGAGACTATGGCTGTTCTGACGCGAAACGCAACGGTGCAGGGCGGCTAAATTGAGCTCAATAGGTTTTGAGCTTCTCCCAGTTCTCCTCGGCCGCACGAATATTGCCGCGAATATCTTCGGCCCAACGGTTTTGGTCGATGATCGAATAATGTAAATAGACCTTTCCGTCGATCAACACCCAAAGCGTCGGATCCGAGCGGCGTTTGAAGCCCCGCGCCATGCCTTCGGCATCGAACCCGCCAAATTGAGGTGTATAGCGCTCGGGGTTTTCCTCAAATAACTCAAGATATTCAACGCGCGAGAACAGCCAAGTGCCTTCGTCGGTCACCAATTCATGGTCGAGGGAGCCTTTTATGGCCTCCTCAACCTCGAAATAGGCGACGGGGTCGTAGCCAGCGATAGCATAGCCCATGCCGTTCATAAACAGCGTCTCGGCTTTTGCGGGCCGAACAAGTATCACGGAGACAAGGGCCCCCAGGGTGGCGCGGCGTGTGATAAGGGTCATTTTGACCTCATTCCTATGGCTGCTCTGGCGGCCAGCATACAGTTCTTTGGGTGCAGGGTCAGTCGAAAATATCCTCAATCTCGTCCCAAAGGTCTTCGATCAGGTCTTTCAGGCGATGGCGCCGTGGCGTGCGGCGTTTCTTTGGCTTGGCACTTGGGCGCGGCGCGGGCGCGCGCCGCTCGGGTTGTGGTTTGGGGGGCAGGCGCAGATGTTTCATCGTGTGCAGTCGTGCCCCGCAAGCGCTGCAGGCCAATTCATGTTGCACTTGGCCCGCCAGATGCAGGATCGAGCGGGTGCCGCAGTAAGAACATGTGGCGATTTTGGTCATATCTCGCATGGGGCAGACATATGCGCGGGGCACCGCAATCTCAACGCCGTGCGGCATAAAGGGCAACTGCGGCGGCGTTCGACACATTTAGTGAACCAAAGGCCCCGCTGGGCGGAATGCGCGCCAGCCGGTCGCAGGTTTTGCGGGTCAGTTCGCGCAGACCCGGCCCCTCGGCGCCTAGGGCCAGGGCCAGGGGGACACCGGCGCTGCCCCGAAGGGCCGGGTCCAGATCCATATCCCCCGTCCCGTCTAGCCCCACGATCATATAGCCCATCTGGTGCAGGGCTTGCATCGCATTGGCCAGATTGGGCACCCGCAGATAGGGCTGCCGCTCCAGCGCGCCCGAGGCCGCCTTGGCCAGCGCACCGGTCTCGGGCGCCGAATGGCGGTGCGGGGCGATAACCGCCCGGGCGCCAAAAACCTCGGCCGAACGAAGAATGGCCCCGACGTTATGTGGGTCCGTCACCCGGTCCAGCAGTAAGA
The DNA here is from genome assembly GCA_938049225.1 of uncultured Paracoccaceae bacterium. Taxonomy (GTDB): domain Bacteria; phylum Pseudomonadota; class Alphaproteobacteria; order Rhodobacterales; family Rhodobacteraceae; genus Halovulum. The sequence continues at coordinate 120,276 of CALICM010000024.1, forward strand.
CCCTTGGTGCTGCGCTGCCCGGCGCGCAACGTTCCGAGACCGAGCCCCAGTCCAGCGGCGCCACCTCAAGCACCGCACCTTGGTGCACCGATTGCGGGTCGATGGGCGGCTTGAACTGGCGCGGGTCGACAACGGTCGGCGTGATCTTTGCGGCCGCAATCGCCTCAGCCAGGCGATCAGCGGCGTTCTTCGTCACCATCAGCGTAAACCGTTGACGGTCTGGGTTCAGCAGCGCGTCGCGAACCGCGTGCAGACCGAACAGCCACAGGCGCTCAGGCCCTTTGCCGCGCCCCTCTCGTTCGCGATCGACCACCCAGGCGGGCTTTTTCGCGGATTGTTTCGCCATGCGCTTCCCTATAGCCAAGCTGTCGGGGCTTTGGCATGCTGCGCCGCGAGTTACAAGGAATTGTCCGATGATCCGGCATGCGCGCTCCTCAGACCTGCACCAATTGCGCTATCTGGCGCAGACCGCCTTTGCGCCTTATGCGATCCGCACCCGGGGTAAGCGCGAACCGCTGAGTGCCGATCTGCGAGAGTTGGTCGAGAAGGACGAGGTTTCGGTCTATATTGTCGAGAACGCTGTGCGCGGCTTTGTCTGTTACCGCATCGATGGGCCGGATGTGCATATCGAGGCGCTGGCCGTCGGTGCGAAGTACCGCCGACGTGGGGTGGGCCGACAATTGCTAGATCACGCTGATCGGGCAGGCCTGCGCGCGAATTGCCGTCGGGCGATCTTTTACACCAATGCGCAAATGTTCGAGAATATCGCCTATTTTCGCGCGAAAGGCTTTCAAGAAATCGACCGTCGCATGTCCGATGGCTACGAGCGTGTGGTTCTGGAACGCTACCTCAGCTAAGATGATTTCCCCCTTGACCGACGCCGGTGCCCGACTTATTCACCGGCGCTTAGTGGGCGACAGGCCGCAAGGTGTGGCAGGGGACTGTAACTCCCTCGCGGAGACGCACGCCTGGTTCGATTCCAGGGTCGCCCACCATCTCGCATTTTTGAGTTGAAAAATCCGCTAACACCTTGAATGGAAAGGTGATTTTAGCGGTTCGATAACCGTTTTCGCGGTTGTACCTTAGGGGCTCTGCAAAGGCCAACCTGAGTACTGTTTGGCGTAGTGCGAAGCTTCTTTTTTTGTAAATATTCCAAGGGCTTGAGAGAAATTCCAAAGCCGGTTCGATAAATTCAATCTGGTGTCCCCTTGGCTGCATGCCATTTTCGGCTTCATCCTGCAAAACCAGCTTCTCACGCTCCAGCTTTTCAATGCGTGATTCATAGGCTGCGATCACAGAGGTGCTGCCCGCATCGACAATGCGGTCCAGCAGCGCTTCAATCTGCTTCTCAACATCCTTGATTTGTTTTGCCACCGTCTGCTTTGCGCTTTGGGCCTCAAACAGGCGAGCGGCCCACAGATCGGCAAACATCGCCTTTGCCATGCTCAAGAGCGCTCCAGCAGGCTCCAACGTGCGCAAAATGGCTTCTGCACCATCTTCGATCTTGGCACGGGAGATAGATTTGCGCTTTCAGCCGCAGCTTGGCGTATCGCAAAGATAATACGGATACATCTTGTTGCGTCCCTTCGACCAACAGGAGGTCATGGGCTCGCCGCAATCATCGCAGGCCACAAAGCCGCGAAGTGGGAAGTCTTCACTGATATCCTTGCGCGCTGGCGCATAAACATTGCCGCGCAAGTTCGCCTGAATGCGCTCAAAGGTCTTAAAGTCGATCAGCGGCTCATGATGGCCCTTGCGAAGAGCAATGCCCCAATTCGGTGCATCAACATACGACCGGTCGGACGGTATTGTTCCCGTTCAAGTCGGGAAGATACTCAGGCATCAAGGAGGGGGTATGAATGCGTTGTGAGCGACCAGACGCCCTGAATTTTGCTACAGATTTGGGGAGGCGGATAGGTTTCAGGCTGGATTGGTTTTTAGGGCATCGCGACCCTGTCAAGGAGCTCAGCTTTCACCTGTTTCCGAACA
>CALICM010000025.1 GCA_938049225.1 uncultured Paracoccaceae bacterium
TTTGGACCTGCTCCGCAGATCACCATACCGGCCAGCGGCTTCTGAAAACGCCGCACTTAAAGGCCTGACAGAAGACCGCACTTGATCACATGCTCATCGGAACAAAATCTTCTTGCATCACGGGCGGCAACCACAGAAGACACCTATTTTTGAGCAAATCGCCGCCTCCCTCATCAAGAACTATCTTGCCAAGATTACTGATTTAAACATGTGTAACAAGCTTTGGACGAAGCCCTTGCCACAAGTCTCCAGTGGGAACTTGAAACTGTCCCGGGATTGCCCCTGAGGCAGCAGGTGTTCTTAAATCCGGGTTGAGATATTACCGGAAGGCAGGCTTGGTTGAACCTGAATATCGAGCTATCGCCTTTTTCTTTAAATCCATCTCTCGGGACTATCCAACTTGGTCGCCGCTATTGGCGGCCCGGTTCAGTCGGGCTCATAAGGCCGTCAAAAAATCCAAGGCAAAACTCATCGGCCCAGAACGGCAGTTGTGTCCATGATGCGCGCTACTAGGCGCGGCAGGGTGACGGTCAGCGCCATTTCGCGGTCGGTTGCGGTTAGGGCGGCGACGGTGTCGGACAGCACCGTCACATCGTAATCCAATTCCACGCCCATGCGGGCGGTTGAATCCGTATCAGCGTTGACCAGACCGCCCGCGATTATCAGTCGCGTGATCCCCTTGGCCTGCAGTTGTGCATCCAAATCGCTGTCGTAGAACCCGTTCAGCCGCGCGCGCGGCGGCAGCACCACGTCCCCGGGATCACGCAAACTTTCCGAGATCTCGGCCCCCGGCGTACCCGGCTGCAGCAGGGCGTTTTCCTGCAGCAGCTTCAGAAAATGCGTCTGGGACAAGGCCGTCTCGAGCCCCGGCGCGGGTGCCTGGATAGGCACGTGAAACACTGCCCAACCAGCCTCGCGCGCGCGGCGCAGAAAACCGGCGAGACGCCCCCCGTCGACCGGCATCTCGCAGATGTCGGACCAGGCCGACGGGCCGTCGATCAGATCGCGTTGCCCGGCCAATACGATTACAGCGGTATCGTCCGCGGCATGGGGGCCATAGGATCGCATCTTTCGGTTGGTCAGCCATCGGCCGAACCTGTCTACCAACCCACCGATCATGCAGCTTTCCCCGCCACAAAAGTGCTGGTCGGGATCACCTGATGTGCGCATATTTTGTACCCCGAAGACAAAGCCGCCTCGTGATCCTTCAGGCTCATCGCCGCCAGTGCGTCCGACAGGATTGTGACGCGATAGCCCAACTCGATCGCGCTGCGGGCCGTCGATTCAACACAGGTGTTCGACAAGCACCCGCACAAGATCACGTCGGTGATGCTTTTGGACCGAAGGTGATCGTGCAAATCGGTGCCGACAAAGCCGCTAGAGATCAAATGCTCCTTTGCCACGAACTCGCCCTCCTGCGGCTGCAGTGATTTGCGAAACCGCCCACCCCAGGCCCCCTGACTGAAAGTCTGGAAAAAGGCTGCCAAATAGGCCGAGGGATTGAGGTACCGGCGCTGATCGAACAGCCCTTTGCGATAGCGCGCGTGTGGCGCATAGCACACCGCGATCCCCGTTTTGCGGCAGTACGCTAAGGCGCGCGCCAGGTTGTCGTTGGTGCCCAGCCCCTTAAGCGTGGCGCGGTTCAGCAGCCATGATTTGCCCAACACCGACAGAAAATCGTTGTAGGGATCGATAAGGATCAGGGCCGTCTTTTCTGTCTGCATATCCGTTAACCGATGCCGATTTCAAAAAACCGCGCCGGGCTGTCCCAACCCGCAGTAGTTGGCTGGGGAACCTGGATTCGAACCAGGACTGGCGCAGTCAGAGTGCGCAGTTCTACCGTTAAACTATTCCCCAGCGGAAGCGCGGAACCTAAGCCCCCAGCAGCCCCGGCGCAAGCCCCTAAGCTTCGGGCCGCGCGCCCTTTGCGAGCATCGCATCCACCGGGCCGCCTGGCATGCCGCGCAGCAGGCTGAAGTCGCCCTCGCCAAACATTGCTGTCCCAGCTTGACTGATCGCTTTGTGGGTTACCCGCGCCAGCGCCGAGCCCAGCGAGATCCGCGCGACCCCTGCCGCCGCATACTCAGCCCGGCTGTGCTTGATGAACGGTCCGGCGGCCAGCGCGTTCACCGGGCAATCGACGGCGGCGCATAGGGTGCGGATATCGTCCAAGCTGGGCGGGATCGGGATATAGACACAATCCGCCCCGGCCTGAGCAAAGGCCACCGCCCGACGTAACCCCTCGTCGAATTCATAGGCACCGTTCATCACACCATCCGCCCGAGCCACAAAGACGAAATCCCGGGGCAGGGCGCGCGCCGCCACTACGGCTGCCCGCACGCGTTCCAGTGCCAGATCGAAGTCATAGGCCCCGGTTTCGGGCAGCGCGGTGTCCTCAATCGAACAACCTGCAAGCCCGGCTTCGGCCGCCAGCCGGATTGTCTCGGCCACCACCTCGGGCGCCGCCCCAAAGCCGTTCTCGAAATCCCCCGAAACCGGCAGGGGCGTGGCCGCCACCAGATCTTGCGCATGCGCCAAAGCCTCGTCCCGCGTTACCGTGCCCATATCAGGCCGCCCCAGCGTGAACGCATGTCCGGCCGAGGTGGTGCCAATCGCCTCGGCCCCCAACGCGGCCAACATCTGTGCGCTGCCGCGATCCCAGGCATTGGCCAGAATGAACGGATCCCCTGGCTTATGCAGGGCACGAAAAGCGGGGCCGGGGTCATGAGTCATGAGGTCTCCTTTGCAAATCGAACCAAGGTTTCCATGGCGGTTACCAATTCATCGGCTGGGCGGGTCAAGGCCACCCGCAAATGCCCGGCACAGGCTGCGCCGAAGCTTTCGCCGGGCATCGCGGCCACCCGGTGCTGGTCGAACAGCGCCTGGGCAAACGCGGTTCCGCTGCGTCCGGTATCGCGGATATCCAACATAACGTACATCCCACCCTGCGCCGGGACCACGCCAACCGTATTCTGCCCCGATAAAGCTGCGAGTACCGCCGCCCGCCGTTGGCGATAGGTCTCGACCACCGCCGCTTCGATTGCATCGCCTTCGGTTAGGGCGGCCAAAGCGGCATCTTGGATAAACCCCGGCACACCATAAGTCGTATTGGTGGCGAGGTCCGCGATCATCGCGATCACCTCCGCCGGGCCCACCACCCAGCCAAGCCGCCAGCCGGTCATCGCATGGCTCTTTGAGAGCGAGCCCACCACCAAACACCGCCCGGCCAGCCCCGGCACCGCCCGGGCGCTCAGATGCGTGCCCTCCCAAACCTGCCCGTCATAGACTTCGTCCGAGATCACCCACATATCCCGCGTCTGCGCGAACGCCGCGATCTCCGCCATGGTCTGTGCGCTATAGACCGCCCCCGAGGGGTTATTGGGTGAATTGATCAGCAGGGCCTGTGCGGCGGGTGCGGCCTCCAACACCGGTGCTTCGGGCTGAAACCCTGCCTCGGCCCGGGTCGGCAGCACCACCGGTATGCCCGAGGCACTGCGCACAGTTCCCGGATAGGTCGCATAATGCGGGTCCAACAGCAGCGCCGTGTCGCCTGGGTCCAAAGTGGCCATCAACGCCGCGAACAACGCCGCTTGCCCGCCTGGCGTGACCACCACATTTTCCGGCGCGGTCGGCACGCCCGTATGGGTCTGCACCCGTGCCGCGATCGCCGCGCGCAGATCGGGCGCGCCAGGCACCGAGGCATAGCCGGTGTTCCCCCCCCGCGCACTTGCCGCCATCACATCGATCAGCGCCGTATCGGTGGTCCAATCATGATCCCCGACCGTCAGGTCCAGCACCGGCACACCTTGCCGCCGCAAACGACGCGCTTGATACAGAATCTCCCACCCATCGCTGCCGCCCGCGCCATTGATCCCCGCCACCCGGGCCGAGGGGTTCATGCCAAAGCCTCGCGCACCCGCTTGGGCAGGCTGGACCGCACGGTGGTGTACGAGGTCGTCAGCCGCTCGGCCATTTCATCATCCCCCACATCCGCCACCGCCAGCGAGATCCAACCGCCCCGCGTCAGATGCGGTGCGCGCTTCGCGGCGCCCATCTCGATCAAAAATCCAGCAGTCGCGACATCGGCGCATTTCACGGTGACCCGCTCCCCCTCCTGCGCTAGGATGGCGAACAGCTTATCGGCCACCTTATAGACCCGCGCGCCCATCCACTGCACCACCATCGTGGTCCCTGGCAGGTTCAGGCAATGGGCGTGGATCTGATCCTCGGTCATGGGGCGCACGCTGCCTCAGGCCCCGGCGGAATACAACTTGCTTTCCGACGCCACTTGTCGCATTTTACGCGCATGACGAACCGCGCCATCTGCATTAGCTGCTGCATTATCCGCTGACCCCAAGTCTGCGGCGCTTTCGTCTTTTCTCTCAAGATCTGGACTGTTAGGGCGCTGCACCACAGCCTGTCCGCCTGCGAGAGACCCGATGACTCAGATCAAGCTGCACAACACCGCCACCCGCCGGAAAGAGGTCTTCGACCCCCTCGATCCAAAGAACGTGCGCCTCTATGTCTGCGGCCCCACGGTCTATGACCGCGCGCATCTGGGTAATGCGCGGCCCGTGGTGGTTTTCGATGTGCTCTTCCGCCTGCTGCGCCACACCTTTGGCGCCGAGCATGTCACATACGTCCGCAATTACACCGACATTGACGACAAGATCATTGCCAAATATCGCGAAACGGGTCGCAGCGTGCAGGACATCACGGCCGAGACCATCAAATGGTACGAGGATGACATGATCGCCGGCCTTGGCACTCTGCCGCCGACCCATCAGCCACGCGCGACCGACTATGTGCGCCAGATGATTGCGATGATCGAGGGTCTGATCGCCAAAGACCACGCCTACGAGGCGCAGGGCCATGTCCTTTTCAAAGTCCGCAGCTATGCCGATTATGGCGCACTCTCGGGCCGCTCGGTCGACGATATGATCGCTGGCGCGCGGGTCGAGGTCGCGCCTTACAAGGCCGATCCCCTGGATTTCGTCCTTTGGAAACCCTCGACCGGGGACGAGCCCGCCTGGGACAGTCCCTGGGGGCCGGGCCGCCCTGGTTGGCACATCGAATGCTCGGCCATGGCCCGTGACTTGCTGGGCGAAAGCTTCGACATTCACGGCGGCGGGCTGGATTTGCAGTTCCCGCATCATGAAAACGAAATCGCGCAAAGCAAATGCGCGCATGACGGGGCTTTTGCCAGGATCTGGATGCACAACGAAATGCTGCAGGTCGAGGGCAAGAAGATGTCCAAGAGCTTGGGCAATTTCTTCACCGTCCGTGATTTGCTGGATCAGGGCATCCCCGGCGAGGTGATCCGCTTCGTGCTGCTGTCGACGCATTACGCCAAACCTATGGACTGGACGGCGGAAAAGGCGCGCCAGGCTGAAGACACGCTCCGCAAATGGCGCGGTTTAACCAACGGCATCGAGCCCTCGGTTAAACCGGCATCGAGCGTGCTCGATGCGCTGGCCGACGACCTCAACACCCCCAAGGCAATCGCAGCCCTTCACGGGATGTCCGATCCGTCCGACCTGCTTGCAGGCGCTGCTCTGTTGGGCCTTCTGGCGCCCAACATGGGGCGCTGGACCCGGCCTGACGCGGCCACCGTGGCTTTGATCGAGGGCCTTCTTCAGGATCGCCTAAATGCTCGGAAAGCCCGGGATTTTGAGCGCGCCGATGCGATCCGCGATGGCTTTGTCGCCGCTGGCGTCGAAGTCAACGACACCAAAGACGGTCAGGGCTGGCAGGTGAAACCCGGCTTTGACCCCACCAAACTCGAGGCTCTCAAATGACCCACTTCAACCCCACTTTGTCCCCCAAATATCCCCGCCGGAGGCATCCTCCCCCCACCACTTGTCCTAAGGCCAACCAATGACCCGCGAACGCCTCTATCTTTTCGATACCACCCTGCGCGATGGGCAACAGACCCAAGGCGTTGACTTCAGCCTTGATGATAAAATCCGTATCACCCAGGCGCTCGACGCCCTGGGCCTCGATTATATCGAGGGCGGCTGGCCAGGGGCTAACCCCACCGATAGCGAGTTCTTTGGCAATCCCCCAAAAACAAAGGCAACCTTTACCGCCTTCGGGATGACCAAGCGCTCAGGCCGTTCGGCCGGGAACGATGATGTCCTGGCGGCGGTCATGAATGCGAACACCCCTGCGGTGTGTCTGGTTGGCAAGACCCACGACTTCCATGTGACCAAAGCCCTCGGCATCCCGCTGGAAGAAAACATCGAGAACATCCATGCCTCCTTCGCCCATATCGTCGCGAACGGCCGCGAGGCCCTGTTCGATGCCGAGCATTTCTTCGACGGCTACAAATCCAACCCCGATTATGCCCTGCAAGCCGCCAAAGCGGCCTATGATGCGGGCGCGCGCTGGGTGGTTCTGTGCGACACCAACGGCGGGGCGCTGCCGCATGATGTGCGCAACGCCACCAGGGCGGCCATAGATGCGGGCATCCCTGGCACACATCTGGCGATCCATACCCATAACGACACCGAAAACGCCGTCGCCAACGCGCTGGTCGCCGTCGCCGCGGGCGCACGCCAGATCCAGGGCACGCTCAACGGGCTGGGCGAGCGTTGCGGCAACGCCAATCTGACCGCGCTGATCCCGACGTTGCTGCTCAAAGAACCCTACGCCAGCCAATTCGACATTGATGTCACCCATGAAGCCCTTGAAAACATGACGCAAACCTCCCGCATGCTGGACGACATTCTGAACCGCGTTCCCAATCCCGCCGCCGCCTATGTCGGCGCGTCGGCCTTCACCCATAAAGCCGGGCTGCACGCCTCGGCCATCCTCAAAGACCCATCCACATACGAACACATCCCCCCGCAAGTCGTTGGCAACACGCGCTTTATCCCAATGTCCAACCAAGCGGGTCAATCCAACCTGCGCGAGCGTCTGTCCGACGCTGGGATCGACGTCGAGAAATCCGACCCGCGCCTGGCCCGTATCCTGGAAATCGTGAAAGAGCGCGAGGATCGGGGCTTTGCTTATGACAGCGCCGCCGCCTCGTTCGAACTGGTCGCCCGTGCCGAGCTTGGCCTGTTGTCGACCTTCTTTACCGTCGAGCGCTACCGCGTCATCTCGGAGCGCCGCCGCAATGCCAAGGGGAACATCGTGACCGTCTCGGAGGCGGTCGTCACCGTCCTGATCGGTGATCAGCGGATTACCAGTTTTTACGAGAACAAGGACCTGGCCGACCTACACGATAGCGGTCCCGTCAACGCACTGGCGAAAGCACTGGCCCTCGACTTGGGGCCATATCAATCCCATATCGATGACATGAAACTGGTCGATTTCCGGGTGCGCATCACCAATGCGGGAACCGAGGCCGTGACCCGCGTCTTGATCGACAGCGAGGACAGCCACGGTCGCCGCTGGTCCACCGTTGGCGTCTCGGCAAACATCGTGGACGCGTCTTTCCAGGCCCTGCAAGACGCGGTGATCTGGAAGCTGATCCGCAGTGGTGCGCGGGCGACCGCCCGAGCGGCCGAATGACGTTGAGCCCCTTCTTCCAACTGCACAATGACCTGCCGCGCGAGGGGCCGGGCGACCGTGCCAGCCTCGACTGGGCACTGGGCATCGCGCAAATCAAACCCGATGCGCGGGTCCTGGACGCGGCCTGTGGTCCCGGCGCCGACATCCCCGGTCTGTTGGCCCATGCGCCGCAGGGCCATGTGACGGCGTTGGAGCGTCAACCGCATTTCATCGACCAGGTTCGCGCGGCCCATGGCGATGATCCCAGGGTCACGCCCCTCAACGGCGACATGGCCGCACCCACTGGCGGCCCGTATGACCTGATCTGGTGCGCCGGCGCGCTCTATTTCCTGGGTGTCGAAGCGGGCCTGACCGCTTGGCGCGATGCGCTGTCGCCTGGCGGCGTCGTTGCTTTCTCGGAGCCAGCGTATTTCACCGACACCCCTTCGGATGGCGCCCGCGCTTTTTGGGACGGCCACCCAACGCAAACGGAAGCGGTCATCCGCACGGCGGTCGCCGCCGCTGGTTACGATGTCCTCGCGACGGCACCGCTCTCTGATGCCGCTTGGGAGGCTTACTACACTCCCCTGGACGCCCGTATCGCGCAACTGCGCGAAGTGGGCGACCCCGCCCTGAGCGATGTGCTGGACGAGGCCACGCGCGAGGCCGCGTTGTGGCGCACCCATAGGTCCGAAACCGGCTATCTGATGGTCGTGGCGCGCTTGAAATGAGCGTCGATGCCTGTGCCGCGATGGTTGCCCGCGCCGACCCGGACCGGTTCGCCAGTGCGATGACGGCACCGCTGGCGGCGCGCGGCGATCTGATGGTGCTTTACGCTTTCAATCTGGAAGTGGCCAAAGCCCCTTGGGTTACCAGCGAGCCGATGCTGGCTGAGATGCGGCTGCAATGGTGGGCGGATGCGCTGGAGGAAATCGCGCAGGGCAAACCCGCCCGGGCGCATGAGGTTGCCACGCCGCTGGCGGCCCTGATCAACGACAGATCCCTTGACCCCGCGCCCCTTGCAGAACTGATCGAGGCGCGTCGGGCTGACATTCACCCTGACCCTCCCGTAAATCTGGACACGCTGTGGGTTTATCTCGAAAGCACAGCCGGGGGCCTGATGCAAACCGCTGCCCGCGCCTTGGGCGCGACCGAGGGTCAGGCCGCTCGGGCCCGTCTGTTTGGCACCTGCACGGGTGCTGCGAACCTGATCGTGGCGACCCCGGCTTTGCTGGCCGCCAAGCAACATCCTTTGCCCGAGACAGGCCCAAATGGGCTGCGAGTGCTGGCCACCCGCGCGTTGGATCACCTGACCAAAGCCACTGTGCCAAAACACATCCGTCCAGCATTCCTGGCCGGATGGCAAACCCGCCGTCTGCTGTGCCTGGCGCGGAAATCACCCGAGACCATCCTGGCCGGGCAAACCCCCTCCGAATTCACAAAACGCCTCTCGCTGATCCGGACAACACTGACTGGACGATTCTAACGCCTTGAAATGCCCGGCTCGTTGGCACGTGCGGTCGGGCCACATGGCGTTTGCCGTCAAGCCACCTCCGCCCGGGGGCGGAACACGAACCATATGAGCACACCCCCCGCCAGCACCAGGAGGGGCAGCATCGCGATGTTCACCGCCGTCCAGCCCTGCACCGCATCCCCGCCCGAGCAATTCATCAGCAAGCCGGACGAGAAGGACGCGACCGTCACCATCCCGAACACCGCGAAATCGTTCATCCCTTGCACGCGCCCCCGTTCCTCGGGGGAATGGGCGGCGGAAAGCATGGTCGTGGCGCCAATAAATCCGAAATTCCACCCCAGCCCCAACAGCGTCAGTGTCACGTAAAAATTCCAAAGCTCCACGCCGCTGATCGCCACCACGCCCGCGATGCCCAATAAAGTCAGCCCGGTGCCGATGATCCGCTCTACCCCAAAGCGGGCGATCAGATGTCCGGTAAAGAACGAGGGCGCGAACATCGCCAGCACATGGGCTGCGACAATGTCGGATGCATTGTTCACGGTGAACCCGCAGCCCACGACCGCCAGAGGAGTCGAGGTCATCACCAGGTTCATCAAGGCGTAAGCCACCATCGCACAAATCATCGCGACCGCGATCTGCGGTTCGCGCAGCAGCGCCATGCGCGACCGCCCCGCAGGGCCCCCCGGGACCGGCGCAGGCGGTTTGGGGATCTTCAGAAAGGCAAAGATCAGCACGCCCAGCACATTCAGCGCGACAATCGCCAGATAGCCGCCCGCAAAAGGGATCGGGTCGGTCATCTCGCCCGTCAGTTTCACCAATTGCGGGCCGATAATGGCCGAGGCCAAGCCGCCCGCCATCACCAGAGAAATCGCCTTGGGCCGATATCCAGCCGAGGCCGTATCGACAGCGGCAAATCGATAAAACCCCTGTGCCGCCATATAGATACCGGTTCCAATGGATCCGGTCAAAAACAGCGGGAACGACCCGTAGTACAGCCCCGCCGCACTCAGCAGCCCGCCCAGGGCCCCGCCGGCGGCCCCGACCACGAAGCCCGCGCGCCGCCCATGCGTTTGCATATAGCTCGACAGGGCAGGGGCGGCGAACATCGTGGTCAGCACGATCAGCGAGATCGGCAGCGTCGCGAAACATTTCACCGGGCTCAGCACTTGGCCCGACAGGCCCCCCAGCACAAAGCTGATCGGCATTTGCGCGCCCAGAAAAGCTTGTGCGCAGACAAGCACAATCACATTGCGGCGGGCCAGGCTGTCATCTTGGGTCATGCCTTTGCAATGGCACCGGGGGCGGCTAATGTCCAGAAATGAGCCGCGAGGATTTGTGACCACCGCCATTCTGAACACTGATGCCGACATCGCCCGCGGTGTCGCTTGGTTGGTCTCGGCCGACCCCGGCCTCGCCCGCGCGGCGGCCGCCACCGGCCCCGTGCGCTTGCGCCGCCGTCCGCCCGGATTTGCGGCGGTTCTGACGACGATTATGGGACAACAGGTTTCGGTCGCCTCGGCCACGGCGATCATGCAACGGCTCGAAGATGCGGGCTTGACCCGCCAAGACCGCGTGCGGGGCTGCCGGGAAGACGACCTGCGCGCCTGTGGCCTGTCGCGCCAGAAAATCCGCTATGCCCTGGAACTGGCCGAGAGTGGCATCGATTTTGATGCGCTTCCCGACCTGCCCGACGATCAGGTGATCAAAACCCTGACTGCCGTGCCGGGCATCGGCCAATGGACGGCCGAGATCTATGTGATGTTTTCGCTGGGGCGTCCCGACACTTTCGCCGCCGGCGATTTGGCCCTGCAGGAGGCCGCCCGGCTGACCCATGATCTGCCCGCCCGTCCGACCGAGAAGGCGTTGCGGCAGATGGCCGAGGCCTGGGCGCCGTGGCGGACGGTTGCGGCCACGCTGCTTTGGCAATATTACGCGGTCGTCAAGTCGCGCGAAGGAATAAGCACATGAGCCCGCTTTCCGGCCCCAGCCGCCCCGCTGCCAGCGGTACGGCCACCTCGAATGTTGTGTTCCTGCATGGCTATGGCGCGGATGGCAATGACCTGCTGGGCCTGGCCGAACCCCTGGCGCCGCATCTGCCGGACACGGCCTTTTTCGCCCCCAACGCGCCGGATCGATGCGGGATGAACCCGATGGGATATCAATGGTTCTCGATCCCGCGCATGGACGGTTCGACCGAAGCGCAGGCGGTCGCGGGCATGCTGGCCGCCGCGCAAGCGCTGAACGCCTGGCTGGATACGTTGATGACGGATACTGGGCTTGGCGCGGAGCGCACTGTGCTGGTCGGCTTCTCGCAGGGCACGATGATCAGCCTGCAAGTGGCGCCGCGCCGGGCGGAGCCATTGGCCGGTGTCGTCGGCTTCTCGGGGCGTTTGATCCAGCCCGATCTGCTGGCGGCCGAGGTGGTTTCCAAACCGCCCGTCCTGTTGATCCATGGCGATCAAGATGATGTGGTGCCGCCGGCCCATTTGCCCGAGGCGTCCGAGGCGCTGATGGCGGCTGGATTTCAGGTGGCCACCCATGTCTCGCCCGGCATGGGGCATGGGATCGCGCCTGATGGGCTGGGCCTGGCCTTGGGCTTTATCCACGAGCGCTTGGGCCTGTGAAGGCCGTGCTGGCGCGCTATCTTGCCCGCCAAACGTTGTGAAACTGTAGCCGCTCTGTGGCACATCTTGGGTAAAAGAGCTTGCGGGCGCATAATGTTGAGTGTTGCGTCACCCGCTGCCCGATATATAGTCGGCGGCACGGGAGCCCCAATCGATGGGCGGTCGCGAAGACAAGGAAACGGGTTAACCATGGAAGCGGTGCACCAACCAAGCTTTATTCGGCAACCGGCCGGGTCGCGGGATCACCCCGCGCTGGTGTTGAACGCAGATTACCGCCCGTTGAGCTATCTGCCGCTGTCACTATGGCCCTGGCAGGAGGCGGTGAAGGCTGCGTTTCTGGACCGGGTGATGGTGTTGTCGGAATATGACGAGGTCGTCCGTTCGCCCTCGATGGAGATCCGCATCCCCTCGGTTGTGGTCCTGAAAGACTATGTCAAACCGGCGCGGGTGGCGGCTTTCACACGGTTCAACCTGTTCTTGCGCGACGAGTTCACCTGTCAATATTGCGGGGCCAAAGGCGATATGACCTTTGATCACGTGTTGCCGCGCGCGCGTGGTGGGCGCACAACCTGGGAGAACGTGGTTGCCGCATGCGGCCCTTGCAACCTGCGCAAAGGCTCGAAAACGCTGAAACAGTGCAACATGCACCTGCGAAAAAAGCCGCGAATACCGCAGCCAGGTGAGCTGCAAAACACCGGCCGGAAATTCCCGCCCAACCATCTGCACGACAGTTGGATGGACTATCTCTATTGGGACGCCGAACTGGACGCTTAAGCGCTGTGCCTCTGACCAAAATGAGCCCCCGCAAAGCGGGGGCACACCTTTTCAAACCCCGACCACTCTTCCGAGTGGTCGGGGCCCGTGGCGCAAAAACTCCACTTTGTCCCTTAAATATCCCCGCCGGAGGCATCGACGGTTGCCCTATACCCCGCCGTTCGCCGTGCCTGGCGACATTGCCCGCTGCCGGGCCAGCCCGCTGTCCACGTCGTTGACGCCGAGTAGTTTCGCGGCCAAGCGCAGAAACGCGTTCTCAGCGTGATCTCGTTCGTTGTCGGCCAGAACGACCCGCCACAGCGCCTCGATGATCGCGCTGCGTTCCTGGTAGGGCACGCCGTCTTTGATGGCTTTGGTCAAGCGAACAGTATCACCAACCTCGGCCTCCAAAGCTTCACCCTCTAGCCTGAGAGCCGCCGCCCCGGATGGGGTAAGGCCATAGCGATCCGCGAGGGTTGCGTCGATACTCGCGATCTCGCTGGCCGCGTAAACATCGTCGATCTTGGCCAGACGTACCAGAAGGGCCGCTAGAGACAAACGATAGTCGGCTTGTGCATCGGGCTGCGGGGCGGCCCCGGTCAGGCGGTTCAGCAGATCAGCAAACATCTCGCCACCCTCTCAAACTAAGCGCGATTGCTCCAACGCGGCCCGTACGAAATCGCGAAACAGCGGGTGCGGGGCGAAGGGCTTTGATTTCAGTTCGGGGTGAAACTGCACGCCGATAAACCATGGGTGGTCCTTGATCTCGACAATTTCGGGCAGTCGGCCATCGGGGGACATGCCCGAAAAGCACAGGCCTGCGGCCTCGAGCTTTTCGCGGTATTTGATATCGACCTCGTACCGGTGTCTGTGCCGCTCGGAGATCGCGGTATCGCCGTAGATCTGCGCCACCTGACTGTTGTCTGTCAGCACGGCATTGTAAGCCCCCAGCCGCATCGTCCCGCCTTTGTCATCCGCGGTGGTGCGCTGCACGGTTCGGTTGCCTTCGACCCATTCTTTTAGATGATAGACCACAGGTTCGAAGCGTTTCACACCCGCCTCGTGGTCGAATTCTTCCGAGCCCGCGTTTGCCAGCCCCGCCAGATCCCGCGCAGCTTCGATCACCGCCATTTGCATGCCGAGGCAAATCCCCAGATAGGGAACTTTGTGATCGCGGGCAAAGGCTGCCGCGCGGATCTTGCCCTCGGTCCCGCGCTCGCCAAAGCCGCCGGGCACCAGGATGGCGTCATAGCCTTCAAGAAGAGGGGCCACGTCCTTGTCCTGCTCGAAAACCTCGGCGTCCAGCCATTCGGCGCGGACCTTGACCCGGTTCGCCATGCCGCCATGGGTCAATGCCTCGGCAATCGACTTATAGGCATCTTCGAGCTGAGTGTATTTGCCGACGATCGCTACCCGCACCTCGCCTTCGGGGTTATAGACCCTGTCCGCGACATCTTCCCATACCTTCAGGTTCGGTTGGGGCGCGGGTGAGATACCGAAAGCGTCGAGCACCGCTTGATCCAGCCCCGCTTGGTGATAGGCCAGCGGGGCCTCGTAGATCGATTTCAGATCCAAGGCTGCGATCACGCTGTCGGGCCGCACGTTGCAGAACAGCGCCAGCTTGTCGCGCTCTTTCTCGGGGATCGGCCGCTCGGACCGGCAGACCAGCACATCCGGTGCCAGACCGATCGAGCGCAACTCTTTGACCGAGTGTTGTGTCGGTTTGGTCTTCAGCTCGCCGCTGGCCGCGATGAAGGGCAGCAACGTGAGATGCATGAAAATACATTGCCCGCGTGGCTTGTCCTGGGCGAACTGCCGAATCGCCTCGAAGAACGGCAGACCCTCGATATCGCCGACGGTGCCGCCGATCTCGCACAGCATGAAATCGACCTCGTTCTCGCCGATCCGTATGAAATCCTTAATTTCGTCCGTGACGTGTGGGATCACCTGGATGGTCTTGCCCAGATAGTCCCCGCGCCGCTCTTTCTCGAGCACGGTCGAATAGATCCGCCCTGAGCTGATCGAATCCGTCGCCCGCGCTGCGACGCCGGTGAACCGCTCGTAATGGCCCAGGTCTAGATCTGTCTCGGCGCCATCGTCAGTGACAAACACCTCGCCATGTTCAAACGGGCTCATCGTGCCCGGATCGACGTTCAAATACGGGTCGAGCTTACGCAGGCGCACCGAATACCCGCGCGCTTGCAGCAGCGCGCCCAAGGCGGCCGAAGCCAAGCCCTTGCCCAGGCTGGACACAACACCACCGGTGATAAAGATAAACCGCGCCATGGTTTCCAGCGCCTCCCCGTGCGCGGGCGTTGCCGCCAAATTATTGTGCTCCACGGGGGGCCATAGTAACCAGACTCTCGCCCGGTCGACAACCCATCAGACGCAACATCCTGTGGAAAATACAAAGGGAGTAACCAGCGGTTGCCCCTTTTTACCCTGCGCCCGCAATCACTCGCTGGGCGGTACCGCAGGTCCATCGGTGGCTGCGGGCGGGGTCAGATCCCCGCCCAACGCAGGCGGCAAAGCAGGCGAGGTCGGTGGCGTCAGCGCCCCATCTTCGTCACTGAGCCGTTCGATCACCGACCCGCCAGAGGCATTCTGCGTCGCGAAATAGGTCAGCGTTAGGCTGGTCAGGATGAACCCGATCGCCAGTATCCAGGTGAATTTCGCCATGGGACTGGCCGGTGGCCGCCCCGAGACGCTGCCGCCCCCGCCGCCAATACCCAAACCGCCGCCTTCCGAGCGCTGCAGCAGCACCGACAGGATTAGCGCTAGCGCCAGCAGTAGATGCACGGTCAGGATGATATTTTCCATGGGTCGCGAGGTCTCTCGGCAGCGTTCAAGGGCTCAGGCGCGCGGTCTAGCGCAATAGCTGTGGGGTGTCGATGGGCAATTCAAGCCCGGCTCACTCGCTGGTCGGCTCCACATCGTCCACGTCCAGCTGACCGGACAGACGCCGCCGGATAATCGACCAACTCAGACCCACACCCATAATGAATGACAAGGCGATGAGGCCGATCCACGTCAGCGCTGTTGGGTTCTCGAAACTGATCCAACCCCAGTCCCACAGGACCCATAAAACCGCCCCGACCAGGGCCACCACCAGCCCAATGCCGATATAGCCAATGGATCTGAACGTCGCGCGGAAAAAGATGATATAGCCGACCAACAGCACCAGCCCGAAAAGCGCCACCATTGGTGTCGAGGTGTCCCAATTGTTCTGCGCCCAGCGGTAATAGTTCAGCGAGGTCGGGTTAAACGTCACCAAGACCAGGAACAGGGCTGCCGCCCAGCGGATCAAAAAGGCTCTGCCCATCGTAAACTCCTCGATAACCTGTCTGTTGTCATTTCTACTACCCGGCGAAACGTCCGGGCGCTAGCCAAACACGACCGCAGGGCGAAACAATGGCAAATTCGAAGCTGCCGGAGTGTACTTTTGACCCTAAACATCGCGCATCCGGTGTAGATCCCTCAGAACGGTATAAACGCGATCAATGGTTCCCCGCACTTCCGGTATGAACCGCTCCTGTGCATGGGTGACCAGCCATTGATCATGTTGCAGCTCGTCAATTAACGGTGTGACTTGCAGCAGCCCGGGCGTGCGATCCCCAACAAATGTCGGCAGAACCACGCAGGCTGCCCCAGCCAGTGCCAGGTCCAGCGCATTGCGCGGCGTGGTCACCTCAAGACAATCGCCGGGCTCCTTATGGGCGGCGACCCATTGCGCCGAAGGGGTCTTGCCCATCACCCGCGCCCATAGGACCGGCCGTGCGCCGGTCGCATAGCCTGCGAAGCGGACCTGCCCGACCCTCCGACAGGCCAGTCCCAATTGCTCGGGCCTATGATTGCGGATGCCGATCACCGCTTCGCGCCGGGCAATGTCCAACACGTGATCCGCCGCGATAAACCGTAAACGCGTGTCGCGGCGCGGCCCCAAGATCTGGTCGGCCGCGTCGCAGAGAACACGGGTCATCCAGGTCCCGGCCGAAATCCTGATCAGCGGTCTGCCGTCGCGCCGTGCGCTTTGCGTTAGCGGGTCGATCTGGGTTTCAAGGGCGGTGATCTTTGTCAGGAACGCCGCGCCCGCCTCGGTCAGGTCGTAACCGCGGGGCAGGCGCTGAAACAGCTCGGCCCCAACGGCGGTCTCTAACGCCAGCATCCTTCGGCCTAACGTCGGTGGACTTTTCCCCGTTGCTTGCGCCGCTACGGCCAATCCGCCGCCGCGCGCCACGGCCAGAAAGAGCCGCAGGTCGTCCCAATCCAAATTCGTTTCATTCATGAAATGACCTTTACAATAGATTTCATGGAAACGGCAATTGTCCTGCCGCATGCTCCCCCGGTGACCACATCAAAGGGAGTTTCGCGATGAACCTGCTTGGAACCGACATACCGCCCCTAGGCATGGGCGGTTGGCCCATTGGGGGGCCGTTTTTTCGCGGCGAGCAGCCCCTGGGCTATGCGAACGCCGAGGATGGCATGTCCATCCGCACGATCCATGCGGCCCTCGACGCGGGCATTCGGCTTTTCGATACGGCCGCTGTTTACGGCGCGGGGCATTCGGAGCGTCTGCTGGGCCAGGCGCTGAAACGCCGTCCCGAGGCATTGGTGATCACCAAAATCGGGCTCCGCTTTGACGAGGCAACCAAGCAGTTGTTGGGGGAGGAGGTCGACCCCAACGCTGTTGGTCCGGCCATTGACCGTTGTCTCAAACGCCTGGACCGCGACTGCATCGATGTCCTGCTATTGCATCCAAATGACCTGTCCATCGCCCAAGCGGGTCCGATCTTTGATCAAATGGCGCTGGCGCTTGAGGTTGGAAAGATACGGTCCTTTGGATGGAGCACCGATTTCCCTGATCGCGCTGTGGCAATGGCCGGGCGCGAGGGGTTTGTCGGCGTTCAACATGCGATGAACGTGTTTTTCGATGTGCCCACGATCCAGGGCGTCGTCGAGCAGCACGCGCTGACCGCCTTTATTCGGTCCCCATTGGCGATGGGCCTTCTGACTGGCAAGTTCGACGCGAACTCAGTCTTGCCAAGCGATGATATCCGTTCGACCAACGAGCCCTGGCGCGGTTATTTCACCGATGCCAAGGTCGAGCAGCCCTATTTGGATATGCTGGATGCGCTGCGCGACTTGTTGCAAACCGACGGGCGCACGCTGTCGCAGGGCGCGCTTTGCTGGTTGATGGCGAAATCACCGCGCAACATCCCGCTTCCCGGTGCACGAACGGTGGCGCAAATACAAGACAACGCTGGCGCCCTTGACCACGGTCCACTGCCGTCCGAGGTAATGGCCCAGATCGAGGCCGTGATGAAACGCCCGCCCGAGGAGCTGCCGCGCGCGCGGTGAGTCCAATGGGGCGCGTTTGTCTTTGATTTCATGTTGTTACATGGGATATCACCGCGAAACCCTATGGTATCGTCGCTTTTTCAGGGTATACCCAGCCGACCATAAGACAAGAATCAGGCTCTTTTCCTGGGCCAAAACTTCGGAGGTTCCCTATGAAACTGCTTCGCTTCGGTCCCAAAGGCGCTGAAAAACCTGGCTGCCTGGCCCCGGATGGCACGATCCGCGATCTCTCCTCCGTCACTTCTGATTTCCAAGGCGATTCGGTTTCGGTCGAGGCCTTGGCGAAACTGGCCCAACAAGATCTTGCGGCCCTTCCGGCGGTGCCCGCCGAGACCCGTCTGGGCGCGGCCCTGGCGGATGTCCCGAATTTTCACTGTGTGGGCCTGAATTACGCCAAACATGCCGCCGAATCCGGGGCCGAACCCCCGGCCGAGCCGGTGCTCTTTGGCAAAGCCTCGACCGCCCTGTCCGGGCCTTTTGACCCGGTGGTTTTGCCCGAAGGGGCTGAAAAAGGCGATTGGGAGGTCGAACTGGGCGTCGTGATCGGCCGCGAGGCCTCTTACGTTTCCGAAGCGGATGCGCTGTCTTATGTCTCGGCCTATTGCACGATTAATGATGTTTCGGAACGGGAGTTTCAGCTGCACCGTGGTGGGACTTGGACCAAGGGCAAATCCGCGCCCACGTTCGGGCCCCTGGGGCCTTGGTTGGTCACCGCCGACGAGATCCCCGATCCGCAAGCGCTGGGGTTATGGACGAAAGTCAATGGTCAGGTGATGCAGAACTCCTCAACCTCGGACATGATTTTCAGCATCGCCGAGATCGTGAGTTATATGTCCCGCTTCATGCTGTTGCGTGTTGGCGATGTCATTGCCACTGGAACGCCCGAGGGTGTTGGCATGGGGCAGAAACCGCCACGCTATCTGAAGCCGGGCGATGTGATGGAATTGGAGGTCGAAGGCCTGGGCGCGCAACGGCAGGAGGTTGTGGCTTTTCCTGGCTAAAGGTGGCCCCGTACCGGGGCCAAGTTTTTTATCCCCCAGGCCTGCTTGCGCAGGCCCGGGGCCCCGCCGCCGGTTTCGCCGTGGTGTGGGGGCTTTGGCGGCTGCGCCGATGGGGCGGTGGTGTTTGGGTATTTTAGGGCATTGGACGGTTGAGACACACCGGCCCCCGGGTTCAGTTCACCGGGGTGATCAGCGGCTTATCCGCGAAGAAGGCATCAAGATTATCGCGCTGCAATTGACCCATGGCCTGGCGGGTTTCGATGGTGGCCGAGGCTTGATGGGGTTGCAGCACGGTATTTTTCAGGGTCGCGAAACGGGGATCGCAGGCGGGTTCGGTCGCGAAGACGTCTAGCGCGGCGGCCCCCAAAGTGCCGGTCTCGAGCGCTGTCAGAAGGGCCGCCTCGTCAACGGTGGATCCGCGCGAGATGTTGATCAGCGTACCTTCGGGCCCGAGGGCTTTGAGGGCTGCTGCGGTGATCAGGCCCGCCGTGTCGGGGCCGCCACTGAGGGCCACGACCAGAGCGTCACATTGCGCGGCCATTTGTGTGATATCGGCGTGGTAGGACCAATCTGAAGGCGTCTTTTTAGGGGTTCGAGAATAGTAGCTGATCGGGGTTTTGAAAGCGACCAGACGCTCGGCAATGGCGCGGCCGATGCGGCCCAACCCGACGATGCCGACGCGTTTGCCGGTAACCGTCCGGTTCAGCGGCAACGGCCCCCGGCGGGCCCAGTCGCCACTGCGCACCCAGGTGTCGGCCTGCACCATGTTTCGGGTGATGGCCAGCAGCATGCCCACCGCCAGATCGGCCACATCGTCGGTCAGCACATCGGGGGTGTTGGTCACTTTGATGCCGCGCGCCGTGGCGGCCTGGGTGTCGATCGCATCATAGCCGACGCCGAAGTTTGCGATCAGCCCCAAACTGGGCAACTGGTCCATCATCTGCGCGGTAAAGGGGATGTGGTCTTTAAAGGCAACCGCGCGCAGGCGGCTTGCCAGCGCCGCGTCCACTTGGTCCAAGGGGCTGTGATGGCAGGTATAGCCCGCCTGAAATGCTTGCATATCCCAGCCCGGGTAGTCGCCGATCAGCAGGAGGTCAGGCTTGGTCATGAAGCGTCCTTTCGGGCTGGCCAGCGGCTTGTGCCCTGGTATAGCTAAGCAAAAAGGGGATGCCCAGTCCCCAAGGGGGAGGATGGATATGGCACAAAAGGGGACGGCCATCGTGTCGGTCGAGGCGCATCTGTTCGCGGTGCCGCTGGCCGAGGTTTTGGTGGATGCCCAACATGGCGAGCATTCTCATTTCGACCTGATCACCGTGACCGTCCGCCTGGCCGATGGGACCGAAGGGGTGGGCTATACTTATACCGGGGGGCGCGGGGGAAGGGCCGTGCTGGCACTGATCCAAGCGGATCTGGGGCCCCTGCTTTTGGGCCAGGATGGGTCCGATATCGCCGCCCGTTTTGAGCAAATGCATTGGCATATGCATTACGTGGGGCGTGGTGGGGTGTTGAGTTTTGCGATCTCGGCCGTGGATATCGCGTTGTGGGACATTCGCGGCAAGCGCGAGGGGCGTGCCCTTTGGCAAATGGCGGGCGGGGCGGCGCGGGATTGCGGTGCTTATGCCGGGGGGATCGATCTGAACTTTTCCTTGGACAAGCTGCTCAAGCAGACCGAAGGGTATCTGGCGCGCGGCTTTGACGGGGTGAAGATCAAGGTGGGGCGGCCGGATCTGGCGGATGACGTCGCTCGTGCGACGGCGGTGCGTGGGTTGCTGGGTCCGGATAGGGCCTTCATGGTTGATGCGAATTATGCGCTAAGTGTCGAGCAGGCGATCGCGGCGGCCCATGCCTTCGCGCCCTTGGATATTCTCTGGTTCGAAGAACCTATCGACCCGGATGATTTCGAGGGGTATGCGCAAGTGGCCGAAGCGACCGGTGTGCCGCTGGCGATGGGTGAGAACCTGCATACGATCCATGAGTTTCGGCGGGCCTTGGCGGTCTCGAAGCTGAGCCATATTCAACCCGATGCCTCGAACTGCGGCGGGATCAGCGGCTGGTTGGCGGTGGCGGAACTGGCGCGGGCGGCCGGTCTGCCGGTGTCCAGCCATGGGATGCAAGAGTTGCATGTCAGCTTGGTCAGCGCGCAGCCCAACGCGGGGCTGATCGAGGCGCATAGCTTTCCCATCGACACCTATACAACGCTGCCCCTGGTGCTGCAGGCGGGCCGCGCTGTGGCGCCGGATGTGTCCGGAACGGGGGTCGAATTTCGGTGGGATTTGTTGCGGCCACATCAGGTGATGTGACCCGTGGCAATGAGGTTTTCAGGGAAGGGATGACGATGATTGAGAATAAGTTCAAACGTGGATTGGAGGCGGGCACCCCGCAGATCGGGCTGTGGATCAGCCTGTGTTCGGGGTTCGCGACGGATGCGGTGGCGGACGTCGGCTTTGACTGGCTGCTGATGGATATGGAGCATGCGCCCAATGACCTGGCCACTGTGCTGCAGCAGTTTCAGGCCGCCCAGGCCTATGACACCACAGCCCTGGTGCGGCCGATGTGGAACGACACGGTGATGGTCAAGCGGCTGATGGATCTGGGCGCGCCCGGGGTCTTGTTTCCCATGGTTCAAACCGTGGCCGAGGCTGAGGCGGCGGTGGCCGCCTGCCGTTATCCACCCAAGGGCGTGCGCGGGGTGAGCTTGACCCAGCGCGGCAACCGGTTTGGCCGCGACAAAGGGTATATCGACGAAGTGGATCGGCAGACCTGCGTGCTGGTCCAGGTCGAAACCATCGAGGCGATGGGAAGGGTTGAGGAGATCGCGGCGGTTGACGGGGTCGATGGGGTGTTCTTTGGTCCAGCGGATATTGCCGCGAGCATGGGCAAAATGGGTCAGATCCTGGATGACGAGCTGTGGGATCAGATTTTTGCCACAGCGGCAAAGGTCCAGGCGATGGGCAAGCCGGTGGGAACATTGGTCGGTACGCCGGATCTGACCAAGCATGTGCTGGACGCTGGGTTTTTGTTTGTGGCGGTGGGCAGTGACCTGGGCCTGCTGGCACGCGGGGCCGAGCGGTTGTTGACCTCGGTCCGTTGAGGGTTAGCGGCGCAGGCTGCCCAAGGTCGCGGTGACAAGGAACAGGATCACCGCGATGACCACGATGGAGGGGCCCGCGGGCGTATCGGCGGTCGCCGACAGCCGCAGACCGCCGGTCACCGACAGGGCGCCCAGGGCGATTGCGGTCAACGCCATCGCCTCGGGCGTGCGCGTCAGGGGTCTGGCAGCGGCTGCGGGGATAATCAGCATCGCGGTGATCAGCAGCGCGCCGACGACCTTTAGCGCGACCGCGACCAGCGCGGCCAGGGCGAGGGTCAGAAACAGCTGTTCGCGCCTGGGGGCGATCCCGCGCGCGATGGCAAGGTCCGGGTGTAATGTGGCGGTTAGCAGCGGCACCCAGCGCCAGACGGTCAGGGCTGCGACACCGGCAGCGCCCAGGGCGATGACGGCAAGGTCAGATTTGCCCACGGCCAGGATATCGCCGAACAAATAGGCGGTGATGTCGGTGCGCACGCCTGGCAAGAATGATACCGCGACCAGCCCCGTGGCCAAGCCACCATGGGCGGCGACCCCCAGGATCGTGTCCGGGGCAAAGCCGCGTCCAGTCAGTGACGCAACGGCCAGCGCGATGACCGAGACCGTCAGACCGACGCCCAGGTAGAGTGACACCGAAAAGGTCAGCGACAAAGCGACGCCCAAGATGGCCGCATGGGCCGTGGCGTCGCCGAAATAGGCCATGCGGCGCCAGACGACGAAACAGCCCAAGGGACCTGCGGCTAGGGCAACGGCGAGACCGGCGAGGGTCGCGCGGAAGAGGAAATCATCCAGCATCAATGATGGTGGTCATGTTCGTGGCGATAAAGCGCCAGCGCGCCCTCGGTCCCCAGACCGAACAAGGCACGGTATTCTGGCGTGTCCGTGACAACGGTGGGCGCGCCCTCGCAACAAATATGGCCGTTCAGGCAGATGACACGGTCGGTGGCACTCATCACCACATGCAGGTCATGGCTGATCATCAGGATGGCGCAGCCCAACTCGTCGCGGACCTCGGCAATCAGGCGATAGAAGGCGGCGACACCTGGTTGGTCGAGGCCTTGGGTCGCCTCGTCCAAGGCCAAAAGGTCGGGTTTTGTCAGCAGGGCTTGAGCCAGCATAACCCGTTGAAACTGACCGCCCGACAGACTGCTCATTTGACGATTGAGCACGTCGGCCAGGCCAACGCGCGCCAGCATCGCGGCCTTTTGCGCGGGCTTGACGCGGCTGCCGAGGCTGAGGAAACGGTCCACAGTGATCGGCATCGTGCGGTCGATCTCAAGCCGCTGCGGGACATAGCCGACGGTCAGGCCGGGTGCGCGAGTGACGCGGCCTTCGGTCGGGGGAATGGCGCCGATCAGCAGTTTCATCAGGGTGGATTTGCCCGATCCATTGGGGCCGATGACGGTGACAATCTCACCCCTTTCCAGCGTCAGATCGATGCCTGACAACGCTGGCGTGGTGCCATAGCGTGCGGCGACACCGGCGGCTTGGATCAGCATGGCGGTGTGGTGCCCTGGCAGCGGGGGCACAGGCCCTCGGCCTCGATAACGGTGCGTTCGATTTTAAAGCCAAGGCTGCGAGCCGCCTGGCCGAGGCTGCCCGAGGCGGCGGCGCGTGGGGCTTCGGCCACGGTGTGGCAGGCGCGGCAGATCAGGAATGCGGCGTCATGGTCCCGGTCGGGATGGGTGCAGGCGATAAAAGCATTTTGCCCTTCGATCTTATGCGCCAGACCGTTGCTGACCAGGAAATCCAGCGCCCGGTACGCGGTTGGCGGTTGGGCAGGCTTCCCTTCGGCATTCAGACGCTCAAGGATATCATAGGCGCCAAGCGCGCGGTGCGCCTCCAGCAGGATCTCGAGCACCCGGGCCCGCGCCGGTGTCAGCCGCAGGCCGCGCGCGGCACAGATCGCGCGCGCGTTGGTCATGGCGCTGTCCGTGCACCGGGCGTGGTCATGGGTTTGGAAAGCGACGGCCATGGGCGGGGTCCCGGGAAATGTTACTCTATAACGTTTAAGCGGTGCCCCCCCGTTTTACAAGCCCGCGGCCTGGCCCCTTGCCCCCACACGGCGGCTGGCGTCATATGGCGCGGAAGTCACAACTGGGGGCGCCCGAATGCTGTCTTGGCTGTTTTGGATCTTGGGCGTGCTGGTCGCCGCAGTGGCCGCACTCGCGGGGCTTGCGTATTTCCTGTTTGGCGGCGGCTTGCCCTATGGTGATTTGTCGACTGAGCCTGTGTTCCCGCAAGGCACGCTCGAGGTTGTCGTTACCTCGGACAGACCCATCGGCAATGCGGCCGTTTCGGCTGACGGACGTGTCTTTTATACGATCCATCCCGAGTCGCGGCCGGTGGGTCCGAAGCTTTATGAATGGCGCGATGGCGCCGCGATCCCCTATCCGTCCGAGGCGCAAGCGACGGCGTTGGAGACCCCATTGGGCCTGGTGGTGGACACGCAAAACCGCTTGTGGGTGATTGATCCCGGCAACCATGGCATGGGCGCCCCGCGCCTGATCGCCTATGACCTGAGCGACGGGTCGGTTGTGCATGATTACGCTTTTGACCCCAGCATCGCGCCACGAGGCTCGTTCTTGCAGGATCTGCAGATCAGCGCGGACGGCCGTTGGATCTATATCGCCGATGTTGGCTATTGGATGCGGCGCCCGGCGCTGATCGTTTATGATGTCGAGGCGGAACGGGCATGGAGGGTGCTGAACCGGCACAGCACAGTAATGCCGCGGGCCTATTTGATCCGTAATCAGATCAAGGACATGGCGTTTTTTGGCGGCTTTCTTGAGATGCGCACCGGCGTCGACGGGATCGCCCTCAGCCCGGACGATCAGTTCTTGTACTTCGGGGCGATGAACCATGGGGTTCTGCATAAAGTGCCGACGGTCGCGCTACAAAATCCGCAGCTTTCAGCCATAGCGCTGGCGGCCGAGGTGACGGCGGTCGCGGCGAAACCGCTGAGCGACGGGTTTTCGATGGATGTGGATGGTACCGTCTATATGACGGATATCGAGCACCAAGCGATCCTGTCGCTAGATATCGAAGGGGTCTTGCGCACGGTGATCAAAGACACGCGCATTCGGTGGGCGGATGGATTGAGTTTCGGACCCGATGGGTGGCTTTATCTGGCGGACAGCGCGATCCCGCATGTTGTGTTGCAAGATGCCGCGTATCATGCCCAGCACGCGCCTTATTATGTTTGGCGGTTCAGGCCGGGGGTCGTCGGGCGACCAGGGCAATGACCACTCAGTCCTTAGCGAGACACTCTGCAAGGGACGCCGCCAAGTTTTCGATCAGCTCTGGGAAAAGCGCGGGCCCAGGTGGCAGGTCAACGCCCATCGGGTCCAGGGTCGCGAGGTAAAGTCCTGTGTCTTGAGCGATTTGACGCGCCTGGGCGTCGGCTTGTTGTGGCTCGGCGAAAAGACACCGCAGGTTCGGGGTCTCAGCAATCAGCGCACGCACGGCCTGGAGCCGCGCAGCGCCCGGGGCGGCGGCATCGCTGGCGCTGATCGCGGCTGTCGCCGCTATGCCGAAGCGATCCTCGAAATAGTGATAGGCATCGTGCAGCACGATGAAGGCCCCATTGGCATGGGGGGCAAGGGTGGTTTCGACCACTGCGCTGGCCGCCTCGATCCTCGCCGCCAGTTGGGTGGCGTTGGCCTGATAGAGGGCGGCGTTGACGGGATCCGCTTCCCCCAAGACCTGAGCCATATGCGCCGCGATCCGGATGGCATTTTCCGGGGCTAGCCAAATATGTGGGTCAATCGGCGCGTCAGTTGCGTGCTCGTCGTGGTCATGGTCATGATCGTGCGCCTCGAACGCCGCGTTTTCCCGTGTCGGCAGCAAGGTTGGTAGGTCCAACTCGGTCAAGGCGATCCGCTGCGCTTGGGGGGCCAGGCTATCTAGGGGGTCGGAAAGCCAGGGGCTCAGCGCGGGGCCGATCCAAAAGACGATGTCGGCCTCGGACAACCGACGCGCGTCAGAGGGGCGCAGCGCGATCCCGTGGACGTCGGCAGTGGCCGGCACAAGCAACTCGGGCGTGCTCGCGCCCTGCATAATGGCGGCGGCAATACTGTGTACTGGGGCAATGTCCGCGACGACGCGGGGTGCGGCAGAGGCTGTGAGCGGCAGTAGGCTGATCAACAGAGCAAGGAGGTATCGCATATGGGGCATCCTGTGGGTTCACGCTGTTCATAGAATGATATAACATTACATTTCAAGCATAATGCGCGGCGATTGGCATGTTTCGCAATCGTGAACAAACTTGTGGAGGCAAGCCTGCGGAAACTGGGTAACCTGGGGTCTGGCCGGTGTCTTGCGGTTTTTGGCGCAAGGCGCTGTGCCGGTCGGTGGACCGGCATCCGGTGGGTGTTGCACCGGGACCAATCGGGGGAGGGGATACAAAGATCTTCAGACACCGGCGGACGGCGTGGTCCGGCGGAAACATAACAATCAGGCGGTAGTAACACCGTCGTCGCGCAGACCTGTGAAAGACCAATCGAAAGGATACACTATGAAATACGTAGCGACATTCGTCATCTTGGCTGCTTTGGCCGGATGTAACACCTTGCGCGGCGCGGGCCAGGACATCGAAACCGGCGGCGAGGTCGTCGGCGGCGCCGTCGAGGGCGTGGGCGAAGGCGTGCAAGCCGGGGTCGAGGGCGTAAGCGAAAGCCTGAGCCAATAACGAAACACCTTGCTGGTGCAATCGGGCCCTGTCAGTCTGGCTGACGGGGCCTTTTCATGTGTTGAGGTGACGCAAACGCAAACCAGCGCATGAATGCATAGAGGTGCTGAGTATTTGGGACGAAACCATGCCGGGGCGGAAATGACAAAAGTGAAGTCGGGTGACACTGTTCGAATACATTACACTGGGACCCTAAATGACGGGGCCGTCTTTGACAGCTCGGAAGGGCGTGATCCGTTGGAGTTTGCCGTCGGCGCGGGGCAGATCATTCCGGGGTTGGACAAGGCCTTGCCGGGTATGGCGGTGGGCGACAAGAAGGTGGTCGAAGTGCACGCGGACCAGGCCTATGGGCCCCTGATCCCCAATGCGATGCAGGAGGTGCCGCGGACGCAATTCCCCGAAGATATGGTGCTTGAGGTTGGATTGCGGCTGCAGATGCAGACACCCGATGGGCGGAACTTGCCGCTGGTCGTGGTGGCCATGAACGAAACATCGGTGACCTTGGATGGAAACCACCCTTTGGCGGGCAAGGATCTGACCTTCGCGATCGAGGTGATGTCTATCCGCTAAGGACGCGTTTCCACGGGCTTCCATCTGCTGTGCAAGCATATTAGGTGAGGGAAGCACCGGCAGAAGGACAGGCGTGTGGCGTTTTTCAGCAAGCTTAAAGATCGACTTTTCAAGTCCTCCTCGAAACTGGAGGAGGGGTTGGAAAGCCTGGTGGACGAGGCCCCGGCGCCGCCGGTTGAAGACACGCCCGTGCCTGATACAGAACAGCCACCCGAGGTTGTCGAAAAGCCAGCCCCCCAGCCTGCTGAGACTTCAGCCCCGGCGCCCAGCGGTGGGTTGCTGGGCCGGTTGACGGGGCGGCGGTCTGCACAGCCGCAACGAGTTCTGGACGACGCGATGCTGGAAAGCCTGGAAGAGGTGTTGATCCAAGCCGATATGGGGGTCGAGACGGCCTTGAAAGTCGCGGGAAACATGGCCGAGGGACGGTTCGGGCGGCGTTTGGGTGTGACGGATATCAAGGGGCTGCTGGCGGACGAGGTTCGGGCGATACTGGAGCCTGTGGCACGGCCGATGCCGATTTATCCCAAAACGCCCCAGGTGGTTTTGGTGGTGGGTGTCAATGGATCCGGCAAGACCACAACGATTGGAAAGTTGGCCAGCCAGTTCAAGGCGGCGGGCAAGTCCGTTGTGATCGCGGCCGGGGACACCTTCCGCGCTGCCGCGGTCGAGCAATTGCAGGTCTGGGGCGAACGTGCGGGTGTGCCGGTGATGACGGCAGCCGAAGGCTCGGATCCCGCCAGCCTGGCGTATGACGCAATGGCCCGGGCCGAGGCCGAGGGCGCGGACCTGCTGATGATCGACACTGCGGGCCGCTTGCAGAACCGCACCGATTTGATGGAGGAACTGGCCAAGATCGTCCGGGTGATCCGTAAGCGCGACCCGGATGCACCACACAACACGCTGTTGGTTTTGGATGCGACAACGGGCCAGAATGCTTTGGAACAAGTAAGGATTTTCCAACAAGTGGCGGATGTCACGGGCCTGGTGATGACCAAACTGGACGGGACCGCCAAGGGCGGTGTCTTGGTCGCTCTCGCCGACAGGTTCGGCCTGCCGATCCACGCCATCGGCGTGGGCGAGCAGATCGAAGACTTGGCACCCTTTGACCCCGAGGATTTTGCCCGTGCGCTGACAGGTCTGGATGGGGTTTGATGTGGTCAACGGCATGGGGCGCTATGTTCCATGAGCGATTGGCTGGTTTCTATCGCTGGCACGCCCGAGGGCGCGCGGGTGGCGATGATACTAGCTTTGATCTCGGCGGTCGCGCATGCGGTTTTTGGGGCCTTGCAGAAATGGCGGTTCGATCCGTGGCTGACGCGCGGGGCGATTGACGTCTTTTACTGCGCGATGGCGCTGCCTTTCGCGATTTTCGTCTTTCCGCTGCCCGGCCCGGGGATGTGGCTGTTTATGGTGGGCGTCTTTGTCATCCACTTCGCCTATAAATTCATCTTGGCGATGGCCTACGAGCGGGCGGCCTATACGGTCGTCTATCCGGTGGTGCGGGGTACAGGGCCGCTGGTGACCGTGCTGGGGGCTTGGATCGTTTTTGGCGAGGCTTTCGCGCCCCTGCAATGGGGCGGTGTGTTGATGCTGTCGGGCGGAATTTTTGGCCTGGCGTTGTACAATCTGCGCCAAACAAAGGTTGATCGCGACGTGTTGTGGGCCGCCTTGGGCTTGGCGCTTTTGACGGGGGTCATCGTCGCGATTTACACGGTCTATGACGCCTTTGGCATTCGCTCGGTCGAAAACCCTTTTGCCTTTTTGGCTTGGTTTTTTGTGGTGGATGGATTGGCCTTTCCGTTTCTGGCCTGGCGGCGATGGGGGCGGATGGTCGATCGCCCCTCGCCCCGACCGCTGCTGTTGCGGGGGTTTTTGGCGGCGCTGATCGCCTATGTCAGCTTTGGCGCAGTGATGTTGGCGACCCGTTTGGACAAGGTGGGCGAAGCGGCGGTGTTGCGCGAAACCTCGACCGTTTTTGCGGCCGTGATCGGCTGGGTTTTTCTGAAAGAGGCCGTGGGGCCGGTGCGTGGGGGCTTGATGGTGCTAATCGCCGCTGGCGCGGTTGTGGTCGAATTTGGCGGCGTGTAAGGGAAGGCCATGGCTGAAAGAGAAATGAACCCGCTGGTCAAAACCCTGCTCGATCTGGGGCCGATGGTGATTTACTTCGCCGCCTATCAGTATTTTCAGGACCGCCCTGTTTCGGTCGGCGGCGAGAGCTATGGCGCGATTGTCGTGGCCACGGCGGTCTTTGTGCCGATGCTGTTGATCAGCATCGGGATCAGTTGGGCGATGACCAAAACGCTGCCGCGGATGACGGTTTTCACGGCGGCGATTGTGGTGGTGTTCGGCGGGCTGACGATTTGGTTGAACGATGACACGTTTACCAAGATGCGGCCGACGGTGGTTTATGGGTTGTTCGCGGTGATCCTGGGCGTTGGGCTGTGGTTACAGGGGCGATCCTATATCGAATATCTTATGGGCCAGCTGATGCCCATGACGCCCCTGGGGTGGCGGATTTTCACACGCAATTGGGTGATTTTCTTTGTGCTGATGTCAGTGTTTAACGAATTTGTCTGGCGGGTGTTGGGCGAGGAGGCCTGGATCTGGCTGGACACCTTTGGCCAGTTCATTCTGACACTAGTGTTTGTGGCGACGCAATTTCCGCTGCTGCAAAAGCATAGTTTGACGCAAAAGGATTGAGGTCGGCGCTTCGTCGCCAGTGCTGGAGCCTCCGGCGGGGATATTTTTGGAACAAAGTGGGGTTTCTTTAGTTTTCGAGCAGCGGTGCGAAGCGGCTCTCGTAGATATCACGGGTAATGGGGCCGGCGTGGCGCAGCAAGACGGTGCCGTCACCGTCGATCACAAAGGTTTCGGGGACCCCGTAGAGGCCCCAGTTGATGCCGGTGCGGCCGGCTGGGTCCACACCGACATGCGTGAAAGGATCGCCAAGCTCTTCCAAGAAGTCTTGGGCGTTTTCGGGGCTGTCTTTGTAGTTCACACCGATAATGGGGACACCTTGCGTGGCCAATTCGGTCAGTAGCGGGTGCTCGACGCGGCAGGGCGCGCACCAGCTGGCCCAGAAATTCACGAGTTTCACTCCGGGCGCTGTCAGCATCGCGCTGGTGGGCCCCCCAGCTGCGGGGTCGAGGGGGTCGAGGTCCAGCGCAGGTGCTGGGCGACCGGCAAAGGCGCTGGGCAAGGATTGACGGTCCTCGGGCGATTTGAGGAACGAGGCCGCGGCAAGCCCGCCGATGGCCAGCGAGATCGCAAGTGGCAAGAGCAGCAGCAGGTTGAAACCCGGTTTTGATTTGCCGGGTGCATCAGACATGCGTTTGCCCCTGTTCCTGCTCGGCGGCGCGCAGGGCGGCACGGGCCTTTCGGGCGCGGTGCAGGCTGGCAAGGACTAAACCGCCTATCAAAATGATGCTGACCGCATAGGCGCTGAGCACGGGCGCTGCATAATCGCCTAGGTCGATCATCCGATTGCCCTTTCGGCGAGGGGGGTGGCACGGGTTTCCAGGGCTTGGAGGCGCCGAAGGCGGATCTCGGTGCGGGTGCGCAACAGGACCAGCGCGATGAACAACAGCACGAAACCGGCAATGCAAAAGAGCAGCGGCTGATAGAAGACGTCGGCCACGTTTTCCTCGGCATCCAGGGACAACGATGCGCCTTGGTGCAGGCCTTGGTTCCAGAACAACACGGCATAGCGCGAGAGCAGTGCGAAGACCGAGCCGACCATGCAAAGGGCGGCGGTGAGGTCGGCGACTTTCTCGGGGTCTTCGACGGCCTCCCACAGGGCCATGTAGCCGAGGTAGAACACAAAGAGGATCAGAAAGGATGTGAGGCGCGGGTCCCAGGCCCAAAAAGTGCCCCACATCGGTTGGCCCCAGATAGCGCCCGTCAGCAGCGCGACCAGGGTGAAAACCGCGCCCACCGGGGCGGCGGCGCGGGCGGCCAGGGCCGAGACATGGTGGCGGCGGATGAACCAAATCAGCGAGGCAACCAACATCATGATCCAAGCATTGATTGCCATAAGGGCGGAGGGGACGTGCAGGTAGATGATCTTGACGGTTGATCCTTGTTGGTAGTCGTCCGGCGTGAAGAAGAACCCCCAGATCAGGCCAGTCGCAAGGCAGACTGCGCACAGGACTGTCACGACGGGAAGGATGCGGCCAGAGAGGCGCATGAATTCCACAGGATTGGCGTATCTCCAGAGCGACATGGGGTAGAGGTAGTCTGCTTGGGCGAGCCGCGCAATGGGCCGAAGGGTCGCGTTTTTGGTGGGTGGGCCCCTCTGGCGGGCGTGGTTTGACCAATCAGCGGGCAAGGCCCGCGCGTTATCGTATTTGGATGCGCAAGATGGCGGCTGTGGCAAAGGGTGAAAGCGCTAGGATCGCAAGCGTGAGAGCGGCGGTGAGCGCGAGGGCGGGGAGCGGGGCTTGGGCCTCGGCCGCGGCGGTGACGGTGCGGGCGCCAAAGATCAGCGTGGGGATATAAAGGGGGAGCGTCAGGACACCGATCAACAGCCCGCCGCGTCTGAGGCCCAGGGTAAGGGCGGCGCCAATGGCACCCAGGAAGCTGAGTGCAGGGGTGCCGATGGCGAGGCTGGCGATCAGCCAAGGGTAGGCCGCGCTGGGGAGATTCAGCGTAAGCGCGAGAAGTGGCGCGATGATGGTCAGCGGCAGCCCGGTTGTCAGCCAATGGGCCAGCGCTTTGATCGCGGTGATGGCTTCGAGAGGCAGGGGAGACAGGGCGAGGGCGTCGAGGGAGCCATCCTCGAAATCGGTTTGAAACAAGCGGTCCAGGGTCATTAGACAGGACAAAAGGGCGGCGATCCATAAGGTGCCGGGGGCGACCCGGGACAGAGCCTCGGGCTCGGGGCCCATGCCAAAGGGGATCAGCAGAACCACGATCAGGAAGAAAACTAAGCCCTGGGCCGCCCCCCCGCCAGCGCGCAGGGCGAGGGTTAGTTCGCGGGCTAGGAGGGCGCGCATGTTAGAGTGCGCCTTCGGCGAGGAAGGGGTCGGTGATCTTGGTGGGTTTTGCAGCAGAAAGGGTGAGTGGTGTGGCCTCGATCGGCAGGGGCAGGTGCGTCGCGATCAGTGCGGCACCCCCAGCGGCCAAGTGATTGGTGAGGACCGCGCCTAGTGCTGCGATACTGGCTTCGTCCAGCGAGACCGTGGGCTCGTCCATCAGCCAGATGCGCGCGCGGCTGAGCGCTAGGCGGGCAAGGCCCAGGCGGCGCTTTTGGCCCGCCGAAAGCCGACCGGCGGGGCGGGTTATAAGGGAGGTCAAAGCGAAGTGCGAGAGCGTGTCTTGGATATTGCTTGCGCCATGGATCTCGGCCCAGAAGGTGAGATTTTCCAACACCGTCAACGCGGGTTTGATGGCGTCCAAGTGGCCGCTGTATGCGAAAGCCGCTTCGGTTTCGCCAACGGGCCGGCCGTCGAGCCGTAGCGTGCCCTCGGGGCGTTGGCCCAGGCCCGCGATTGCCCGTAGAAGGGTGGTTTTGCCAACGCCATTGGGGCCCTGCAGGCGTATGGCCGTACCGGGTACCAGGGTAAAACTGACCGGTGCGAACAGGGCTTGGCCGTTGCGGACGCATGTCAGATCGATGGCGGTCAGGGTCATGGCCCAGGCTTACGCGCAAATTGGCCTCGCTGCCAAGGGTTTGGCGGTTTTATCACTTTACTGTATGCAATTGTACACTTTCACTTTCATGTGCACTTTGTGTCGTGTTATGGTGCGCCGCGAAGAGTTCTGCCACTCTGCGCAACGAATGATTTTTGAAATGGGGGTCCTATGCCTATCACCGTTGGAACTGACAATGCCGCTACCCGCCGCACGTTGAAAGTTGGCACACAGGAAGTGTCCTATTATTCAATCGCGGCCGCCGAGGCTGCGGGGCTGGGGGATTTCAGCAAACTGCCGGCGGCCCTGAAGGTTGTGCTTGAGAACATGCTGCGGTTCGAGGACGGCAAGACCGTCACCGTGGACGACATCAAGGCGTTTTCGGAATGGGCCGCGAAGGGGGGTAAGAACCCGCGCGAGATTGCGTATCGTCCCGCACGCGTGCTGATGCAGGATTTCACCGGTGTGCCTGCGGTCGTGGATCTTGCGGCGATGCGGGATGCGATGGTCTCGCTTGGGGGGGATCCCGAGAAGATCAACCCGCTGAACCCCGTCGATCTGGTGATCGATCACTCGGTGATGGTCGACGAGTTCGGCAATGCGCGCGCCTTCCAGATGAATGTGGAACGGGAGTATCAGCGCAATGGCGAACGCTACGAGTTCCTGAAATGGGGGCAGGGCGCCTTTGACAACTTCCGCGTCGTGCCGCCGGGCACTGGGATCTGCCACCAGGTGAACCTGGAGTATCTGGGCCAGACCGTCTGGACGGATGTGGATCAGAACGGCCAGACCGTGGCCTATCCCGACACTTTGGTGGGCACCGACAGCCATACGACGATGGTCAATGGCCTGGCGATCCTGGGCTGGGGCGTCGGCGGGATCGAGGCCGAGGCGGCGATGCTGGGTCAGCCTGTCTCGATGCTGATCCCCGAGGTGGTGGGCTTTAAGCTGACAGGCGCATTGCTCGAGGGGGTGACCGCCACCGATCTGGTGCTGCGTGTGGTCGAGATGCTGCGGATCCACGGGGTCGTTGGCAAATTTGTGGAGTTCTACGGCGAGGGGCTGGACAACCTGCCACTGGCGGATCGCGCGACCATCGCCAATATGGCGCCTGAGTATGGCGCGACCTGCGGCTTCTTCCCGATCGACAACGAAACGCTGCGGTATCTGAACGTGTCGGGCCGGTCCGAGGATCGGATCGCCCTGGTCGAGGCCTATGCGAAAGAGAACGGCTTCTGGCGTGGGGCGGACTACGATCCGGTTTACTCATCAACGCTGGAACTGGACATGGGCACCGTCAAACCAGCGATCTCGGGGCCGAAGCGGCCGCAGGACCGGATCCTGTTGGATGCCGCGGCCGAGACCTTCAAGGGGCATATGGATAGCGAGTTCAAGCGCCCCCTGGGTAAGGAAGTGCCGGTTGAGGGGACGGATTATAGCATTCATTCGGGTTCGGTCGTGATTGCGGCGATTACGTCGTGCACCAACACCTCGAACCCCTATGTGATGATCGGCGCGGGGCTGGTGGCGCGCAAGGCGCGGGCGCTGGGACTGAATCGCAAGCCTTGGGTGAAAACCTCGCTGGCGCCGGGCAGCCAAGTGGTCAGCGAATACCTTGAGGCTGCGGGGCTTCAGGATGATCTGGATGCGCTGGGCTTCAACTTGGTGGGCTATGGCTGCACGACCTGCATCGGCAACTCGGGGCCCCTGCCGCCCGAAATTTCCAAGGCGGTGAACGATGGCGACCTGGTGGCGACATCGGTCCTGTCCGGCAACCGTAACTTCGAGGGCCGGGTGAACCCAGATGTGCGCGCGAACTATCTGGCCAGCCCGCCGCTGGTCGTCGCCTATGCCATTGCGGGCGATATGAATATCGATATCGCCACGCAGCCGCTGGGGCAGGACAAGGATGGTAATGACGTCTATCTAAAAGACATTTGGCCCAGCCAGAAAGAGATCGCCGAACTGGTCGAGAAAACCGTCACCCGCGAGGCGTTCCAGTCGAAATACGCTGATGTCTTCAAGGGCGACGACCAGTGGCAGTCGGTCGAAACCGACGATGCGCTGACCTATAACTGGCCCTCGACCTCGACCTATGTTCAGAACCCACCATATTTCCAGGGCATGGGGCCAGATGCCGGGGTGATCAGCGATGTGAAGGGCGCTAAGGTTTTGGCGATCCTGGCGGATTCGGTGACGACGGATCACATCTCGCCTGCGGGTTCGTTCAAATCCGAGCATCCTGCGGGGGCCTATCTGATGGACCGCCAGGTACCGCAGCGCGAGTTCAACTCCTACGGCTCGCGGCGCGGGAACCACCAGGTGATGATGCGCGGCACCTTTGCCAATATCCGCATCAAGAACGAGATGCTGGAAGGCGTCGAGGGCGGCTATACAAAAGGCCCGGACGGCAGCCAGATGTCGATCTATGATGCGGCGATGGCCCATACCGAGAACGGCACGCCCTTGGTGGTCGTCGCGGGCAAGGAGTACGGCACAGGATCCAGCCGCGATTGGGCCGCCAAGGGCACCGCACTGTTGGGCGTCAAGGCGGTGATCGCGGAAAGCTTTGAGCGGATCCACCGCTCGAACCTGGTCGGCATGGGCGTGATCCCTTTGGAGTTCACCGGTGGCGATACCCGCAAGACGCTGGGCCTGACAGGCGACGAGGTGTTCGATATCACCGGCCTGGCTGGGGATCTGGTGCCGCTTAGCGAAGTGCCCTGTACCATCACATATGCAGATGGCACGACCAAAGATATCGCCCTGAAATGCCGGATCGATACTGCGGTCGAGATCGAATATGTCGAGAATGGTGGCGTGCTGCATTACGTGCTGCGCAACCTGGCGAAATCGGCCTAAAACCTGCACCCGGGCCGAACAGTGGCCTGGGCGCCCAACCGGCGGATGCTGGATGTTTGACGGATTGAAACTCAGCGCTGATGTGCCGCCCGTCTGGCTGGCGGGATTTGCAGCACTTGCCTGGGGGCTTGGCAAGTGGGTTCCGCTGTGGCGCTTCGATATTGCCCCTGTGGGCGGGATCATTCTTTGGATTGGTGTCGCGATCGTTCTTTGGTCGGCCTTCTGGTTCTGGCGCAAGAAAACCCCAATCGAACCGGGGCATCAGCCCAAGGCGTTGATCGTCGAGGGGCCGTATCGATTGAACCGCAATCCGATCTATACCGGTCTTGTGCTGATCCTGCTGGGGTTTGCATTGAACAAAGGCGCGCTCAGTGCGCTTTTGCCGGTGATCGGCTTTCCGATCCTCATCACGCAACGTTTTATCTTGCCCGAGGAAACGCTGCTGCGATCCGCCTTCGGCCCCGAAGCCGAGGCTTATTTCGCGGCGACGCGGCGGTGGTAAGGCGCCGCTCGCAAAGGCGTTACTTTCCTGGTCCCGCGCAAAGATGTAGCTCAAGGGTGAGCAAAGTGAGGAGCTGTCATGCGTCCGTCCCTTCTTATGGCCCTTGCCGTAGCGTTACTTACCCTCCTTATTTCGCCGCTTTTTGGGGAAAGGGCGCATGCCCAAACCAAGCCCGTTTTAGTGGAATTGTTCACCTCGCAAGGGTGTTCCAGTTGCCCCCCGGCGGACAGCTATCTGGGGGAATTGGCGGCGAGCGATGATGTGATCGCTTTGGCTTATCATGTTGATTATTGGGATTACTTGGGGTGGAAAGATACCTTCGCGAAGCCCGCTTACACGCTGCGTCAGCGCACTTATTCTCTGCAAGTTAATCGGCAATACATCGGCAGCACCTTTGCCGGTATTTTTACGCCCGAGGCGGTGGTCCAAGGTACCGACAGCTTGATTGGATCCAGCCGCGAGACCATCGCGGCCCGAGTCGCGGCCCATCAGGCCGCCCCTATTGGCGCCGATTTGGCACTGACCCGCGAGGGCGAGAATTTGAACATCCGGGTCAGTCCCGCGCCCAACGGATCGCCGAAGGCCCGCATCATGGTGGCGACCTACTTGCCTGAGGCCAAGGTCGATGTGCGACGCGGCGAGAATGCCGGGCGGCAGCTTACTTATCATCACGTGGTGACCAGCCTGACCCATGCAGGCGACTGGAATGGTAAGGACACGGTGGATGTGCGCATGAAGGGTGTTAACGGCGCCGCGGTGGTCTTCTTGCAGGGCGGTGGAGCAGGGCCAGTTTTGGCGGTCGCACAGTCTGACGGTTAAACCTTGTTTCCAAACATTTCGCGCATGGCGGCGCCGAAATCCTTATAGGTCGATTGGTCGATGACAGACCCAATGTCGCGGCTCATCGCTTTTGCGACAATCAGGGGTCGCTCGCTTTCGGGGAACCCGGCTTTTCGTAATGCCGCGCGCATTTTTGCCGCTTCTATCGCCCCATCGGCCTTGGCTGTTATCCGGGGGAGGGGGGATTGCGGTGGCATGAACCGGATCGAAACCGCCTGATCCTTGGAATAAAAGCACATATTTGCCCGTCCCAACCCGATTGAATCTGCCCCATCCGCCATTTCGCGCTGAAGGCGTTTCCGCTCGCGCCGCACCTCGGGGGTCCCGGTCTGCTCTTTC
Source organism: uncultured Paracoccaceae bacterium (assembly GCA_938049225.1). GTDB lineage: Bacteria > Pseudomonadota > Alphaproteobacteria > Rhodobacterales > Rhodobacteraceae > Halovulum. Next base: position 37,230 of record CALICM010000025.1, read on the forward strand.
TGCTCGCGTTTGACCTCGGATTTGGTCATGCGTTGTTCGCCCAGGAATAGAAACCGCTGAAGCAACATGTCCACACCCGCCGATAACAGCATGATCACAACCGCCGCGCCTATCAGGTACCAAGTCATGGGCAGTAGGATATGCGCCTGACATGGACCGCCGCAATTGGCGGTTTTCAAAAGGCCAGGCAACCAGAGAACTGCGATGATCCCGGCGGCCAAAAACCAAAGGGCGATCCGTGAAAACCCCGCGCCGGTCTCGATCCAGCCACGGCGACCGTAGACACGTTTGAACCCAGATTTTGGCGAGACCCGCTCAAGTTGTGGCACGACCGGTTTGAGTGAAAACACGATGCCATTGTTATAGAGAATGGTGACAATGACAGCGACAATCAGGCTGAGGCCGAAAACCGGCAAGACCGCCAGCGCCAGGCTGCGCACCAATTGGCCAATGCTTGCATCCAGCGCATCCAAGAAAGGTTCATTTAGCAGCGAAAGTGCGCCGGAATAGCCTTGTGTTATGCTGCCCCAGATCACCGTCCCGGTGGCGGTAATTAGGACTATGCCCGCGGCGGCAGCCAACAGCCCGGCCAAATCTTGGGCGGCGGGAACCGCGCCCTCGCTGCGTTTTTTGGCCAGTTTCCGTTTGCTGGCCGGGGAGGTTTTGGCTTCGGTATCACTCATCCGGACTGTCCCTCACAAAGAGCATGCGCAGCATTTCCAAGGTCTCATCCACGGCTGCTGTGCTGGGATCGGCGACCCACAGGACATAAAGGGCGATAACCGGCAGCATGAGGATAGCCGAAAAGTTCTTTGCCAGAAAGGTCAAGTCCTGCATGCCGAATTTCCGGCTGAGGCGGGCGGCCACACCAAGCATGAATTCGATCACCACCAAAAGGGCCAGCAAGGGTATCGCGGTACGCACGGTCAGCAAGAACATGTCGCCCAGCATCATCATGATCTGACTGGGGGCGTCACCTGCCAGGGCGGGCAGCGGTTGATTTACAGGCCAAATGGCATAGCTTTGATAAAGCATGGCGATCAGGCCCCACAGCCCGCCCGCGCCAAAGAATACCGCGAAGCCGATCACCACATAGAGCAGCGAGAAGGTCTGCAGTGTTCCGCCCGTCGGATCGGTGATGCCGCTGTCAGACTCGCCCCGAAAAGCATCGGTGACCGCGCCTGCATATTGGAGGGCAAAGAACGGGAGCGAGGCCAGCAGGCCCAGCCCGTATCCGATCAACAACTCCTTGCCGGATAGAAAGGCCAACTCAGCGATCCCGGCGTTGTCCAAGATCGATTCGATTTGTGTGCCCGTCAAGACCAATGTCGGCAGGGCAAGGCCAAGGGCGGTCGAGATGCGCAGAGTCCGCATCTGTGACAGGGCCCAGGTGAAGGCCATGAAGCCGAACAATAGACCTGCGGGGCGCAGGGTCATGAAGATCAGAACACCATACAAGGACTGATATCCACGGCGCGCTAAGATATCACCAATAACATCATACATCGGGTTAGCGGACGATGCGGTGGAAATCGTCGAACAAAGTCGTGGTCGAGGTCAGCAACGGTGCGGTTAGAAAGCTGCCGAAGGCCAGAAGAACAACGACAATGGCTGCGATCTTGACTGTTTGCGACAGCGTTTGATCCTGGATCTGAGTGATCGCCTGGAAAAAGGCGATCAACAGACCGCTCGCTGTCGCGACCGCCAGGGGCACACCCGCCAGCAAGGCGACGTCCATCATGAACTCGATCAAGAATGTGCCGAAGGTCGCGCTGTTGTCCATCGCCTAGCCCGAACCATAAGTTAGTACTAAGCCCTCGGCCAGGCGCGCCCATCCATCGATGAACACAAAGGTCAGCAGCTTGAAGGGAACCGCGATAATGTTGGGCTGCACCATTTGCATGCCCAGCGACATCAGAATACCGGTGATTGCCAGATCGATGGCAACAAAGGGCAAGTACAAAAGAAACCCGATGCGAAAGGCTTCAGTCAGTTCTGAGATCAAAAAGGCAGGGACCTGGATGATGAAGTCGTCCCGGGTGCCGGTCAGGCCGGACCCTTCCCACAGGTCATTGGAAACTTGGACAAAGAACGAGATGTGCTCAGGATCAATGTTCGAACCGATGAAACTTTGAAACGGCGCGATCCCCGCGCGCCATATGGTTAACAAGCCCGCTGCCGAGGAGATATCCGCGCCGCTCTCAACAATCGCCTCGCCCGAGGCGACGATAACGGGCATCGAGATATACACGGACAAAAACAGCGCCAGCGCCATTAGAATCATGTTCGAGGGGACTTGTTGCAAGCCCAGCGCCTGCCGGATGATCAGAAAAACCACCGACAGTTTGATAAACGAGGTCAGCGTCAAAACGGCCAGCAGAAAGAAGCCGGCGACAAAGCCAACGACGAGGGGGGCTGAAGTGCCGTCCATCTAAGTCACGCTCACAGCCGTGTGGTAAGACGGACGCCGATACGGTCGCCCAAGTTCACCAACTCGCCTTCCGCGAATGCCGCGCCATTGGCGATCAGGCGCACGGTATCGGGCAACGGGCCGTCGAAGGGAAGGATCGATCCGGGTGCTAGGCGGCCCAATTCTGCCAAGCGAATTTCGGTGCGGCTCAACTCCAGGCTGACCTGGACGGGCAGGCCGTCGGTGATCGGTGTCGCTTCGGCTTTCGACAGGGGGCGTTGATCGGTCATATCGGCTTCCTTGCTTTCTTTGTCGTGGATTGGGCCAAAGGGTCTGTGCATCTGCAGCTTGCCTCCTTGTTCCTTTATCGGTGCGCGCAGTGTGTCCGCCACTTGGACCCAAGCTGCGGGCGGTGTGGTCCACTCGGGCGGCAGCATCAGGGCGTCGCCAACCGTGAGATCGGCAAAATCCCGCGATGACACCTCGAGGTCCGGCGTCACCACTGTCAGCGAAAAGGGAACGGTCTTGCAGGTCGCGGTGACCGAGGGCTGGTGTGTGACCTCAGCAAAAAGCTCTCTTACGGCCATCATAGCGGATGCATCGCCCTCGATGATTATCGGGTGGCTGGGGCCGTTTGGGATGGCAATGGTCATCCCAAGGCGCGCGGGACTGTCGGTCCCTTTCGCGATGAATTCCGAAGGGTAAAGCCGGGCCGACAGCCCTAAGCGATCTTCGAACTGGACCAGTGGCTCGCGCAGCATATGCTCCATCACCAGGGCCAGTGTCTCGTCGGTCAAAGTTGCGACTTCGAACAAAAGGCCCGCCAAATCGCAAACGCGATCTACCAGCGCCTTTGGCGCGTGGATCTTGAGGGCCAGCGTTTCGCTGTACAGGCTCAGCGTAAGCGGTTGATCCAATGCCTCGGCGGCGGCCGGTCCATCCAGCAAAAGTGTGACCTTCTCGCCAAACGGCAGTTTCAGTTGCGGCAGCTTGGGCGGAAACTTCGTGGCGAGCAGCAGTTCAGCCTCGGAAAGCGGTGACAACTCGGGCCAGATGAACGGTGTCGCCGGCGGGGCCGCCGTATCGATTTGGTCATGCCGTCCCATGGGCGCCCTTTCCGTATGACAGTTCTTGCAACTGATCTTCCTCGCGCAGTTCTTCGGTTTGATCGGCAGCACGCTGCAGGCGGGTTATGATTTCACCCAAGCCGTCCTGCCGACGGGTGATGGCCAAGTATCGCTCACCCTCGGCCGTGCGGGTTTTAACCGCCTCTTCGACGACGGCCTCTTGTCGCTCGGCCTTCAGTCGGGCGATGGTTGATTGACGGCGCTTCTGCTCGCCGCCCAAGGCAATGGATTCGAAGAACACCGCGCCGGTTAACCTCTGCTCGGGGTCTTTGAACCGTTTTTCAATGTATGTCGCCTCGTCGATTTTGGCCTGGTCCCGGGCGGCGCCTTGGCGCTTTGCTTCGGCGGTTTCCTTTAGGACGGTGTTGGCCGCCTTGGCCAATTCACGCTCGGCCACGGTCCGGCGCGCGGCAACCAGGCGGGCCAATTGCGATACTTTGGCTTGATGGGTCATTTAACCGCGCCCTGCAGTTTGCCCGGTATCTCGGCGAATGCGGTTCTGTCCTCACGGGTCTGTTGCAAAAAGCCGTCGATCCGCGGTTTGGCAGCGATGGCTGCATCCGCGACGGGATCGCCGCCGGATTTGTATTCGCCGACCTGCAACAGAAGCTCGATTTCTTTGTATTTGGCCATCAGTGCCCGCAGATTGGTGGCGCCGCTCTGGTGCGGGGCAGAGGCCACTGCGGGCATGATCCGGCTGATGCTGCCCAGCACATCGATCGCGGGCCAATGCCCCGCCTCGGCCAGGTCGCGTGACAGGATCAGATGGCCGTCGGTCAGGCTGCGGACCTCTTCAGCGATGGGATCGCCCTCGCCGTCGCCTTCCATTAGAACTGTATACATCGCGGTGATATTGCCAGCGCTGTTGCGTCCGGCCCGCTCGATCAAGGCGGGCAATGCTGGATAAACCGAGGCTGGAAAGCCACGGCGGGTTGGGGCTTCGCCCGCGGCAAGGCCAATTTCGCGAAGCGCACGGGCCATGCGGGTCAGGCTGTCGACAAGCAGCAGCACGGACATGCCCGCGTCGCGCAGAGCTTCGGCCACGGCTGTCGCACTTTGCGCGCAAAGCGCGCGTTCCACTGCGGGCCGGTCCGAGGTCGCGACCACCGCAACGACCTTTGGCCGGGCGGTCTCGGGCAAATCGCGTTCCAGAAACTCTCGAACCTCGCGCCCCCGCTCGCCGATCAAACCCAGAACGATGGCGTCGGCCTGGGCGTGCTGGGCGATGCTGGACAACAGGCTGGACTTCCCGGTGCCAGGAGGCCCGAAAATCCCAATCCGTTGACCTTGCCCCAGCGTCAGCGGCCCGTCGATCGCGCGCAGACCGGTCTCGAAAGGTGTATCAATCAACGGGCGATCCAGCGCCGAAGGTGGATCAGTGCGCACTGGCGTCGTGGAAAGGCCGGTGTTTGGGAGTGTTTTACCATCCATGGGCGTGCCGAAGGCGTCTACAACGCGTCCCAAAAGGCCCGGACCGGCCTTAATTTGCAGACGGCCGCCGCTGGGTTGCACCTTCATTCCAGCCGAGACCCCCTCGGTCGTGCCAAATGGGCTGAGAAGAACCTGTGCGCCTTGAAACCCAATGACCTCGGCTAGGAGGGGCTTTGAGGCGTGTGTGAAAACCTTGCAGATGGCGCCGCGGGTGACGCCATGTAGGGAAGCGATCAGGACCGGACCGCGGCAGTCGGTGATAAATCCGGTTACCGACCGTGTGCGGGCGGCAGCCATGCGCTGCGATATCCCGGCCAACCTGGCGTCTAAAGCGGTCACTTCGGGGCGTCCTGTTCGACTGCTGCGCGAAGCTGAGCAATCACAGCCTCGACCTGGGCGCTCATACCAATCGTGACGATCCCCCCATCGCCGTTGAGGGTCATCTCCCCGGCGGCAAGGGCGGTGTCGGGGTGGATGGCCACAACACCGGCAAACCGCGTCGGGTTCTCTGTGCGCACTTGTTCCAACTGCGCCACATCGCCAGGGGCGGCCGGCAGGACCAGACGCTCGCGCGAGGACAGATCGGCGACGGCATGTTGAACAACGCGGGCCGTCAGATCTGCGCTGTCCAATGCACCGGTGATCCTGTGCAAACACGTGCTAACCAGATCGACAAGCCAGGGGGTCAGCGCTTCGAACCGATGTTGCACGGCGGTGGCTTCGGCGATGGCCTGAGCCGCCGCATCGGCGTTTCGCTTCAACGCGTCGGTGTCGATGAAGCGTTTAAGTTCTTCGTCGGCGACTTTCTGCAGGCGCGCCTTATGGGCCTCGGCCTCGCGCTGTGACTGCGCGCGCAGGCGCTCGGCTTCGGCTTTGGCTTTGGCGATGATGTTTTCGGCTTCGCTGGCGCGGTTGCGCGCATTTGACAAATGCTCATCGACCGCCGCACTGGGCATCCGTGTTGCGGTGAACGTGATGTCCTGTTGGGTCATGCCGCGATGCCGCCGCTGTCGATCTCAATTTCAGCCATCGCGGCCTCGAACAGGCTGATCCGTGCGGATGTGGCCATCGCGTCGTCCACTGGTAGTGTCGGCAACCGCAGGCGGACGCGGTCCGCCACCCCGATCGGGATATCTTCCATCCAGGCCGACAGGCAGGCGGCGCCCGCCGTTTCGCAAGCTGTCAAATCCGCTGGTAAACCAACCAAACTGGCTGGCGCGTGATCACGGAACCCCAGACAAGCCCGCATCTCGTCACGACCAAGGCTGTCAAAGGTAGACCGTGTTGCGCGATCCGTCAGGCTGAGCGCGAGCGCTGGTGCGTGCCACTTCAGCCCAACATCAGTCAGAAAACTCGCGCTCAACTGTCGACATACAAACGCCAGCGCCGCGGCTTGAGGGAATGCCATTTCGGACGGCAACGGATCCATGTGCCCATAGCGTTGCATAAGCAGATCGTCCGTGATGCGCCCGAACACGCGGGGATCCGCCAGCAAAGCTGTGCGCAACGTCTCGTCCGTCAGTTCGGGCGCCCAAAGAGCCGTATGATCCGAATGCAAAGGGGTTGTTTCGCTGAGAAGGTCGTGAAGGTCGTGGCTCATGACCGCGCCCGCCCGGTCCCAAACAGTGCCCCACGTAGCAGCAGGATTAGGACTGCCGTTCCGATCAGGCCGAGCGCGATCAGAAGCCTGTTGCCGGTTTCCGACTGTGGGCGCCACTCTGAGATAACCGACTGAACTTGCTGAAGAAAGCCTGTTGGCGTTTCTTCAACGACCGGGGTGGACATAACCTCCACCGCAGGTCCGCCTGCGGGGAACATCGCAACGGCAACATCTTCGTAGCCCAAGTTGGGAAGGCTGTGGGCAACCACCGTCTTGATCGTCGAGACGTACTTCCGCTCGTCAAAATCAGCTTCATAGTGGATCACTACGGATGCGCTGGCGGCAGGTGCCGTCTGCTCGTACCGTCCGCGGGGGGGGGAGGTAACCAGCACGCGCGCTGAGCGCACACCGTCGATCGAGGTCACGGTGTGCGACAGCTCCTGGTTCATGGCGTGAATGAAACGGGCTTGCTGCTCGAAAGGCGTGCCGACAATTCCTTCGGCGCTGAATACATCGCCAAGGCTTTGAAAGCGCTCCCTTGGCAACCCCTGGTTCTTGAGCAGTGTGATCGAGGTCGCGACCATCGTCTCGTCGACCAGGACCGAATAGATGCCCTTCTTATCCCTTTCACGGCTGGCCGAAACGCCCGACGCCGCGAGGGCCGAAACCATCTCGTTCGCTTGGTTCTCGTCCAAACCGGAATACAAAACCTCTTTACAGCCCATAAGCGATAGGGCGGCAACGAGGATCAGGCCGGAAAGCCGAAAACGCGCGGGGAAGTTTCTCACAGGCCAGTCCTCCGAAAGACACTAAACAGTGACTAGAATGAGGGCTGCGAGGGGTGGCGTCATTACGCCTTTGCTACGCGCATAGAAGCGCAGTACTTAGTACATTACGTAGATCCCGTCGGCTTTACACGCCGGGGCCTGCGTATGCTAGCGCGGTAGTCCGCTGATCCGGGCGCCGTCGTAGACGACCTCGATTTTAGCTGGCGGACCGTCGTTTAGTTCAGGCGCAATCGAATCACCCAAGTTCAAACTCGCTGTTAGCCGCGCTGCAACGTCGCCCTCCGTTAGGGGAAGTCCAAGGTCGTCGGCGTAAGCGACGACAACGTCGGCGTAAGCTTGCTGGGCAACGATCATCATATCGCGAAACCCGGTTTGATTGGACATCAAAACCTCAGGGGCCTGCCCTTCTGGGAAAATGACCAAGGCGCTTTGGCCTTGGTCAAAAATCGAGATCCCTTCGGCATCCAAGCCAACCTGCGCTGCTAGACGAAACATCGGCGGTTCAAAGTCGGGATACTGAGGGTCAGTGAAGTTCGGATCCCGCAGGCTGTTCACAACCTGATCCATAACTGTCTGATCTAATTGGGCTCTTTCGCCACCGAACGCACCATCCAGAACATATCCAAATATTTCAGCGCCCTCAGGACTGGAGACAAAATTTCGAAAGCTGGTGGCCGCCAAGCGACCCGCATCTTCCACATCAACCACATCATTTGGCGACGCAACAAGTGTGGCCGCCTCTACGCTTTGCGGTTCATCAAGATTGACCGTAGACAAGAAAATCACATCCTGCTGATACTCTCGTAACCAAACGACGTTGTTGTCGTCGGTATCCGAATTGATTCCGTTAACACGTGCCATTTGCCCCTCAGCATACGAACCAATGATTAATTGAAATGCCTTATCTGGATTCGCAATTATCGGCTGTGTTAACCATAACACGATTGTTACGATTGAAAATCAGCAAATGCCACTTGTCGCCCTAGGGGGAGTACTAGGACTTTAAGTAGTCTTCACAACTGTGGGGCGTATTACAGTTGCGCGGCAATCCCGGACAACTCATTGATGCTACGGCAATCCGTCTTGCGGTAGATGGAATTGCGATGGGTCTCGACAGTGCGGACGCTGATCGACGGCCGTTCAGCGACCTCTTTGGTCTTTTGTCCCGCAGCGCAAGCCTCAAGGATCTCAACCTCGCGTGGGGAAAGCCCATACATATTGCCGGTCCGTGTTACGTTTTGGCGCAGGCGGACAAATTCTTTCAAGTAAGATGTGGGGATAAAGGTGAAATCCGTGGCGGCCGCTTGAACCGCGTGAACAAAATCGGCACCTTTGGCCTGTTTGGGCATGAAGCAGACCGCGCCTTGGGCGAGAATGGTAAAAGCCTCGGTCGTGGTTGCCTCGGAAGACATCACAACGATTTTGAGGTTTGGCATGCTGTTGCGCAGCTTGGCCAAGGTTTCAGTTCCCGAGGGTCGCGTAATCGAAAGGTCCAAAAGCAGCACGTCTGGGGTAAGATTGCGACATATTTTGATCGCGGTATATCCGTCAGAAGCTTGACCCACGACGTCTGCATCGCAGTCAGCGATCAACCGACTGGCGATTCCCTCGCGAACGATTTCGTGGCAATCAGCGATCACGATCCGAAGCTTGTCAGGCATTTACCCCTCCTTAGTGCTCTCCCCGGGGCGCGCCATGTTGTTGCCATAATTTGGTCGCGATCCCGTAATAAGAAGCGTAGGTACGGAGCTTGTTCGATTGCAACTATGATTTTAGCAAAAGTTGGTTAACGCTGCGTGCGTCAACATTACTCATGCGTAACTGACTGAACTATTAAGACTTTTTAGTATCCACTCTTAGGTTTAAACCCGCCGTCTTCCAGACGGGATCGCTTCAGCGCGAAGAATCGTCTTATGATCTTATCCTCCCAAATTGAGCCGCAGCCGGTGCAAAGGCTCACTTTGGGAGGATAAGATCATGCAATATTCAACCGGCAAGCATTGCGTGTACTACCACCGCTATCACATCGTCTGGTCGACGAAGTACCGCTTCAAAGTGTTGCACGGCCAGTTGCGCTTGCGGGTCCGCGATATCTGCCGGCAGGTCTGTACAGAGAACGGCGTAGAGATCATCAAGGGCGTGCTTTCGAATGATCATGTCCACATGTTCGTATCGGTCCCGCCGAAGATTGCGATTAGCGATCTGGTGCGGTTGATGAAGGGGCGGTCGTCTCACAAAATCCAACGTGAATTCCCGCAGATCAAAAAACGCTACTGGGGTCGGCACTTTTGGGGCCGTGGGTATTTCTCAACCACCAACGGGGCCATCACCGAAGACATCGTACTTCAGTACCTCGAACAGCATGCCGCTAATCCTACCGACGCCAGTCGGTAGTGGTTTAGTAAAAGTTTCGATGCATACTGATATGTTGGGTGCCGGGGTTGCAATGCGAACCTGGTAGGTTGAGATAAAGTGGCAATCTCTGCAATGTTTTTTCGTCGTAAATAATCGGTCAATGAGCAATAGCTGAAAGTTGGTGATGGCCCTGAGGGGCGGCATATCATGGCGGTGTTGACGCGCCGCAATTCTCGCGGAGAAAGGGATATGCCACATGACGAGAGATACCATCACCACCTTGCCTGATCCAAGTGGATTTTC
>CALICM010000026.1 GCA_938049225.1 uncultured Paracoccaceae bacterium
CGACCGGTCGTCTTCCTGGCAGGCAGGAAAGACTCAATCAAAGCCCACTCTTCCTCCCTGCAATCACTTGCATAGCGTCCCTTGTTGCGCTCATATCGAACACGGGTGATGTCAGTCCAAACCATGGCGATCTCCTTCGAATCTTTGACAATCCGAATGAATCACAAACGACTGATATCACTCAATGAGTTTCGGGGTGGACACTGATAACCGGAGTGATAACCGCTTGACGCCAGCAACGCAAAAACCTAATGAAACAAGGGAGATGGCGACGTGGCGGAGTGGTTACGCAGCGGATTGCAAATCCGTGTACACCGGTTCGATTCCGGTCGTCGCCTCCAATGAGTTCAATGGCTTAACGCTCATGCAATGCCGGAGAGTATCAATAAAGGTATCAGTTTCCCGTTCTGTGCTTGTTCTGTTCATTTGCGCTTTGCCGCAGCTTGACGTGCTCGCATGACCTGTCTTGCCTCCCCCGCATACTTAATGATCATTGCTTTTGAAGTGTGACCGCTGAAACTGGCAATCTCGTCATCGGTGCAACCCGCCCACGCCAGTTCCATCACACCTCGATACCGCAGTGCGTGCTGATCATAGGCCAAGAGGCCCAGCCGCTTGCGTTCGCGCACCATGACGCGCGCCATTGCATGATAGTTCATTGCAGAGCCGTCGGCCCGCGTTAGGATGTGCCTCTAGGGATGCAGTCGACCCCGCTTCAGTTCAGTTCCCCTCCCAGCCGCCCAGCTTGCAGATATGGGTCCATTCGGCGGCGGTCACGGGTTGCACCGACAAGCGGGAGTTGTTGACCAGGACCATGTCTTTCAGCCTGGGGGCCGCCTTGCACATATCCAACGTAACGGGCGTGGGCATGCGGCCGACGGCTTTGATGTCGACGCATTCCCACCGGGGGTCGTCGGTGGTGCTGTCCGGGTGCGCTTCGGCGCAGACCTCGACCACTCCGACGATGCTCTTTTCCTTCATCGAGTGATAGAAAAAGCCCCGGTCGCCCAGCTTCATCTCGCGCATGTTGTTGCGGGCCTGGTAGTTGCGGACCCCGTCCCATTCCTCGCCCGCGTCGCCTTTGGCGACCTGATCGTCCCAGCCCCAGGTGTTAGGTTCGGATTTAAACAGCCAATAACGCATGATTTCAGTTTCCAACCGTTTGCTTCCAGGGGTGAATCTCAACACTGTCGAACAGACCGGCCTGGGCATAGGGGTCGTTCGCGGCGAAGGTTTCAGCCGCGGCGCGATCTGGGGCGTCGAGGACCAGCAGCGAGCCGATCATATCGCCCGCGTCATCCAGCAGGGGGCCGCCGATGGGGATGGTGGCCTGCGCGGCATAGGCGAGATGCGCCTCGCGCGTGGATTTGCGCAGATGCAGGTGGCCGGGCTTGTCCTTGCAGATGAGCGCGAAGAGCATGTGACGTGTCCTCTAGAGTTTGGGCGCAGAGTGGCGTGTTGGGCCAGGGTGTCAAGCCTTGGCGCCTTTGCGGCCCGAGCCGAGTTGCGGGGCTGCCCGGGTGTCGAGGGGCCAACGGGGGCGTGCCGCAAGGGTCAGGTCCGAGCGGGCGCCGCCTGCGTATTGTTCCAGCCCGGCCCAGGCGATCATCGCGGCGTTGTCGGTGCACAGCGACAGCGGTGGGGCGACATAAGTCGCAGCGTGTTCCGCCGCAGCGGCAGCCAAGGCAGTGCGGATGGTTTGGTTGGCGGCGACACCGCCGGCTACGGCCAAGATGGGGCGGGCCGTGGGATGGGCGTCTCGGAACAGTTGCAGTGCACGACGGGTTTTGATCGCCAGCACTTCGGCCACCGCAGCCTGGAAGCTGGCGCTTAGATCCGCTTGGTCGGCTTTGGTCAGCCCGCCTTGCTCCGCGACGATCAGATCCCGCGCGCGGCGCAGGGCGGTTTTGAGGCCCGAGAAGGACATGTCGCAATCCGCGCGGTCCAGCAGCGGTCGGGGCAGAGCGAAACGCGCGGGATCCCCCGACCGCGCGGCTGCCTCGACCTGTGGGCCACCTGGCGTGGGCAGGCCCAGGAGGCGCGCGGTCTTGTCAAAGGCCTCGCCCGGGGCGTCGTCGACGGTGCCGCCAAGGCGGGTAAAGCTGCTCGGACCGGTCACTATCAGAAACTGACAATGGCCGCCCGATACCAGCAACATCAAATAGGGATAGGCGATATCATCCGTCAGCCGGGGCGTTAGCGCGTGCCCGGCCAGATGGTTCACGCCAATCAGCGGCATGCCACGCGCGGCGGCGATCCCTTTCGCGCACATCACGCCGGACAGCACACCGCCGATCAGTCCTGGGCCAGCGGTGACGGCGATCAACGCGATATCGTTCAACGCCACTTTGGATTGGGTCAGCGCTTCACGCACACATATATCCAAACACTCCGCATGAGCACGGGCGGCGATCTCGGGGACGACACCGCCGTAATTTTGGTGCAGCAAAGTCTGCTCGAAGATCACCGAGGAAAGGATCCTGCGGTCCGCGGTGACGATTGCAGCGGCGGTCTCGTCACAGCTGCTTTCAATGCCCAGGCACAGCTGTGGCATAGGGGCCCCATGGTTGGTTTGCGCAAGTCGTTCCGCGCAGGTAACACCGCGCGTATGAACACGCAACACCGCCCCAGGCTTTTGATCCCGCGTCCCCTGGCGCAGGGTCAGGCCTTTGCTCGGTCCGTCGAGGACAGGATGCCGGGTCGGTGGGATTGTGTGGTGCATCCCATCATGAAGATCCGATTCTCCGATATCGCGATACCGGAAGGCGATGCGATTTTCACCTCGGCCAATGGGGTTGCGGCCTGGGTGCGGGCCACGGATCGGCGTGGGATTGCACATTGTGTGGGGCCAGGGACCACGGTCAAGGCTGCGGCTGCAGGTTTCGATGCGCGACAGGCGGGGGCAACGGCGGCGGAATTGATCGACACTTTGGCCATATTGCCCACCACCCATTTCGTGCATCTGCGCGGCGCGCATGCGCGGGATGATGTGGCCCACCGGTTGCAGACCGCGCAGCACCAGGTGGCTGGTGTCGTGGGCTATGCGCAACTGCCCATGGCCTTGCCCGATTGGGTGTCGCAGGGTTTAGCGACAGGAGAGATCGCAGCGGTGACGCTATTCTCGCCCCGTAGCGCACAGTTGCTGCATGAGGCGCTTGGAGGCGGCCGATTGGCCCCAGAGTGCGCTCTCTATTGCCTAAGCCAGGCGGTTGCCGAGGCCGCAGGACCGCTTCGGACCGGACGCGTTCTGATTGCCGCACGCCCGGATGGTAACGCGATGTTGGATCTGTTGGCACGGGTGGGCGCGATTTAGTGTCACTTGCACGTGTCTTTGGCTTGTGACGTTGGCGCCACCGCCGTACGATTGACGCTCGGTAAGCTGTGTGTCCACACGGCGATGGGGGATTTACAATCGGATGGGTGAGCGGCGATTTCATGACTAACTCTCAGAATTCAAAAGATGATCCCGAACGCCCCGAGGATCAGGCAGCGCCTGCGGATGGCGACGAGTCGCCAAGTGACACGGTGGCGTCTGACGCTGATATCGAGGGTGATTCCATCGAAGCGACTGTGTCGGATGACAATGGCGAGACGGTCGAGGCTAGGATCGATGAAAACCAAGCTGCCAAGATGCAGGACACGGTTCTGATCGATGCTTTAGCGGCAACCCCCCTGCTGAGCGATGGGTCCTCGCCGGAACCCGAAGTCGAAGCGGTCGAGGATGCGACCGAGGCAGTCGAAGATCCCCTCGAGGGCCACGAAGAAGAACATGAGGAGGTTGAGGCCGAGGAGCGCCGCTCGTTCGCCAGCCGTGTGCTGACCTGGCTGATCCTCTTGCTGGTCGGTGCTGGCGCGGCGCTATGGGCAGCACCCCGTGTGGCGCCCAATTTGCCCGATGGACTGGGACCGGTAAAAGCTTTCTTGATGCCGGGCGAGTTTCGCAGCCAAGCTCAGATCGCGGCCCTCGAGTCGGAGGTGGACAACCGCCTGCAAGCGCTAACGCCTGGCCTGGATGAAACGGCTGTGCAGGGTCTGGTCACGGCCCAGACGGAGGCCTTGCAGGTCGACTTTGAAACACGGCTTCAGGCCCTTGCTGACCAGGTCGCCGCGACCGACGGGGCCAGTATCGAGGGGCGTGTTGCCCAGCTTGAAACCCGGCTCGAGGGGGCTGTGGCGGCCCTGGACGGGCTCAGTACAGGTGGCGCGGGCCTAAGTGCCGAGGATCAAGAAGCACTGGGCGCGTTTTCGGCGACCGTAGACGGGCTGCGGGCGGAACTGGCCGCTTTGGCCGATCAGCAGGGGGCTTTATCCCAGCGGATCGACGACGTCGAGGTGGCCGTCGACCGCCGTTTGAGCGAGGCCGAGGTTGAAGTCGCAACCGCCACGGAAGAGGCCGCCGATACCAAATCCGCCGCCCTGGCCGTGGCCGCAGTGTCGATGATCGACGCGGCCTTAGCCTCGGGCGAGCCCTTTGCCGAGGCGCTGGGGCAGCTAGAGGCCAACAGCGATCAGCCCGCACCCGAGGGGCTGGCGGCGGTTGCAGACAGCGGCGTGGCGACCCTTGGCGTGCTGCGCACGGGCTTCGCTGATGCGGCTTATCAGGCGATCCGCGCGGATATCAAAGCCGAGGGCCAGGCGAACCCGGGCGCCCGCCTGGCGTCGTTCCTTGAGGCGCAGATTGCCACACGTTCTTTGACGCCGCAGGAGGGTGACAGTACAGACGCAGTCCTCAGCCGGGCCGAGGATGCGCTCAGGCGGGACAATCTGGCTGCCGCCATCGATGAGTTGCAGGGCCTAAGCGAGGTGGCGCGCAGCGCGATGGGCAGTTGGCTGCCCCGAGCCGAAGCGCGGGTGGCCGCCCAGGCCAATTTGGCCGCCCTGCAAGCTGCTGTGAATTAACGCAGGACAGAAAGGTTTTCGTATGCTCTGGTCCCTGATCAAGATCCTTCTGTTTATTGGCGTGGCCGCTGCCCTGACCTGGGGCGCGGGCCTGATCCTGGAAACCCCGGGCGAGGTGCGCATCGCCTTCGCGGGGCGCGAGATCAACCTTCCACCGTTGGGTTTCCTGTTGGCAGCCCTTGTCGTCATGCTGTTGGCCTGGGTGGTCCTGAAAATTGCTGGCCTGCTCGTGGCGGTCCTGCGATTTCTCACCGGCGATCAAACAGCCATAAGCCGGTATTTCGATCGCAACCGCGAACGCCGGGGGTTTGACGCCTTGTCACAGAGCCTGATCGCCTTGGCGGCGGGCGAGGGACGCAAGGCGCAAGCCAAAGCGCAGCAGGCCGAAAAGCTGTTGAACCGCCCCGATCTGACCCGCCTGATCAGCGCGCAAACCGCCGAATTGACCGGCAATACTGATCGGGCAATTGGGTATTATAAGGAAATGCTGACCGAGGATTCGACCCGGTTCGTCGGTGTTCAGGGTCTGCTGCGCCAGAAATTGGTTGAGGGCGATACGGACACGGCGCTGAAACTCGCCGAAAAAGCCTTTGCCCTACAACCGCGTCACGTCGCGACCTTGGACACGCTGTTCGGCCTGCAGGCCCAGGCCGCCGATTGGGGCGGCGCGCGCAAGACGCTCGCGGCCAAGGTGCGCGCGTCCTCACTGCCGCGCGACGTTGGCAAACGGCGCGAGGCGGTGCTGTCCCTGGCGGATGCCCGGACCGCAATGGCCGATGGCGAGACCGCCAAGGCGCGCGAGGCCGCCTATATGGCGAACCGCCTGGCGCCGCTCTTCGTGCCTGCGGCAGCCTTGGCCGCCGAATTGCATGCCGAGGCCGGCGATGGGCGCCAAGCGGCGCGGATCGTGAAAAAGGCCTGGACGCAAGAACCGCATCCTGATCTGGCCGCGGCCTTTGCTGCTATCGCGCCAAAAGAAACACCGGATCAAAGGATCCAACGTTTCCAACCACTGCTCAAGATCAAGGCGGATGCGCCTGAAACCCGGATGGTCGCGGCCGAACTTGCACTTGCGGCCGAGGATTTTCCACTTGCGCGCCGGTCCCTTGGGGATTTGGCCGAAACCGCGCCGACGACCCGCAGCCTGGCATTGATGGCGGCGATCGAGCGTGGCGAGGGGGCGCCGGACAGCGTGGTCCGGGGCTGGCTGGCCAAAGCTCTGGATGCGCCAAGGGGCGAGGCTTGGGTCTGCGAAAATTGCAACACGGCGCATGGCCAATGGGCACCGGTTTGTGACAGCTGCGATACCTTCGACAGCCTGGCGTGGCGCTTGCCGCCCAAGGTCGATGATAACGGCACCGCGGCCGCCATGCTGCCATTGATCGTAGGGGCATTGACCGATGCACGGTCAGAGCCCGCGCCGCCGCCGCCCGCGCGACCCTCTGCGGCCAAAGCAGAGGCGGTCGACATTGTGACACCCCTACACTCCGGAAGCGATAACGCGGATATAGAGCCTGCGACAGAGATACCGGAAACGCCCGATCCCGATACGGAGAAAGCCACCGGCCCTGATGAAACAGACGAGGTCGAGCACAAAGCCAAGGCAGTTTAGGTGTGACGCCAGCATGTCTCCGACTTGCAGAGGCTGGGTATGGCATCCCACTGCGCCTCGCGCGCGTTTTCGCTAGGGTCTGTTCCCATAAAGAGGGTTCACACGTCGGTCGTTGTCTGATTCACTTCTGCAAACGAGCAGAAGTTCCAAATGTGCCGTCATGAACTGGCCGACAAAGAGTGGGCGATCATCCAACCCTTGCTGCCGACAAAGGTGCGGGGGGTGCCGCGGGTCGATGACCGCCGGGTGATCAACGGTATTCTCTGGCGTTTCCGGACGGGTGCGCCATGGCGCGACGTGCCTGAGCGGTATGGACCTCGGACGACGCTCTATAACCGGTTCGTCGGGTGGCGGGCCGCTGGTGTCTGGGATCGCATTCTTGACGCGGTCTCAGATGGTTACGATGGAGACATCGTGATGATCGACTCGTCCTGCGTGCGTGTTCACCAGCATGGCGCCGCCCCCAAAAAAGACAGGGATGGCTGCGCTCTAATCGTTTGCAAGCAAACGACTGCCGCGTGAGACATGGGACATTCCCGCGGCGGCCTGACGACCAAGAACTGTCAATCCCAGAGCAAAATGGGGCCATTGACCGGTTTAAAACTGCACTACTGAGGTTGAGTGTAGCGGCGCCTTGGCATGCGTGCTTTGCATATAGTTAACGCGTGTCAATGCGCACTGGCCGAAGGCCAGTTCTGATCATTTTTTTGGCGTTGGATTTCCGGCTTTCGCGCAGGCGGAAGCTCAGGGAAGCCTTTGAGGCCGTCTATTATCTTCGATCATCCGTTGCCGCAGCGGCGTGGTCTTCTCCTCTTTCACGAGATCCTCCTGTCGTCAGATTGAGAAACCTCAATCGTCAAACAGGTCAGCAAGATTACAAAACGCGCGCCGCCACGGTCATCTCAAAACACCAGCCACAAGCCCCATTGCCGCGTAAGCCGATTCGTCCTCCAGTTATGCGCGACCGTTCGCTATACTGAACTTGCCTGAAACCCAGGTCTGAGACCGGAAAGGCGCCAGATGAAGAATCTCTCGACCGCACCCATGCTGACGACAGAGCGGTTGGTTTTGCGGGGACCTGAACGGAGTGATTTGCCCAGTTTCAGCCGTTTCATGACCAGTGCCCCGTCGATGAAAGTTCAGGGCGAGACGGTCACAGCGCAGCAGGCTTGGTTCGGGTTTCTGACTGGCATTGGCCACTGGCATTGGCACGGCTTCGGCTTCTTTACGATCATTGAACAGATGACGGGGCATCCCGTCGGCCGCGTGGGCTTGATCAAACATTCCAACTGGCCGAATATAGAGTTGGCATGGCATCTATTCGAAGGCGCAGAGAGAAAAGGTTTTGCAACGGAAGCCGCGACGGCCGTCAAAAAATGGGCATGCGAGGATCTGGGATTAGATAGGTTGCACAGCTACATAGACTGGAAGAATACGCGTTCACAAGCTGTGGCGAAGAGGCTCGGAGCCATCACAGACGGCACGCGTGCCCCGCATGAACCAGAGGCGGAGGTATGGCTTCACTCAATGGAAAGCCATTGAGTGAAGCTGGTGAGAACTTGCAAAGCCGCCTTCCGGATCTTCTTCGATGATAAGGTCGATCAGATTGTCGTCGCCCTGGACAGCTTCCTCGAAAAAGCAAGGCGGAACAACCGCACAAGCGGCGTAATGGCAGACGCCGCTTTCAATGCCGGTCTTTCGTACGCATCTGTCGAAAGGCCGGTTTGTTCGCAGCGCGAACCCTATCCCACAACAACGAGCAACCCCCACCCCTAAAAGGCTTCACCGCATCGGACCGTCAAAACCGAACAGCGCCACCTCAAACCCCCAGATACCGCTCCAACAGCCCATGGTCGGCGCGCAGCGCCTCGGCCGCCAGTGTCTCGCGGATTACGCCGTTTTCCAGGAACGCCACCCGATCCGCGATCGACAGCACCGCATCCACCCGCTGCTCGACCAGCAGCACCGCCACCCCCTGCGCGCGCATTTGGACGACCACCTGCCGGATCGCCGCGATCATTGATGGCTGCAGCCCCTCGGTCGGCTCGTCCAACAGCAGCACCTTGGGGTTCACGCACAGCGCGCGGGCGGTGGCGAGCATCTGCTGCTCGCCGCCCGACAGAGTTTGCGCCCGCTGGTCCAGGCGCTCGGCCAGACGCGGGAACAAGTCCAGCACCCGCGCGCGCATCGCCGCCCCTTGACCGCCCGCCATCAACCCAATCTCGATGTTCTGCGCCACCGTCAATTCGGTGAACAACCGCCGCCCCTGGGGGATATAGCCGACGCCAGTTCCCGGCACACGATGCGCGGGCAAACCGCTGATAACTTGCCCACCCACCTGCACCGCCCCGGCCATCAAGGGAAGCAGGCCCATGATCGCCTTCATCGTTGTGGTTTTGCCCGCCCCGTTGCGTCCGAACAGGCTCAGGATCTCGCCCGGCTGAACCTCAAGCGAAATCGCGCGCAGCACTTGCGCTGACCCATAGCCCGCGCTGACCCCCTCCAGCCGCAACATCACCCGGTCCCCAGATAGGCGGCTTGCACGGCGCCGTTGGCCCGGATCTCGGCCGGGGTTCCCTCAGCCAGCACTTCGCCGAAGTTCAGCACCGTGATTCGGTCAGCAGTTTCCATGACCACATTCATATTGTGCTCGATCAGCAGCACGGTGGTCTCGACCACCAACCCGCGAACCAGCGCTTTGAAATCCGCGATCTCGCTGTCCGCCAGCCCTTGCGTTGGCTCGTCCAAGATCAGAAGGCGCGGCGCCTGCACCAGCCCCATGGCGATCTCCAGCAACCGCTGATGGCCATAGCTCAGATCCCCCGCGATCTGATCCGCCCGGTCCGCCAACCCAACCCGCTCCAAAGCCGCCAGACTGGCCCGCGTCACAGCGGCACCCTTCAAGCGCCGCCGGGCCGCCAGCGCGACATTCTCAAGAACCGGCAGCCGCGCAAAGATCGAGGTGATCTGGAAGGTGTAAGCCATCCCCAGCCCAATCCGCCGATGCGCAGGCAAATGGCTGATGTCCCGCCCCTCAAAGGCCACCGTCCCCGACGACGGTGCGATCCGCCCGCAAAGCATGCCGACGAAGGTCGTCTTGCCCGCACCATTGGGGCCAATCAACGCGCGGACCTCGCCCTCGGGCAGGGTGAAATCCACGCCCTCCACCGCCCGCAACCCGGCGAAATGCTTGGACAACCCGCGCGTTTCCAGCAGGCTCACGGCAGCCACCGCCAAACCCTTGCGCGCACCTCACCCATCAGCCCCTGCTGTGCGAACAGCGTCAGCAACACCAAAGCCACACCCGCGATCAGCATATAGGCCGAGGTCACTCCGCTGCTCAGATCAATCAGGTAGAACATGAACAGAGTGCCCACCAGGGGGCCAAGCACGGTTCCGGCGCCGCCCAGCAGCACCCACAGCAGCGGAAAAATCGAGTATTGGACGCCCGCGAAACTCGCCCCAGCATAGCCGAACAACAGCCCGTAAAACGCCCCCGCCGCGGCCGACAACGTGCCCGAGATCACCACGGCCGCCCATTTCCGCGCAAAGACGTTGTAGCCCAACATCCGGGCCCGCTCTTCGTTCTCGCGGATGGCGATCAGCACCCGGCCAAAAGATGTGTGCACCAACCGCAGGCTGACCATCAGGCACAAGGCGAACAGTGCCAGGGCTGCGAAATACCGGTTGGCCGGATCACTCAGATCCACCGCCCCAAGCACGCGCTGCGCCTGCGGGATCACAAACCCCTCGTCCCCACGGGTATATGTGCCGAAATACAGGATCGTCAGATACCCGGCCTGGGCGAACATCAGTGTGACGATCATAAACGCAACGCCCGCGGTGCGCAGGGCCAACGCGCCCACCACCGCGGCAAGCAACGCCCCGGCGACAACCCCAAAAGCCAGCGCGGGCGCCGTCCCCAGCACGCCGACCGTCAGGCCCATTCCATACATCCCGGCGGCGAAGAACATCGCGTGCCCCAGGCTCAGCAACCCTGTGTACCCAAACAGCACGTTGTACCCGATGGCATAGCTGGCCATGACCATCACCCGCGCCACCACACCATGGTGATAGGCGGGCAAGACGAACTGCAAGCCGAACAGCAGCACCAACACACCGCCGTGCAGCACCAGGGACTTGCGCAGATCGCTCAAACCGCCTGGGCCCCGAACAGGCCCCGCGGCCGGAACACCAGCACAAGGGCGACCAGCAGCGTGGCCAGGATCTTGGCCAAAGTGGGCGAGAAGAACACGCTGATGATCCCGTCGCTCAGCCCGATCAGCACGGCGGCCAGCACCGTGCCCGGCAGGCTGCCCAACCCGCCGATGATCACCACGATGAAAGACAGCAACAGCGGGTCCGCGCCCATCAGGTAATGCGCTTGCTGGATCGGTACGACCAGCACCGCGCCCAGCGCCGCAAGTCCCGCGCCCAGGCCGAAGACCAGCGCATAAATCCGCTCCACCGGGATCCCAAACGCCAGGGCCATTTCACGATCCAGCTGGGTGGCACGCATCAACAACCCGATCCGGGTGCGCGCCATCAACGCCCAGACCCCGAGCAATACCACCACCGCCGCGCCGATCACCGCCAGCTTGTAACTTGTGGTGCTCAATCCCCAGGGCCAATACATGCGTAAACCGCCCTCCGCCCATTCGACCCAGGGCAGCGCCAGCCGCGCGTTGAACGGCGGCTCGACCGGCCGCGCATCAGGCCCATAGGTCATAAGCGTGACCTGCTGCAAAATGTACAACAGCCCGATTGTCGCGACGATGGTCCGCTCAGGGTCGTACTCAATGCGCTTCAGAACGGTCATATCCACCGCCGCCGCGATCCCCGCCACCAGCACAGGCGCTACCAGCAAAGCCACGCCAAAACCCAAAGCCGGGTGCCCGCCCACGGTCGTCGCTACCCACCAGGCCAGCACCGCGCCCAGCATGAAAAACTCGCCATGCGCGACATTGACCACCCGCATGACCCCAAAGACCAGGCTCAAGCCGACCGCCGTCAGCGCCAATACCGCCGCCCCGACCGCCCCCTCAAGCGTCGCCAAGAACAGATACGGCCCAAAGTCCACGCGCCAAATCCCACTTTGTCCTAAAAATATCCCCGCCGGAGGCTCCGACACTGGCCCCCAAGCACAAACTCAGAAGGATTGCGTCGTGTAGTCCACCTCGTCCGAATACAAAGTGTCCTTGATCGAGGTCTTGTGCACCACGTTCAAACGCCCCGCTTCGACCCGGCTGATGTACTGATGCCCGAACACCTGATGCGTCTTACCATTGAAGACCTTGGCGCCTTGGGGATGCTCAAAGGAATGCGGCATCTCTGTCATCGCCTCGACCGCCTCGATCAGCGCCGCGCGATCCCCTGGCCCGGCATAGCCTGCCGCCTCCATCCCCGCTTTGATCACATGTAGCGTCTCCCAACAGCCGAACATATGCGCATAGGTCGAGATATCCTTAGGATCGCTGACCGAGGCGCCGTTGTCGTCCACGCCCACGGCCGCGCGATAGGCCTTGTCGTATTCGGTCTGATCCGCTTGGGCATAGCGCGGGTTGCCTTCCCAAAAATAAGTACCCTCTAGGAACTCCAGGCCGGGGCTGGCGATATCCACCGCCTCAAGGCTGTCGATGAAACCGAATATCTCGGGGCGGGAGGGACCGAAAAACTCGCCCAATTCCTTGACAAAGGTCAGCACCGCTGGCCCGACCATCACATGGTACAGCACCTCGGTATCACGGGGGATCTTAGGAAAGTACTTGGTGAAACTGGTCTCGGTCGGCGGGATGGCAATCTGCGCCAGCACCTCACCCCCCTGCGCGTCCATGGCGGCTGTGAAGTAATCGCGGTGATCGTGGCCAAAGGCGAAGTCAGGGAAGATCATCGTGACCTTCTTTCCCAGGGTTTTGGCGACATAGGGCGCCATCGCCTGCACCTGGCTTTTGACGTCGGTGATGCCCGGTTGCAGCGTATAGCGGTTAAGCATGCCGCTGGCCACGTGATGCCCTTCCGAGACCACGAAATACGGCAGCTTCAGCTCGCCCGCCCGCGGGGCCGAACCGATAACCACATGACTGAACAGCGTGCCGAAGCCCACATCGCAGCCATGCTGGTTGGCGAATTTTTCCAACACCTCAGCGCCCCGCTTGGGGTCGGTGCCGTCATCCTCGGCGACGATTTCCAGCATCCGGCCGTTGATCCCGCCTTCGGCGTTGATCTTGGCCACGGCGGCCTGGGTGGTCCGGTCGTACCAACGACCATAGGCGGCGCCGATCCCGGTGCTGTGCACCTGAAACCCCACCTTCACAGGCGCCGAGGTCTGCGCCTGCGCATACCGCGCCCACAGCGGCAGACTGGCCGCCGCCGCCCCTGCACCCAATGTCTTGATCGCACCTCGCCGTGTCGGCGTGCTTGTCATGCGGTCCGTCATCACTACCCCCTTGTCAGATACCGCAAGTCTGCGAAGCCGACGGCGCTTTGTCCAGCAAAACCAACGTTTGACCAAGCAATGCTCAAAGATCGCGCCACAATTCACCGGGCACCTGTTGCCTGAGGTGACAAGACCGGGTGCAACAGGGGCGTGCAATGACCGGCGCAATGCCAGGCGGGCTTTTGGTGTAGGGGGCCCTCACTCATGATTGAGAGCTTCGCAGCACGTCACCCTGGTTCACGCCCCGCGCGGCGCCGCCAACAGCCACAGCCCAAAGAGCGTATAAACCACCATAAACACCGCCAGCGGCGCATGCGCCAAAAGCGCCCGGCGCCCAGGCCCGTACTCCCGCACCGCCACCCCATGCGCCAACAGGATCGCCAGCACATGGCCGATCACCACCGCCCCGGCTTGGCTCAGCCAAATCACCCGGACCGTACCTTGCGTGTTGAAAAAACCTGTCGTGACATAGAACGTTCCCAGCCCAAGCCAGTCGCCCCCCCGCGCCAGCGGATCGCTGAGGGCCGCCAGCGCATATTGGCTGTCTACCAGAAAGGCGGTCAGATAATGCGCGATGTGATACCCCAAGGCGATCGGCAGGATCGAGGGCGCGAACAGCCGAAACGCTGCCCCAAAACCCGGCGCGCCCGCCAGCCGCACGCCCAACCATACCGTGCCTGCAAAGGCCGCGATCAGTGCGGCATTGGCCACCAATAACCCCACCAAGGTCGGCCCAATGACCGCTGAGCGCCCCGGAAATTCCAATGGGTTTACCCCAAGGACCGCCAGCCACCAAAAGGTCTCGTTCACCCCATCGAAGCTGCCGCTGCCCAACAGCAACAGCATGAACACGGCCAGCCCCAGCGGCACCCCGCGCCCCGCCAAGACCTGCCAGCCCGGCAGCCCAAAGCGTCCACGCCCAAGCATCCCCATCCGGGCATAGGCTCGCATCAGCATGCCCACCCACTCGGCCCGCAGCATCCAGCGCGGCCCAAAGACCAGGGCCCCCACAAAGGTCACCGCCCAGTAGCCGCCTGCCAGCCGCGCAAGCCGCGCTGGGTCCGCCGGTGCCGGGTCAGCCAGCAGCACCCCGGCAAAGGCCAGAAAACCCAGAATTCCAACGCCATGGCCGCCCCAATCTGGGAGCCGCAACACCGGCCGCACCCCTAGCCATCGCATCACGGCCAAAGGCCCGTCCCACGGATTCACCCAGCGCCACAGATCCCCCACCAAACCCTGCAACGTGACAAATCCGATCCACCACAGCGTCCAGATCGTCAGCGGCAACAGGTTGTTCAGCGGATCGTGGGGCCCGGTCAAACCGATCCAAATCAGGATCGACATGATCCCAAATGACACACAGCTCGCCACAAGTCGGCCCGGCATCCGACCCTGCGGCAGGCGCCAGGTGCGAAACAAGCGCTCAATAGCCCTGGCAGGCAGCAAAACCACCGCTAGCACCGTCAACGCGACACAGGCCACGCCCGCTGCGATATAAACATCCGTCGGCAGTAGCAGCACAAAGCCCTGCTCGGACACATGTGCTGCCGCCGGACTGGCCCCCAGGGTCAGGCTGCCGCCAAGCTTGATCCGCTGAAGTCCTTCGCGCATGCTCATGCCTGGACCATACCGGGGGACGGCCGCGTTGAAAGCGTTAAAACCAGTGCTGGCCGTTGTGCTTATCGCGGTCCTTGGCGCCTTTGGCTGGGCGCTGATGTGGCCGCAAGCC
Organism: uncultured Paracoccaceae bacterium; assembly: GCA_938049225.1. GTDB lineage: Bacteria > Pseudomonadota > Alphaproteobacteria > Rhodobacterales > Rhodobacteraceae > Halovulum. The sequence goes on from CALICM010000026.1 coordinate 14,677, forward strand.
CCCGCGATCATGATCACCGAAGCCACCGCCACGCCCATGCCAAACGGCGCGTTGGTCCTTGCGATGACCCTGACCAACCTCGGTGACCCCGACCGCCTGACCGGCGCCAGCAGTCCCGAGGGCGATGTTGTGATTGCAGGGGCCGAGGGCGATTTGGCCCTGCCCACTGGCAGCACGCCGAAACTGGCCATGGACGGCGCACATCTGATCCTAACCGGGCTGACTGGACAAGCGACCGATGGCCGCCTGATCCCCCTGACCCTCACCTTTCAAACGGCTGGTCCGGCCACGACACGCGCCCGTCTGACGCCGCCGCCCGCTCAGATGGCCCATATGCAGACCCCGCTTGATGCGCCCACCGGCCCGAGCGTCTCGCTGACCGTCACGCCGCAAGGGGACACGTATCGGGTGACCGTTGCGCCCCAGAACTTCCGTTTCGCCCAAGATCTGGTCGACGGCCCGCATCAACCCGGCACCGGCCACGGACATCTCTACCTCAACGGTCTGAAACTCCAACGCCTTTACGCGCCCCAGGCTGTCATCGGCGCACTGCCACGCGGCAGGCACCAGGTCAAAGTCGTGCTGAACACCAACGACCATCGCGCTTATGCCGTCGCGGGCGAACCCGTCGCGGCCAGCGCGGCCATCACTGTCCCATGACAGAAAGCCCAGGCGCAGTAGTCGGTGTCGATGTCGGCGGCACTTTCACCGACCTCATCCAGCTTGACCCAGCCACGGGCCAGGTCCGCCTGGCCAAGGTCGCCAGCACGCTCGAAAACCAGGCGTTCGGTGTGATGGACGCTCTGAAGACCGCCGATTGCGACCTGCAAACCCTTGCCCTTATCGTCCACGGCACGACCACGACCACCAACGCGGTGCTTGAGCGCAAACTCTCCCGCACAGGCCTGATCACCACCCAAGGCTTCCGCGATATCCTGGAGCTGGGCCGCCGGACACGCCCACAGCCCTATGGGATGACCGGCACCTTCATGCCGATCATCCCGCGCAACTTGCGTCTGGAGGTGCCCGAGCGGATGGACGCCAGCGGCCATGTGGTCACCCCGCTCGACGAGGCGGCCGTATGCGCCGCCGCGCAAACCCTCGTCGACCAAGGCTGCGAAAGCCTGGTCATCCATTTCCTGCACGCATATGCCAACCCCGCGCACGAGCGTCGTGCAGCAGACCTTATCCGCCCGCTTTGGCCCAACGATCACATCACGCTGGGCCACGCGCTGCTGTCCGAAAGCCGCGAGTTCGAGCGCGGCGTAACCGCCGCCGTCAACGCCAGTGTGCAACCCCTCCTTGATCGCTATATCCGCCGCCTTACCGGCGAACTGTCTAAGGGCGGGTATGGCGGCGATGTCTTGGTGATGAATGGCAACGGCGGCATGGTCTCGGCCACCCGGGTAGCACAGGAGGCCGCCAAGACGGTGATGTCCGGCCCCGCCTCGGGCGTCATGGCCGCGGCCTTCACCGGCCGTCTTGCGGGCCAGTCCAACCTGATCACCTATGACATGGGCGGGACCTCTACAGATGTCGCGCTGATCCGCGATGCCGAACCCAGTGTGTCCAGCGAGATCGAGATCGAATATGCCCTGCCGATCCACGTTCCCATGGTCGACGTGCGCACCGTGGGGGCAGGCGGCGGCTCGATCGCCCGGGTCACCCAAGGGGGCCTGCTGGAGGTTGGCCCCGAAAGCGCGGGCGCCACGCCGGGGCCGATCTGCTATGGCCGTGGCGGCATCCAGCCCACCATTTCCGACGCCAACCTGCTGCTGGGCCGCCTTGACCCCGCAGGGCTTAGCGCGGTTGAGGGCAGTGTGGACCTGGCAGACATCGCGCATACCTTCACTGAGGCCTTGGGCAAGCCCCTGGGTCTGGACGCCACCCAAGCCGCTGCCGCTGTGATCCGCATGGCCAACACCCGCATGGCGGGTGCCATTCGCATGGTCTCGGTCTCGCTGGGCGCGGACCCGCGTGACTTCGCGCTTTTTGCCTTCGGCGGCGCGGGGCCCCTGCACGCCACCGCCCTCGCGCGCGAATTGGGCATTCCGCGCGTGCTAGTCCCCGCCCGGCCCGGCATCACCAACGCCCTGGGCTGCGTCGTCGCCGACCTGCGCCACGACTTCGTCAACACCGTCAACACCCCGCTGGATGCTCTCGCAGCGGACACCCTGGCGCAGGTTTTTGCGGCCCAAGCGGCCGAGGGCGACCGCCTGATCGGCGCCGAGACCGTGCAGATCCAGGACCGTCGCCACCTGCATTCGGTCGACATGCAATTCATCGGCCAAACCCACCTGCTGCGCGTCCCCCTCCCCAGCCCCGACATCACACCACAGGCCCTGCGAACCCTCTTCGAACAAGCCTATCACCAGCGCTTCCAGGTTGATCTGGCCGAGATCCGCGCCATGATCGTGAACGCCAATACATCTGTTGTCGGCACCCGCCCGCCGCTGGACCTGAGCACCCTGATCGACCCCGCCGGACGCGCTGATACCCTGGCCCGCGCGCAGCGCAGCCAGCGGCCCGTCTGGTTCGATAGCGGCTGGCACGACACGCCGATCTACAGCCGCGACCACCTGCCGCTTGACGTCACCCTGACCGGCCCTGCGATCCTGTCCCAGATGGATACCACCACCCTGATCGAACCCGGTGATGTCGCCACCGGCGACGCGCATGGCAACATCCTGATCCAGGTGCGCGCGCCATGACCCTTGACCCCATCACCCTCAGCGTTATCCAGGCGGGCTTGCAACAGGTCTGCGACGAGATGGATCTGACCTTCTCGCGCGCCGCCTTCTCGCCGGTGATCGCCGAGGCGAACGACCGCTCGGACGGCATCTATGATGCCACCGACGGTGCACTGATCGCCCAAGGTGCTGGCGGCCTGCCGGTTTTCGTTGGCACGATGCAATATTCCACCCGCACCCTGATCCAAATGATCGCCCAAGGCCGCGCCGCCGCGCCGCAGCCCGACGACATCTATATCGTCAACGATCCCTACCTGGGCGGCACCCATCTGATGGACGTCCGCTTTGCCCGCCCGTTCTACCGCCACGGCACACTCTTCTGCTGGCTGTCAAATACCGGCCATTGGCCTGACACCGGCGGTGCGGTGCCCGGCGGCTTCTCGGCCTCGGCCACCAGTTCCGAGCAGGAGGGGCTGCGCCTGCCCCCGGTCCGCCTGTTCAAACAGGGCCACCTGGATGAAGAGATCTACGCCATCATCTGCTCGAACATCCGGGTCGCCGACCAGCGCATCGGTGACGTGAAAGCCCAGGCCGCTGCGCTTAAGGTCGGCGAAGCGCGCTTGAACGCGCTGATGGACCGCTACGGCGATGCCACTGTTGCCGCCGCCATAGCCGAGTTGCGCCACCGCGCCGCCGCGCAGATGCGCGCTTTTATCGCCGAAATCCCCGAAGGGGCCCATCGGGCGTCTGCCTGGATCGACAGCGATGGTGTGGTGAACGAACCGCTGGAAATTCGCCTTACCGTCCAACGCAAAGGCGAGGACCTGAGCTTCGACTTCACCGGCTCCAGTGCCCCTTGCGCGGGGCCGATGAATTCGGTCCGCGCCACGACGCTCAGCTCAGTCTACCTTGCCATGCGCCATATCTTCCCGCAGGTGCCGATCAGCGCTGGGGCGTTCGAGCCGCTGCAGGTCACCGGGATCGAAAATACCTTCCTTGACGCGCATTACCCCCGGCCGGTCTCGGGCTGCGCGGCGGAGGTCTCCCAGCGCATCGCCGAGGCCGTCTTCGCCGCCCTTGCCCCCGCCTTGCCGGATCGCGTCACTGCTGCCCCCGCCGGGACCAGCGGCAATTTTGCGCTGGGCGGCCATGACCCCGACCGGGGTCGCGATTTCGTGATGTACCAACTCTCGGGCGGCGGATATGGGGGCAACGCCGGCCACGACGGGTTGACCAACGGCTGCTCGACCATCGGCATCTCCAAAGCCCCGCCCGTCGAAATCATGGAGCAGGCCTTCCCCGTCCTCTACCACCGCTATGCCCTGCGCGAGGGGTCGGGCGGCGCGGGCCAGCAACGCGGCGGCTTCGGCCTGGACTACGAGGTCGAACTCAGGCGCGGCACCGCCCGCGCCAGTTTCGTCATGGATCATGGCCGTTTTGGCCCCCAAGGCGCGCTAGGCGGCAGCGATGGTGCGATGAACGAGGTCGCCGTCTGGCAAAATGGCACGCCACGCACCCCCAAACATCTGTCCAAAGCCCAAGACATCCCCCTTGCGCCCGGGGATCGCGTCCGCGTCCGCACCCCGGGCGGTGGCGGCTATGGCGATCCGATGCGCCGCGACCCCCAGGCCGTGCTGACCGACGTGCGCCTGGGCCGCTACACCCCCGACCAAGCCGCAACCCTATTCGGCGTGATCATGACCGGCGAGCCTGTGGCCATCGATCACGCCGCCACGACCAAGGCCCGCAACAGATGACCGAGGACCCCCACGCCCCCCGCCTGCGGATCCGTGTCGTTTTTGGGGACCACGCCATGCTGGGCCCCGGCAAGGCCGACCTGCTGACCCTGATCGCCCAGACCGGCTCCATCTCCGCCGCGGGCCGGGCGATGAACATGAGCTACAAACGCGCCTGGTTGCTGGTCGACACGATGAACGCGGCGTTCACCGAGCCGCTGGTCGACAGTACCCGAGGCGGCGCCAAGGGCGGCGGCGCGCGGCTCACATCGATGGGCGAAACCGTGCTGGCCCATTACCGCGCCTTGGAAACAAAGCTCGAGGACGCAGGGGCGGAAGAAATGGCAGCACTCCGTGCCCTTCAACCCGATCCCCCATAAGTTCGGGCCCGTCCCATGGGATATGTCCCATGGGAAATAACGATTGCCAAGCCGCCGCGAACCCTGCGATATTTCCGACAAACCATAACGCCCAGGATCCCTATGCTGCGCCGCCTTGCCCTTGTCTGTGCTCTGGCCCTCGCCCCGTTTGCCACCAAAGCGGGCGAGGTGACCGTCTTCGCGGCCGCCAGCCTGGGCAGCGCCCTGACCGAGGTGGCGGCGCTTTGGGCTCAGGTCACCGAGAACCGGGCCATCATCGTTCCGGCGGGCAGCGCCACACTGGCACGGCAAATTCAGCAAGGGGCGCCTGCGGATGTGTTCATCTCGGCCAACGCGGCCTGGATGGATGTGCTGGACCAAGACGGGCGGACCCTCGCGGGCAGTCGGCGGGATCTTTTGACCAACCGGCTGGTGCTGATCGGGACCGGTGACCCACCCCCCCTGGACCTGAGCGAGCCAAACACATTGCGCGAGCGCCTGGGCAGCGACCGCCTGGCCATGGCTCAGGTCGACGCCGTTCCCGCAGGCATTTACGGCAAGGCGGCATTGCAATCCTTGGGCCATTGGGATGCTGTCGCGGATCGGGTCGCCCAAACCGACAATGTCCGTGCAGCATTGGCTTTGGTCGCGGCGGGGGCGGCCCCGCTTGGCATTGTCTATGCCACAGACGCGCGTTTGCAGGCGCGGGTCACTGTGCTAGCTACCCTTCCCGCGGACAGTCACCCCCCCATTGTCTATCCCGCGGCCCAGATCTCGGACAGCGCCCAAGCCGCCGACTTTCTTGACTTCCTCGCAAGCTCGGCGGCACAGCGGATTTTCGCGGACCATGGGTTCGGCCGACCGGACCCTGCCCGGTGACCGACTGGCTGACCCCCGCCGAATGGACCGTTGTGGCCCTCTCGCTGAAGGTTTCGGCTACAGCCACCCTGGCCAGCCTGCCCTTCGCGCTTCTGGTCGCCCTTGCCCTGGCGCGGGGCCGTTTCCCGGGGCGCCAGTTGCTCAACGGGATGGTGCATCTGCCGCTGATCCTGCCCCCGGTCGTCACCGGCTACCTGCTGCTGCTGACCTTTAGCACCCAAGGCCCCGTCGGCGGGTTCCTAGAGCGCGCCTTCGGTCTGGTCTTCGCTTTCCGCTGGACCGGGGCCGCCCTTGCCGCCGCGATCATGGCCTTCCCCTTGATGGTCCGCGCGATCCGCTTGGGGATCGAAGCGGTCGACCCGAAACTTGAACAAGCCGCCGCGACATTGGGCGCCTCGCGCGTTTGGGTCTTTCTGACGATCACCCTGCCGCTGATCCTTCCGGGCATTCTGGCGGGCAGCATTCTGGCCTTCGCCAAAGCCATGGGCGAGTTTGGCGCCACGATTACTTTCGTCGCCAACATCCCTGGTGAAACCCAGACCCTGCCCACCGCGATCTATGCCTTCTTGCAAGTTCCTGGCGGCGAGGGATCGGCCTGGCGTTTGGTTATCCTCTCGATAGCGTTGGCCATGACGGCACTCTTGGTGTCTGAATGGGTCGCCACCCGGGTCGCCCGCAGGATCCGCGACGCATGACGCTTTCGGTGAACCTGAAACACCGCCTGCCGGGTTTCACCCTGGATGTGGCCTTTGAGGCGCCCCCGGGCGTGACCGCGCTGTTCGGCCGCTCGGGCGCTGGGAAAACCACCGTCGTCAATGCGGTCGCGGGGCTGTTGCGCCCGGATCAGGGGCGGGTCGCGCTGCAAGGCCGCGTCCTGAGCGACCGGGCGACGCGGACCTGGATCCCGCCCCACAAACGGCGCGTGGGCTATGTATTTCAGGAGGGTCGGTTGTTCCCGCATCTGTCGGTGCGGCAGAACTTGACCTATGGGGCCAGGTTGGCCGGGCGCGGCAATTCAGGGAGCTTCGATCAGGTTGCGGATCTGCTGGGACTGGCCCCGCTGCTTGGCCGCCACCCCGGCGCGCTGTCGGGCGGCGAGAAACAGCGTGTGGCTTTGGGGCGCGCCTTGCTGTCGGATCCGCATCTTTTGTTGATGGACGAGCCCCTGGCCGCACTGGATGCACCCAGAAAAGCCGAAGTGCTGCCGTACCTGGAAAGGATCCGCGATTCGGCGCGGATCCCGATCCTTTATGTCAGCCACGCGATGGACGAGGTCGCCCGCCTGGCAAACACCGTCATTGTCCTGGAGGGCGGCCGTGTCATCCGCGCAGGCCCCGCGACCGAGGTTTTGTCGGATCCCAGCACGGCCCCCGCCCTGGGCCTGCGCAGCGCAGGCGCCGTGCTGGAAGGGCGCGTGGTCGCGCAGCATGACGACGGGCTCACGGAAGTGGCGGTCTCGGCGGGGCATCTGTTCCTGCCCCGTGTCGTCGCGGACATCGGTGCGCAACTGCGGATCCGCATTGCCGCGCAAGACGTGATCCTATCCAGAAACCGCCCCGAGGGGCTGTCCGCGCTCAACATCCTGCCCGCCACGGTCTCGGCCCTGCACCCGGGCGAGGGGCCAGGGATGATGGTGCAACTACAGGCGGGCACGGATCGGTTGCTGGCCCGGATCACCCGCCGTTCAGCCCAGGCCTTGGACATCGCGCCCGGGCGTTCCTGCTTTGCGGTGGTCAAAACTGTGGCCGTCGCGCGCGCTGACATCGGCCAGCGGGCCGAGGAAAAGCATGACCCCCAGGCTTCGCCGCAAGGTTGACACAGGCCGAGGCCCGGGCGCACGATCTGTGCGCATGTTTCGCCCCACGCCCCGGGGCATTAGCGAAGGATTTCCGTGATACCTTATGCCCGCCCCTCCACCCTGACCGAGGCCTTGCAGCACCTGGCCGAGGTGCCTGCGACCATCGCGGCGGGTTGTACGGACCTGTTTCCCGCCACCGATCGGCCCGCTTTGGCCGGGCCAATTCTGGATCTGACCGGGATCGCGGGACTGGACGGGATAGATCACCAGGAAGGGGCTTGGCGGATTGGGGCGAACGCCACTTGGACAGACCTGCTGCGGGCAGAGCTGCCACCTGCTTTCGATATGCTCAAAGAAGCCGCGACCGAGGTCGGCTCGATCCAGATCCAAAATGCGGGCACCGTTGTGGGTAACATCTGCAACGCCTCGCCCGCCGCAGACGGCGTGCCACCCCTTCTGGCGCTGGACGCCGAAATCGCCCTGGCGTCCCGAAACGGGACCCGCCAGCTTGCGTTGCGCGACTTCCTTACCGGCCCACGGCAAACCGCCCTGGCACCGGGCGAGATCGTGACCGCCCTGCATATCCCAGACACCGCAACCACGGGCCGCAGCCGATTTTTAAAGCTGGGGGCGCGGCGCTATCTGGTGATTTCTATCGCGATGGTAGCTGCGCGGCTTGAGGTGCACAACAACCACGTGACCCAAGCCGCACTGGCGGTCGGGGCCTGTGGTCCGGTCGCCACGCGGCTGCCCGACTTGGAGGCTGCCTTGGCCAACCAACCCGTTGATGTATTGCCCGACCTCATCACCGAAGCCTCCATCGCCCCGGCCTTGTCACCCATTGACGACATCCGCGCTACCGCCGCCTATCGCCTGACCGCCGCGGCCGAATTGCTGCGGCGCGCTGTGCGGGATCTGACCGGGGGCCAGCCGTGAACCAATCCTTCAGCACCATCTCTCTGACAGTGAACGACCGCGCGGTAACCGTGCCAGCCAACCCCAAACGCCGGTTGTCCGAAGTGCTGCGCCAAGACCTTGCCCTGACCGGGACCAAATCCGGCTGCGACGCGGGCGACTGTGGTGCCTGCACGGTGCTGCTGGATGGCGCGGCGGTTTGCGCTTGCCTGACACCCCTGATCCGCGTCCAAGGCCGCGCGGTAACCACGGTCGAGGGGCTTTCAGGTGACACCCTCGCCCCGCTTCAGCGCAGCTTTCTGCGCCACGGCGCCGCGCAATGCGGGATCTGCACGCCCGGCATGTTGACCACAGCCACCGCCTTGTTGGCCGAGGTTCCCCAGCCCAGCCGGGCCCAGACCGAGGCCGCTTTGGGCGGCGTGCTGTGCCGCTGCACCGGTTATGCCAAGATCATCGACGCGGTGATGGATGTGACCGACGCCCCGGCACCAAACCACGCCGCAGGTGCGGCGGTGGGCGCGCCGGTCGAACGGCTCGACGGCCCGCCCAAAGCCACCGGGGCCGAGGTTTTCGGGGCCGACCATATTCCCCAGAACACGCTGTTAGTGCGCGCCATCCGCAGCCCGCACCACGCCGCCGATTTCACTTTTGGCGACATCAAGGCTTGGGCCGCCGCCCAGCACCCACCGATACATGTCTTCACCGCCGCTGATATCCCCGGCAGGAACCGCTTTGGCGTCATCCCCAGCTTCGCCGACCAGCCCGCCCTGGCGGAAAGCCACACGCGCCACCGCGGCGAGGCGGTCGCCCTGGTCGCTGGCGAGCCCGCAACACTCGAGGCGCTGGATCTCGGCACTTTTCCCATCACCTGGACGCCGCGGCCCGACAACTTGAAACCGCAATCGGACACGCTGATCCACCCCGATCGGCCCGAAAACACCCTTATCACCGGCAAGGTCAGCACCGGGAACCCCGACACCGCCATCGACAAAGCCACCCATAGGGCCACCGGCCAGATCACCACGGCCTACGTCGAACATGCCTATATCGAACCCGAGGCCGGTGTCGCCTGGATCGAGGGCGATACACTGGTGATCCAAGCCTGTACCCAGGCCCCGATCATGGACCGCGACGACACCGCCCGGATCCTGGCCCTGGCGCCCGAGCGGGTGCGGATCATCCCCGCAGCCGCCGGGGGTGGGTTTGGCTCGAAACTGGACCTCTCGCTGCAACCGTTGATCGGTCTGGTCGCCCTGAAAACCGGCCGCCCGGCGCGGATGGTCTTCACCCGAGGCGAGAGTATGACCGCGACCACCAAACGCCATCCCGCAAGCATGACCGCCACCATCGGCTGCGACGCGACAGGTCGGATCACAGGCATGCGCTTTGGCGGGACCTTTAACACCGGCGCTTATGCCAGTTGGGGCCCAACAGTCGCCGTGCGCGTGCCAGTCCATGCTTCGGGCCCCTACCGCACACCTGCGTATCACGCGACGGCCTGCGCGGTGCATTCCAATGGCCCGCCCTCTGGTGCTTTTCGCGGCTTTGGCGTGCCGCAAGCCGCGATCCTGCAAGAAACCCTGTACGACGACCTGGCGCTGCAGGCGGGGCTCGATCGCTTGGCCTTTCGCCGTCTGAATGCTTTGCAAGACGGCGACCGCACCCCCTGCGGGCAAGAGATCCACGGCGTCGGTATCGCGGATTGCCTGGATGCCCTGCAACCCGCTTGGGACGAAGCCCTGACACAGGCCGCCGCGTTCAACGCTGACAATGCCATGCTTAAACGTGGCGTCGGCGTGGCCTCCTGTTGGTATGGCTGCGGTAACACCGCCCTGCCGAACCCCTCGACAATCCGCCTGGGTATTACGCCAGACGGGACGCTCAGGATCCACCAAGGCGCCACCGACATCGGCCAGGGGGCCAACACTGTCATCCCCCAGATTGCCGCCGACGCGCTGGGAATGCCCCTGGCGCAATTCCAAATCATCGGTCCCGATACGGCTCTCACGCCAGATTGCGGGAAAACCTCCGCCTCGCGCCAGACCTTCATCACCGGAACAGCGGCGCTGCGCGCAGGCCAAAGCTTGCGCGCCAAGATCCTAGCCCTGACCAATATGGGTCCCAATGCCACCTTGGCCCTGCATGGCCACACCCTGACCGTCACGGACGCGCAATCCGAAAGTCGCATCACCCTGTCCAGCTTGCCCGCAGACCCGCAAGGCTACGTCCTGTCGACTGAAGAGACCTACGACCCGCCCACGCAGGCCCTCGACGAGAACGGTCAAGGTGTCCCCTATGCTGTCTACGGCTATGGCGCCCAATTGGCCCAGGTCGAGGTCGACACCACCCTGGGCACCACGCGCGTCCGCCACATCACTGCTGCCCACGACCTGGGCCGGGTGATCAACCCGCTGCTCGCGCAAGGCCAAGTCGAAGGCGGCGTCGCCCAGGGCCTTGGCATGGCTTTGATGGAGGAGTTTATCCCCGGCCGGACCGAGAACCTGCACGACTACTTGATCCCCACCACCGGCGACATGCCTGAAATCCGCAGCATTTTCATCGAAAAACCCGATCCCGAAGGGCCCCTGGGTGCCAAGGGCCTGGGCGAGCATGTCCTCATCCCCACCGCACCGGCGATCCTCAACGCCATTCGCCACGCCACCGGCGCGCGCATCACCCGCCTGCCCGCGCTCCCGCACCGGGTGCTCGCCGCAATAAAGGCCGCGCAATGACCGCCGCGCCAAAGCCTGCCCTACTTTGTCCCCCAAATATCCCGGGGAGCGCGAGGGGCTGGCCCCTCGCTCCGCCCCTTACCCAACACGCGACGCATGACCGATAAGCCCAAAAAGCTTCGCTGCGACGCCTGCCCAGTGATGTGCTACATCGCCGAAGGGCGCACTGGCGCCTGCGACCGCTATGGTAACCAAGACGGCCAGATCATCCGCTGTGATCCACTGACCATCCTCGACCGTCGCTTGAAGGCGGGCGACCAACTGCGCCCCTTCTTGAACGCCGATTGGACTGGTCAGATCACCGACCCGCTGACGGTCACCGCCGTCGGTGCGGGCACCACCTATCCCGACTATAAACCCGCGCCCTTTGTCGTCTCCCAACAGATCGAGGGCGTTGATACCGTCACCGTGGTGACCGAGGCGATCTTCTCGTACTGCGGTGTTAAGGTGAAGATCGACACTGATCGGCACTTGGGGCACGAGGCCGCCACTGTCCGTGCCCAGGGCGAGGCCGTGGGCCATGTCATGACCAGCGAATATGGCTCGCAAATGCTATCCCTGGGTGGCGTCGACCACCTGACAGGTGGCTCGAAGTCCGAGGGACGGGTCACTTGCGACACCCTTCTTGCGCTCTGCAATGCCGAAGCGGTCGAACTGACCATCGACGGCGGTGCCACCGTCATCGTCCAGGCGGGCCAGCCGCCCATCGTCGACGGCCAGGCCGAGCATCGCATGCGCGTCGGCTGCGGTTCGGCCACAATCGGCATGTTTGCCGCCCAATGGCAGGGGCTGGTCGACGACGTTGTCATCGTTGATGATCATATCACCGGCGTGGTGTCCGAGCACCAGGCGGGCAAGGTCTTGGGCTGGCCCGATACCGGCATCCGCATCAAAGGGCGCCGTTCCACGCCCGGCCGCTATTTCCAAGTCGCCCAGCCCGGCCTCGGCTGGGGTGGTACGGATATCGAGGATCCTCTCACAATCCTCGGCTCTTGGCGCCCCGAGAAAGGCGCGCGACCCGGCCTGACCTTGCTGATGATCTCAACCACCGGCGAGCAGTTTGCCTATTACGTCCTTGACGATAGCCTCACACCCCAGCCCGCGCCGCTGCCCGAAGCTTTGCGCGACTCTGTCGATCTGATCACTGAAAACTGCGAACCCGCCCTCTGCACGGTCCTCTTTACTGGCGGGGCGGGCGGCTCGTTACGCTCGGGCGTCACACAGAACCCGGTGAAACTGACCCGGTCGATCCATGCGGGCGAAACCCGCCTGACCTGCGGCGGGGCCGAGACCTATATCTGGCCCGGCGGCGGCATCACCTTGATGGTGGATGTGACCAAACTGCCCCCAGGGGCCTTCGGCACGGTCCCCACCCCGGCGCTTGTCGCTCCCTTGGAGTTCATCCTAAGCCACGAGACCTATCGCGCGCTGGGTGGCCACGAAGCTGCCATCCGCAGCCTGGGCGACATCCTGGAACATGGCGGCGAATACGGCGCCGACAGCCGCGCCATCGGCCGTCCGTGATGCAGCCACCGCAAACCGCCCTTTTGCCCGATGGGCGTCTGCATCTGCATCACGGCCCGATTGACCTGATCGTCCAAGCCCATGGCCCCGGTCGGGCCCAGGCGCTGAGCCGCGCCACCGCGCGCTTTCAAACCGTCCTGGGAAGCCTCGCGGCTATTCTACCCGACCTGCGCCGACCCGTGACACCAACAACGCGCCCCTTCCCCGACAATCCCATCGCCAATCGCATGTTGGATGCCACGCGGCCTTTCATGGGCCACGTCGTTACCCCAATGGCCGCCGTTGCGGGCGCCGTGGCGGACGAGGTTCTGCAAACCATCGCCGCCACCCCTGGCATCCCCAAGGCCTGGGTCAACAACGGTGGCGACATCGCGGTCCATTTGACCCCGGGCGAGACGTTCCTTGCCGCCATCGCAGGCACCCCCAGTACGCAAATCACCCTCACCCACCGGGACGAGGTTCGCGGCATCGCCACCTCGGGCTGGCGCGGGCGCAGCCACTCGCTAGGGATCGCCGACAGTGTCACGGTTCTGGCCAAAACTACCGCCGCAGCCGATGCCGCCGCCACACTAATCGCCAATGCCGTGGATCTGCCGGGGCACCCCGCTATCAGTCGCGCGGCGGCGCAAACCCTGTCGCCTGACAGCGACCTAGGCACGCGATTGGTCACTACGGATGTTGGTCCACTCACCGCCGCCGAAACCCGGCGGGCCTTGGAAAAGGGGCAAACCTTTGCTCAGACCTGCCAATCCCAAGACCTGATCCAAGCTGCTTATCTGACCCTCAATCACCGGCACTGCCAAACCGGCCGCATCAATACCCTGGAACCGACCCATGCCTGATTTCACCTTACGCAAAACCATGATCTTCCTTGAAGAGATCCACCATGACGGCGGCCCTTCAGGGTCAATACCCCGCCATCGCGGCGCGATCCTGGCCGTGGTCTCGAACCCCTATGCGGGCGGGTACACCGCTGATATCACGCCGGGGATGGAGGCGCTGAAGCCGCTGGGCTTGCGAATGACAGACCAGCTGATCCAAGCCATGGGCGGGATCGAGGGGATCGACGGCTATGGCAAAGCCGCGATGGCGGGTGAAAATGGCGAGTTGGAACACACCGCGCTTTGGCATGTGCCCGGCGGCTATGCGATGCGCGAGCGCTTGGGCGAGGCCCGCGCCATCGTCCCATCGTCCATGAAGCAGGGTGGCCCCGGCACCCGGATCGACATCCCCCTTGGCCATATCAATGCCGCCTATGTCCGCAGCCATTTCGACGCGATCGAGGTCGGCCTGCCCGACGCACCGCGTGCGAACGAGCTGTTGTTCGCCCTGGCCATGACCAAAGGGCCCCGCATCCATGCTCGTGTGGGTGGTTTGGCGGCGGAAGACGTGAAGGGTCAGGACGGCTTGCGGTAGCGTTGCCCGCGGCCGCAAGTCAGCGGCCTTATCCCGCAGCGCGTGTGGGCAATACAGGCGTGGCGGCCAATAGGCTGCGGGTATACGCGTGAGTGGGGTTGGCAAAGACCGCTTCGGTCGGCCCCTCCTCGACAATGCGCCCCTCTTTCATCACCAGGACCCGGTCGGTGATCCGCCGAACCACATGCAAATCATGACTGATGAACAGATAGCTCAGTCTGTAGCGCTCAGTAAGATCCGCCAACAAGTCCAGGATCTGCGCCCGCACCTGGACATCCAGCGCCGAGACCGCCTCGTCCAGCACGATCAGCGAGGGCTTGATGATCAGCGCCCGGGCAATCGCGATCCGCTGCCGCTGGCCGCCCGAGAACTCGTGTATGTGCTTGCGCGCATCGGACGCCTGCAGGCCCACAGCCTCAAGGGCCTCGGCCACAGCAATGTCGCGGGCAGGTCCGGTTGGCGGACGGTCCAACAGATGAAACGGCTCGGTCACAAGTCGCGCAACCCGGTGCCGTGGGTTGAAAGACCCATAGGGGTCCTGGAACACCACCTGCAGTCGCGCCCGTGCTGCCACCGACACGGCGCCCGCCACAATCGGTGCGCCATCCAGCGCGATCCGCCCGCCCTGCAGCGGCTCAAGCCCCAGGATCGCGCGGGTCAGGGTTGATTTCCCGCAACCGCTTTCGCCCACCAGCCCCAGGTTTTCGCCATGGCGCAGGTTGAAGCTAACGCCATCCACCGCGACTTTCGGCGCCGCCCGCCCCCACAGGCCCAGGCGCCGCCCCGGATAACGCCGCACCGCGCCCTCAACCTGCAGCAGCGGCACATCGCCTTCGTGGGGCGGCCGGTCCGGGTGGTGTCCCGAGGCGTCGAACAGCGCCCGCGTGTAGGGATGTCGCATATGGGCAAAAACCTCAGCCGTCGGCCCCGCCTCAACCACCTCGCCTGCGCGCATGATCGCCACGTCGTCAGCCACGCCCGACACCACGGCCAGGTCATGGGTGATCAGGATCGCGCCCATCCCATCCTCGTCCACCAAACGCCGGATCAGGGCCAAGATCTGCGCCTGCGTGGTGACATCCAGCGCCGTCGTCGGCTCGTCAGCGATCAGCAGCTTGGGGCGTCGCGCGATGGCCATGGCGATCACCACGCGCTGCCGTTGACCGCCCGACAGCTCGTGCGGATAGCGCCCCAGGGGAAACTCGGGATCGGGCAGTCCGACCCGGTCCAAGACCTCGCGTGCCCTGGCCCGTGCCAAGCGCGGCGACAGCCCGTCGTGCAGCCGCAGCGTCTCGGACACCTGATCGCCGATAGTTTGCAGCGGGTTCAGCGCTGTCATCGGCTCCTGAAACACCATGCCGACCTGCGCCCCGCGCACAGCCCTCATCCGCCGCTCGCTGAAATCCGTCAACACCTGCCCATCCAGCCGAACCGTCCCCGAAACCTCTGCCCCACTGGGCAGCAGTCGCATCACCGACAGCGCCGTCATCGATTTGCCCGAGCCGCTTTCGCCGATCACGCCCAAGATCCGCCCCGGGGCGACATCCAGCGAAACCTCCCGCAGGATCGGCGTGCCATGGATCGCCACCGTCAGCCCCCTGACCCGCAACAGGCTCATGCCCGCGCCTTTCGCACGCGCGGGTCCAGCAGATCTCGCAACCCGTCGCCCATCAGGTTCAGCCCCAACACCATCAGCACGATCGACAGGCCCGGCACCAGTGCCAGATGCGGGGCAAAGCTGATCATCGTCTGCGCCTCAGCCAACATCCGGCCCCAGCTGGGCGTTGGCGGTTGCGCGCCCAGGCCGACGTAAGAGAGCCCCGCCTCAGCCAGAATGCCCAGGCTGAACTGGATGGTCCCCTGCACGATCAACAGATTAGCGACATTGGGCAGGATATGTTCGACACTGATCCGGATCCGCCCCTTCCCCGCGACCCGCGCGGCCAGAATGAACTCGCGGGTCCAAAGCGACAGCGCCGCACCGCGCGTCACCCGCGCAAAAACCGGCACGTTAAAAATACCGATGGCGATGATAGCATTCAGGGCCGAGGGGCCAAAGACCGCCGTGATCAGGATCGCGATCAGCAGTGCTGGGAAGGCAAAGACCAGATCGTTGCCCCGCATGATCACCTCGTCCAACCAACTGCCGCGCGTGGCCGCCGCCGCCAGGCCCAGGGGCACGCCCAACCCCATACCGATCCCCACTGCAACCAAAGCGACGGCGATCGAGACCCGCGCACCGACCATCACCATCGACACCAGGTCGCGCCCGAAGTGATCCGTGCCCAGCGGATAGCTGCCGCCGGGTGGTTGCAGGCGGTTGGCGATGTCAACGGCTGTCACATCCCCCGGCGTCCAAACAAAAGACACCGCTGCCGCCGCGACAAAGACCGCCGCCAAAAGCCCGCCCAGCACCAGCGCCCGCATCAGCGCGCGCCCCGCAGCCGTGGGTCGACCCAGGCATAGGCCAGGTCCACCAGAAACGTCACCAGGATCACCGCGAAGACCAGTAGCATCACCACGCTTTCCACCACGATCAGATCGCGCGCCGCAATGGCTTGAAACACCAACCGTCCCAGGCCCGGCAGGTAGAAGACGTTCTCGATAATGATCGCGCCCGCCAGCAGGAACGAAAACTGCAGCCCGATGATCGTCAGCACCGGGATCAACGCATTGCGCAGCGCATGGCGCCACAGCACCTGCCTGCGGCTCAGCCCTTTGGCCCGCGCCGTGCGCACGAAATCCTCGCCCAGGGTGTCGATCAGGGCCGAGCGCATGACCCGCGCCAGAATGCTCGCCTGAGGCAAGGCCAGGGCTATAGCCGGCAATGTGAGCGCCTTGATCCCGGCCAGCAAGCCGCCCTCCCACCCCGGAAACCCACCGGCCGAGAACCAGCCCAGATTGATCGCAAAGATCACCACCAGAATCATCGCAAACCAAAAATTCGGCACCGCGATGCCCAGCTGCGTCGCCCCGATCACCCCCATATCCACGACCGAGCCGCGCCGCGCGGCGGCCATGATCCCTACTGGAAAAGCAATCGCGGTGCTCAAGATCAGCGCATAAAGCGCCAGCGGCAAACTGATCCACAGCCGGTCAGCGACCATCTGCGCCACCGGGGTGCGGTAGGTGTAGCTGATTCCGAAATCACCACGCAGCATGCCGGTTATCCACGACATGTATCGGGTCACCGGTTGTTGATCCAAACCCAGCTCTGCTCGCAAGGCGGCCACAGTGTCGGGCGACGCGTTCAGCCCAAGCATATATTGTGCCGGATCGCCGGGCACGACTTCTATCGCGCAGAAAATGACCACGCTTGCCACCGCCAGCGACACCAGCATCGAAGCCGCGCGCCTTAGTCCATACCTTAGCATCGCCTGCTCCCGACGCCCCTAATGGCGACACCCTAGAGGGCTTTTCAGCGAACAGAAAGCACCTCATTGGAGCGTCCGAAGGGCCATGCTCAGACTGCTCTCATTTGGCGGACGCGGTCGCAATAACGCGTCATGGTCGTTGGGGGGCCGGGCTGCCCCCTGGCCAGGCGTTATTCGGCCCAGGACACCCCTGTCAGGTCATTCGCCTGGGTTGGCGAGTTTTGCCACAGGCCCTGGATCTTGGCATTCGCCACACCGGTTTTGGCCAGTTGGAACAGATATCCGTTCACGTAATTCTCTGAAATCCGCTCTTGCAAGGCCTGCAACACCTCGGTCCGGTCGTCGGGGTCCGTAATCGCATCCAACCCGCTGATCATCGCCTGGACCACCGCATCGTCGTATTGGAAATAATAGTCGGGCCGGGCATAGATGCCGATATCCATCGGTTCGGTATGGCTGACGATGGTCAGGCCAAAGTCCTTGCCGCGAAACACCTCCTCAAGCCATTGCGCCCATTCCAGGTTACTGATTTCGGTCTGGATCCCCACCGCGCGCAACTGCGCGGCAATGATCTCGCCGCCGCGACGGGCATAACTGGGCGGCGGCAGCTTCAGCGTGGTGGTGAATCCGTCCGCGTAACCCGCTTCGGTAAGCAGTTTTTTGGACAACTCTGGATCATAGGTCGAGTTGGCGGTCAAATCGACATAGGCCGGATTATGCGGCGCGAAGTGCGAGCCGATGGGTGTGCCATAGCCGAACATGGCCCCATCGATGATCGCCTGACGGTCGATCGCATGGGCAACGGCCTTGCGCACCCGCACGTCCACAAAAGGTCCCGCTTTGTTGTTGGTGCTCAGGATCGTCTCGCCCTCGGTCGAGCCGACCAGCACGGTAAAGCGCGGATCCGCCTCGAACTGCGCGAGGTTCTCGGGCGCCGGAAACACCGGAAACGCATCGACATCGCCAGCCATCATCGCTGCAAATGCGGCCGTGGGATCGCTGATGAACTTGAAGGTCGCCTTGTCCAGTGCCACCGGATCGCCCCAGTAGTCGGGGTTTTTGACCAGCTCCACCCGATCTCCTTGAACCCAATTGCTGAACTTAAACGGCCCGGTGCCGACCGGAGTTGTTTCTAACGCACTCGCGTCGCTTTCATCAATGATAATCGCATCGCCCCAGGCCAGGTTGAACAAAAGCGCGCCATTGGGTTTCGTAAGGGTGATCTCGACCGTCGCGTCATCAATCACGTTCACGCTGTCGATGGCGGCAAACAGCGCCTTTTGGGCGTTGGTACTGTCTTCGACCCGGGCGCGATCCAGGCTGAATTTGACGTCGTCCGCCCCAAAGGTCGCCCCGTCGTGATAAAGCACACCCCTGCGCAGCTTGAAAGTATAGCTGAGACCGTCGTCCGCGATCTCCCAGCTTTCGGCCAACCCCGGCACCACCGATCCGTCCGAGGTAAAACGCGTTAGACCCTCATAGACGTTCGCATAGACCACCTCGTCAATCGCAGCGGCCGCGGCCGAGGTTGGATCCAAATGCGGCGGCTCAAGCTGCATCCCCAGTGTGATATCGGTTTTGGCCCAGGCCCCACCTGCCAGCAAAGCCGCCAGCACTGTCGCACTTAATATATGTCTCACCACATTATCCCCCTGTAAGCTCACCTAACTTTCAATGAGAAGTGTTGCACAATCAAGCCCAGTGTGCTCGTGATGGGACCCCAGTTTGAATGCAAATAGGAAGGAACAAACCCACCGTCCATCTGGGCGCAGCGACTCTCGGATCGTTGCCGTTGTCGTCGTACAAATGGCAGCTTCAATCCGGTAAGCGTACCCAGTCCTCACCAGTATCTATCTGATGGATGTAGAGGGTTGGTGAAAAATCTATTCTGATATTGGGAAAACGGACTGTGTAAGCCAGCAACCCAAAAAGACGCACCTGAAACTGAGCAGTTTGGCGGTTGCCTTCGAAAGCAATTCCGTGAAATGTATCGGGCTTGCTTGCCCAACCGTAGTTCACCCAATTTGCAGCAGTATCTTCGTCCTCCTCAAGGAGCACATCGCGCAGATACTGCAAATGCCGATTGTAGACGGAAAAACCGATCATCAGGGCTGCGAACTCATATGCAATCTTAAGAGGAACAAGCGGGCTCAACGGTAGCTCGGAGAATGTTGGTGTTGCCGGATGTTCCCGCCATTTCAGAACTTTGATACCAGCGCCGAGTTCGATTTTCTTGCCAGGTGGAGCAACCTCCCATTTGGCGACTGCGGAAACAATTTCTTCGTCCGTAGAGCCACTTTTTCGTAACATTGATGCGATCTTCTCAGAGCCCAACCGAAAACTAAGTTGAGTGATTTCAGCCAGTTGTGATTCCCTGTGGTTGCTAAACCTGGAGAAAATCATGCCTTGGACAGAAATCACTCGCCCGAACTATGACCGACGGAGTCAACGTTATGCAA
>CALICM010000027.1 GCA_938049225.1 uncultured Paracoccaceae bacterium
TCGCCTAGCAGATCCTCGGGCCGCTCAACGCCGCTAAGCAGATCGTCTAGTAATTCTTTGGAAATCGTCATTGTCGTCATGCTCCTTCGTTGGTGAAGCATGGGCCAATTTACTCATACACAGAAGGTCGGACACTCTCCCGTCTTTTCAATTGTTCCGTCGATGCGAGACATATTGTCGAATTCCTCGGATGATCAGTAGTTGATGGTCAGATCTTCATTTCGGCGTCTTACCACCATGCCTTCGAGTGTGATGTCCTGAAGCGTCCAGCCATCACCGATGGACTGGCCAATGGTCAATTCATCGCCACCCGCCAACACCAAAGCTGGCGCCGTGCCTAGTCGTACCGTTGCAATGGCGGGAACTGTCGGCAGGGTGGGGACAAGGGTTATCTCGGTCAACAGCACTTCGGGGAAAGCCCGCGCATCGAACTCCGAATGGATCCTGCGCCAAGATGTCATGTCTTTGGCATTCAGAGAGCCGACCACAGCCAAAGCCCCCACACCGCGCCACGTAAATGTCAAGCTATCCGCCAGCCCCGCGTCGCGCGTTTGTTCCACTAACCAATCTTTGGCCGATTTCGTATCAGCCGCCGCAACAGCCGGTACTGTCGCTGCTTCGGCCGCGACGAGCACCCGCATCGGAGCTTTTGACGGCGCTTGGGATGACCCCAAAGCGATCCCAGTCCCGATAAACGCCACGGCCCCGACAGCGATGGCCCCTAACAGCGGACCTCGCCGTCGCTTGGCTTGGATTGAGGGATCAGCGATACGAAGTGTGACATCGCCCACGCTGACTTCGCACGGTAACTTTTCGGGAGCACCATTGGCTGGCGCCCCGTTTACTTGGGCGACTTGCGTGGTGCCGTCAAAGGTCACGAAGCTGCCCAATATCGAGCGCTCGACCGTTACGCGCAGGGAAATCCCGTCAAAGGCATCGTCCAACAGCATAATGTCATGCTCGGGATCATCCCCTATGACCAGCGTCGATCCCTCTACCAGCGTCATACTGCCGGCGTGAAGGCCTTGCAGCACCGAAACAGACAGTTTGGGTGCAGGAGTTCGGTCTTGTGCGGCCCCTGGCCAAAGGCGCGGTGGATGCGCCTTGAGATAGGCGAGTTGGGTGTCCAGCGCGGTGCCCATGGGTTATTGTCCCCGCAGCAATTGATTGGTGTCTGTTTGGGTGCGCTGTGCAACCGACCAAGCCACCTGCCAATTGGTCATCTCGCTGTACAGAGTATTGAAGCGCTCTATGAGATTATCCGTTGCGGCGTCATCGGATGAGTCTGGGGTGTTGACCCCATCGCGCGGAATATCCGACATTATGTCCAATTTGGCCTCGCCGACCTCGCCCGCGCCCGACCCAGTAATGCTCTCCTTGACGGAAGTTGTGTGCGCCGTTCCGATGGGCGAAGACACTGCCAGATCAACGGCATCTTCAAAGTTGGACGACATAAGATTTACACGCTCCGCCTCGCTGGCTGACCTGTCAGCGACCTCACCCAAGGTCACAGACTGGTTTGTACTTTGGATACCCTGTACTGCTTCGGCTGCTTCTACATGACCTGACATCATACATCCCTTATAAAAGTATGAGGCACACTCACTCTTTATCTACTCTTGTTTCGTTGACTAGCTTCATAGCTTCTTTGAATGCCAGGAAAGGACCCACCATTTGGTAGAATATTTCCTCTCTTGTTAGATTTCCATCATTCTGAACCTGTTCATTATCAGTAAATTCCGGTTCCACGGTGCCGTCAATTTGCATATTCACTGTGTTATCCCCTATATTGTTCTAAGTGCACTCTATGTTTGCCCTCTTTCCCTTTGTCTCGGTATCTGTGACCTTGCGCAAAACTCTGCGTAATCGCGTAGCTTAAGCTGCGGACTACCGGTGTTCATTTCGATTAACCCGCATACGCATACGCGCGCGGTTCGCCGTAGGTTCCTGATAGGACACGATTGTCTTGTCGGAGTGGGATCGGAAGAAATGTTCAGCGAAATCAAATTGATGACCGTGAGCTTCCTTAAGCCATTAGGGGTTGCTGTGTCGCTTATAGGGTCATCTTGCCTGGGGCAGGCCTTGGCGCAGGACCAATCAGATGCGCTGACCTTGGAGTATATGGTACTTGACCAAGGCGTGCCTGAATTTCTGGCTCTTCTGGCGCACGATGCGGGTCGCCGTGTGAATGTTAGCAAAGTAGTCTCAGGTCAGATCACAAAGTTGCACCTAGAGGGCTCTGTAGAAGAGGTTATCTCGCAACTATCCATCGCCTATGACCTGGATTGGTTCTCCTTCAACGATGTCACGTATGTCTCATCCAAGAAGGAGGCAACAAGCCGTATGGTACGTCTTGGCTACTTGCCTATCGAAACGGCTCGCGAAGCGCTCTTCGACTTGGGCCTGCCCTTTGATCGCTATGGCATTCGGGATGCCGCTCAGGGCACGGCGCTTGCGCTGTCTGGCCCACCTCAACTTCTGGGTTTTGCCGAGGCGACGATCGAAAGCCTTCCTGATGCGACAGATCCACCGCAGGTCGCACAGGCCATGGTCCGTGTTCGGCGCGGTAACACTATGACGCTTGAGCCAATAATGGGAGGGGCCGTTTCAGAGTATGGATCCGCGACGGCCTTGCCGCTTGCCGATGACAAGGAGGCTGGCAATTGACGAAGATTCAAAGCCAAAGCGTTGGGGCGTTGCGTTGAATAATCATTGCGTACGACAGCCGCGGCGTGACCCAAGTTGTCCTGCATCAGGTCTGCTGGCAGGTCCGCACGGCCGCCACAGCGTTTCTGAGCATGGCTTGGACGCAAGAGCTCGAAATATCGAGACAAAGTTGATTATGAAGCGCGAGCTTGACGGTGTGGCCCCAGTGCTGATCGATTTTGATTGCATTGATCGACACTTCAAACACCGTGTTCGTTGGCGGCCCCGATTGATCAACTCTCTGGCGCCGAAACAGAATTCTTGCCCATCGCTTCATGTCGGGCGGAATACGTCGACCGAGAGTCGGCGGGAACTGGCCCAAAAGTGGGCACAAATTCAAACCCAAATCAGCGCAGCTGATTGTTGAAAGGAAGCAAACATGAGTCTTCAATTAGATACTACGGCAGCTGACAGTTTCATTGCCGACGCAAATAACCTGTATATGCAAATGCAACGGCTCGGACTCGAAATCGAAGCGGGAACAGGTGGCCAAAAGTTGGCCAAAGACAAAGCCAAACAGCTGACCCTCTAAGAAGCATCTTAGATGCAAGGGCCAGGCGACCTATAACGTCGCCTGGCTCAAAACGCCCGAAAACAGAGAGCCGTCATGCGTAAAGATCTGATCCTCGTCGCCATTATTGTGGCGACTCTCATGTTGATGGTTGTCCCGCTCAGCCAAGATTTCATCGACTTCTTGCTGGCCGTGAACATCACCCTTTCGGTCCTTTTGCTTATGGTGGCCGTATACCTTAAGCATCCATCGGATTTCTCGACATTTCCGTCGGTTATATTGATCGGAACCGCTTTCCGACTGGCTTTGTCGGTCGGAACCACCCGCTTGATTTTGAGCGAGGCGGATGCGGGGCAAATCATTGAAACCTTTGGTGATTTTGTTGTCAGCGGCTCAGTCGCGATTGGTTTGGTCATTTTCTTGATCATTACGGTTGTTCAGTTCTTGGTGGTCACCAAAGGGGCTGAGCGGGTGGCCGAAGTCGGTGCGCGTTTTGCTTTGGATGCTTTGCCCGGTAAGCAGTTGAGCATCGATGCCGAGATGCGTGCGGGCAATATAGACCAGGATGAAGCGACGCGTCTGCGCAAGCGCCTGGACCGCGATAGCCAGTTTTTTGGCGCGATGGATGGCGCGATGAAATTCGTCAAAGGCGATGCCATCGCGGGTATGATCATCATCTGCATTAACTTGTTGGGTGGTGTGGCGGTCGGTATCAGCGTCCACGGTTACAGCTTTGGCGAGGCGGTTAGCGTCTTCTCGCTGCTGACCGTTGGCGACGGTCTGGTCGCGCAGATCCCGGCGCTACTGATGTCCCTCTGCGCCGGTGTGATCGTCACAAGGGTTGCGAACCAGGACAATGATGACCTGGGTTCGGACATCTTCAAAGAGCTTGTCTCGGACCCACGTGTCCCCACGGTGGCCGCCGCTATCGTCCTGGCCATCGGCGTGATACCCGGGTTTCCCTTCACGATCTTCCTGGCGCTTTCTGCGGTTCTTATGCTGGCGGCTCTGTTGCTGCGACGAACCATATCCCGTGCCCGAGTTGCCCAGGCCGAGGCGGTCGAGGCTGAGGGCCAAGCCGCCGATAGTTCGGCCGAGGAGACCGATCTGCCGATCAGTGATCGGCTATGTGTTCGCCTCGAAGCCTCGCTGACCAAAGATGTCGATCTTCAGGTGCTTGAGAAACGGTTGGGTGAGCTTTTTGTCTCGCTCTACACAGCCAGGGGCGTGCGGTTCCCCAGGGCGGATATTGTCGTCTCGGAGGGGATCTTAGAGCCACGTGAAATTGTGGTTGAGTTGGATGAGGTTCCAATCTTCAAAGAGGTGCTCCGCGCGGACAGCTTGATTGTCCCTGGCGGTGCTGAATTGTCGCCGCTCTTCTCTGATAGTGCGGAATCGAAGGATGCCCGTATCAGTTGGCCCGGCCTCAACGCCCATTGGTTGCCAACCGCCCAGCAAGCCAAGCTTGATGCACTGGGTTTGAAAGAGCTTGAGTTGACCGAGGCCGTCGCCCGTGTCGTCTTCCGTCTTTACGAGCAAAATCTTGGAACGCTGTTCACGAACACCGTCGCGAATGCTTTTCTGGACGAGGCGCGTGCGCTGGAACCCGAAACAATGGCGCTGGTGGATAATGACTCAACCCCGCCCGCCCTCTATCGGGTGTTGCGCTATTTGGTCGAGGACGGTGTGCCATTACGGCCCATTCCCTTGCTGGTCTCGTCCATTCACTACTGGATCCACACGGCCGAGACGCCAACCGCGATTGTGTTGGCTGAGTGTCTGCGCGGCTCGATGAAGCGGCAGCTGTGTCATCGGATTACCGGTGGAGCGCCCATGTTAGGGATTGCCCTTTTAGACCCATCGCTTGAAGCGCTGGCGCGGCAGGGCATGGGCGGGTCGAAACAGGGTATGACCAGTTCCGCCGCCAATGATGGCTTGACCTTTACGCCCGAGGTCACCGAAGCCCTATTGACCCAATTCAGATCGATCTTAGCCCCACAGCAAGATGGTGCGCGGCATGTGGCTATTGTCGCTTCGGCGGATATTCGGCGGCGGTTGCGTAACTTCCTCGCGGCCAACAATCTGCATCTTTCGGTGCTGGCTCCGCATGAAATCGCCAACGAGATCCCAACCTATCCGGTTGAGCTGATCCGTGCGCCAGGTGCCGCTGCGGGCGATGGGCGTCCAACCCTCCGGGATGCCTCCAAGAAGCCTGTGCGGCGCACGCCGGCACGCGCTGCGCGGCAGGCCGGCGCCGCCCGTAAAGAGGCGACGGCCTGAAGCTTACGGTCAGTCCGTTGAGGGCCGATTGCCTTTGGGTTTTGCCCAACGACGGTGCAACCAGTACCATTCGGTGGGATCGGCGCGGATCCGCGCGGCCAGGCTGTCGGTTACCGCCTGGGTCATCGCGACCGGATCGCCGTGGGGGATCGGGGCCTCTAGTTCCACGTGGAAATGGCGCGCGTCCTCAGTACGCAGCGCATACGCGGGGATCAGCGGTAGATCATAGCGCAGCACCAATTCAGCAATATCGGTCGAGGTCATGGCCGGATGTCCCAGAAAATCAATTGGCACGCCCAGGTTGGTCTTTTGGTCGATAAGGATCGCCATCACCCCACCACCCTTCAGATGCTTGATCAACTGCCGCATCCCAGACCGCCCGCGCGGCACCATCGGGCGGCCCACTTTTTCGAAGTGGTGGACCATCTCGTCGCTATAATAAGGGTTGTTCTGGGGCCGATAGAGGGCCCCAACCTCGATCCCACGGTGCATAAGCGCCGCGCGCACGGCGTCAAACCGGCCATAATGCCCGCCGATCAGAACCGCCCCACGTCCTTCGGCTTGAGCTTGCTGCAGCGCACGCCACCCTTCCGTGTCCGCCACCGTAATTTTGTCTTGGACCGCGACCAGCCGGTCATTGTCCAACATTTCAAACATGTTTCGGACCGACTTTCCGGCGGCCGCCGCGGTCAGGCGCTTGCGCTCGGCCGTGGGCGTTTCGGGAAACACCAGCCGCAAATTGCTATCGATCCGATTGCGAAAGCTAGGCACGTTTAGGATGACGCGCCGTCCGATCCAAGAAATGGCTCTGCCACGTATTTGGTCCGGAAACAGGCCTAGAATAGCGCGCAAACTGCGCACGATAAGCATCTGAAGCCGATGTCCAAGGGACCGCATCATGGCAACCTCAAGGCGCTGGGCGCTCGCGCCCCGACGGGGACAGGCGCGCCTGGTTCGGCGCGCCCTAAGACCTAGTGTTTCAGAGGGTTGATCATCATGACCATCTGGCGGCCCTCCATCTTGGGCATCGCCTCGATCTTGCCCAATTCGACGGTGTCATCCGCCACGCGCTCTAGCAGGCGGCGGCCCAGATCCTGGTGCGCCATTTCGCGTCCACGAAAGCGCAGCGTAACCTTCACCTTGTCGCCGTTTGACAGGAATTTGGTGACGTTGCGCATCTTGACGTCATAGTCGTGGGTGTCCGTATTTGGGCGGAATTTCACCTCTTTGACTTCGATGATCTTTTGCTTTTTACGGGCCTCGGACTCTTTCTTTTGCTGTTCATATTTGAACTTGCCGAAGTCCATGATTTTGCAAACAGGCGGGTTGGCGTTGGGCGAAATCTCGACCAGATCCAAACCGGCCTCCTCGGCCAATTCGACGCCACGTGTGGGGGAGACAACCCCAATATTTTCGCCTTCGGCCCCGATGAGCCGGATTTCGGTTGAGCGGATTTTGCGATTAACGCGGGGTCCGTCGTCGCGCGTTGGTGGCGCTTGGTGTGGTCTGCGGGCTATGGCCGATGCGTCCTTGTGTTGTTGCAAGCAGAAAGAAGGATGGGCGCCTTTAAGCGCCCGTTCTGAATATAAGCGAGAATCCTCTGCTTTGAAAGGGGCAGTTACACGGGTCGTTGTAATAACCAACGTCGGCCCCCACCTTTATGCGGGGCAGGGGATCTGTCCGGATTTGTGGGGATGTCAGATGAGAAATGTTGTCATTGCGATTGTTGTGATCGGTGTGTTGGCGGTTGGGTATTTCATGTTCGCGGGCTCGGGCGGGGCCCCGACAGACGAGACGGCACCGGCGGAGACGCCCGCAGCAACACAATAAAAATTGGAATCAGCCTCCGTATGGAGGCTGAACTCATTTAACGAAGGTCCGGTGGCATTGATTCGTCCGCCAGCATAGTGATAGCGTCGTCCAAGGGCATGACAGTACTGGATTTTTCACCCAAGCGGCGCAGGCTGACTGTGCGGTTTTCGACCTCCTGCATACCGATGGCCAAAATCACAGGGACTTTGCCCAGTGAATGCTCGCGCACTTTGTAGTTGATCTTTTCGTTGCGGGTGTCCGCCTCGGCCCGCAGGCCCGCAGCCTGTAGGGCATCGACCGCCTCGGTCACAAATGCATCCGCCCCCGACACGATCGAGGCGATGACGATCTGGCGCGGCGCCAGCCACAGCGGGAACTTGCCGGCGTAGTTTTCGATCAATATCCCAATGAACCGCTCGAACGAGCCCAGGATTGCGCGATGCAGCATGACCGGGCGGTGTTTGGCACCATCCTCGCCGACATACTCGGCCTCAAGGCGCTGGGGCAGGTTGAAATCGGCCTGGAACGTGCCGCATTGCCATTCGCGGCCAATCGCGTCTGTCAGTTTGAAATCCAGCTTGGGGCCGTAAAAAGCGCCTTCGCCAGGGTCCAGCTCAAAATCATTGCGCACCGAAAGGATCGCTTTCTCCAATGCCCTTTCTGCCTTGTCCCAAACCTCGTCCGAGCCCACGCGCACATCCGGCCGGGTCGACAGTTTGATGTCGAAACTCTCAAAGCCCGCATCGCGGTAGATGTCGGAGAGAAGTTCGATAAATCCGGCGCACTCCGCCTCGATCTGCTCTTCGGTGCAGAAGATATGCGCGTCATCCTGAGTAAACCCGCGCACGCGCATCAGCCCGTGCATTGAGCCCGAGCTTTCATAGCGATGGCACGAGCCAAACTCGGCCAGGCGCAGGGGCAGGTCGCGATAGGATTTCAGGCCGTGGTTGTAGATCTGCACATGGCAGGGGCAATTCATCGGTTTGAGCGCATTGATCCGCTTTTCCCGCGCATGTTCCTCGTCCACTTCGACGATGAACATGTTTTCTTGATAGGCCTCCCAATGGCCCGACGCCTCCCACAGTTTGCGATCGACGACTTGCGGGGTCTTGATCTCTTTGTAGCCGGCCTTGGTCAGCTTGCGGCGCATGTAGTCTTCGAGCGTGCGATACAGCGCCCAGCCGTTGGGGTGCCAGAACACCATTCCTGGTGCCTCTTCTTGAAGATGAAAGAGATCCATCTCGCGGCCCAATTTGCGGTGGTCGCGCTTCAGCGCCTCCTCGATCATGGTCAGATGTGCCTTGAGGTCCTGCTTTGACCGGAAGGCGACGCCATAGATCCGCTGCAGCATCTTGTTGTCGCTGTCCCCGCGCCAATAGGCGCCCGCGACCGACATCAGTTTGAAGGCATCTGCGGGCACTTGACCGGTATGCGCCAGATGGGGGCCACGGCACAGGTCTTGCCAATGGCCATGCCAATACATGCGGATCGGTTCGCCGTCGGGGATCATCCCGACCAGTTCAACCTTGAACGGCTCGTTCTGCGCTTTGTAATAGGCAATCGCGCGATCACGCTCCCAGATCTCGGTGGTTACCGGGTCGCGTTTGGCGATGATCTCGCGCATTTTCTTTTCGATGGCCTCCAGATCCTCGGACGAGAAGGGTTCGGCGCGATCGAAATCGTAGTAAAATCCGTTCTCGATCACCGGGCCGATGGTGACTTTGACGTCCGGCCAAATCTCTTGCACCGCGCGTGCCATGATATGCGCGCAGTCGTGGCGGATCAGTTCTAGTGCCTCGTTGTCTTTGGCGGTGACAATCGCCAGCGCCGCGTCCGCCTCGAGCGGGGTGGTCAGGTCCGACAATTTGCCGTCGATTTTTGCGGCAAAAGCGGCCTTGCCCAGGGATTTGGAGATATCCGCCGCCACATCTGCGGGGGTGGTTCCAGCCAAATACTGGCGGTGCGAGCCATCGGGAAGGGTGATCGAGATCTGGGCGCCATCCATGCGCGGATCCTCCGGTGTTTTGGCGCCTACGAAACGCCCGGTTACGGTTGGAGGTTCTGATGTACGGATGGCGCGTGGCTTGTCAACCGGTGGCATACTCGCGCAGAACTTGGTGATACAGTGCAAAGATCTCCTGCTGCATGCGCAATTGCCCATAGCGGCTGCGGATCAGGCTGCGTGCCGCCAGGGACATCGCATCGCGGATCACATCCTCGCGGTCGATCGCGGCCGAGACGGCGTAAACCAGCGAACCGATGTCGCGGTGCCGCACCAGCCAACCTGTTTTGCCGGGCTGGATCGCCTCGACGTTCCCGCCCAAGTCCGAGGCCACAACTGGTCGGCCCATCGCCTGGGCCTGCAAGGCATGCATGCTGAAGGCAGGGGGGCGCACTGGCAGGGCCATCACCAGTGAGGCCAGCTTGTACGCCGCGGGCCAATCGGTGCAGGGACCGACCCAGCGCACTTGTCCCAAGGCTGGGCTGCGGTTAATCCGGGCGACCATGCCCTCGGTCAGACTGGCATCACCTGACAGCAGCCAAAGGGCGTCGGGTGTGTCGGCATTGGCGGCCACCGTCAGGATCCAGTCCAGCCAGGGCCCGTCGGCCGTCGCCTCAGGCACCAAAATGATGGGTCGCGGATCGTCGTCCAGCCCCCAGTCACGTACAAGCGCTACAGTCCGGGCCGAGGTTACGCTGCCCTCGTCAAATTTGTCCCCATCAATGCCGGGTGGGATGACCCGGATCGATGTTTCGGGCACCCCAAAATCGCGCTGCAAACACAGGCTGACATGGGCCGAGGGCACGATCATTGGTCGACCGGTCAGCACCTTGCGCGCACTGCGCCGCCCTAGAAAGCCGCTGGCCGACGGCACAGTGTCGCAGGACATCACCAGCGGCAGGTTGGCCGCATTCGCGAAAGCCTGCGCGGCGAGCCCAGCCTGGGTGCCGTGCACGTGCACCAGATCGATGTTGCGGTGATGCACCGTGTCCAGCAGCGCTTGCGTTGCGCTGTGTTGGAACAATGTATCCCTTGCGCCTGTGAATGGGCGGTGATCGACGCCGTTCCGGCGCAACAAGGTTTCGCAGGTGTTACCGCCACCTGCGATGACGCTTAGACTGCCTTGGTTGTTTAATCCTTCAGCCAATTTGATCGCGGTGTCGATCACGGTTTTCGGGGGCGCATCGGGCAGCAGTTGCAGGATACGTGGCGCTGCGCCATGTATGGGCTGCGGGGCTGCCCCGCCCAATGGACGGAGTAACATGCTCAATTTTGACCTCTTTAATGCCTCTGACGGGCGTTTATTGGCCTACAGTACAGTAAATCCTGGGAAAGGCAGCAAAAAACTGCCGGGGGTTGTGTTTCTAGGGGGCTTCCGGTCAGATATGACCGGAACAAAGGCGGTTTTTATTGAGAATTGGGCTCGTGAGACTGGTCGGGATTTTCTAAGATTTGACTATACAGGTCATGGACAGTCCTCAGGCGAATTCCAGGACGGTTGCCTGGGCGATTGGATCCGCGATGCGCGGGAGATCATCGAGGCCTTGACCGAGGGCCCGCAAATCTTGGTCGGCAGCTCGATGGGGGGATGGGTCGCGCTGAGCTTGGCGCGCGATATGCCGGACAGGGTGGCAGGGCTGGTGGGTATCGCGGCCGCGCCGGATTTCACCGAAGACGCAATGTGGGAAGGGTTCAGCGCTGCGCAACGCGCGACATTGCTCTCGGAAGGTCAGATTGCTCTGCCAACAGAGTATGACGATGCGCCCTATATCATCACCAAGCGCCTGATTGAGGACGGGAAGGACCAATTGGTCCTGCGCAGACCTTTGTCGCTTGCCTGCCCGGTGCACCTTTTGCACGGCACGGCCGACGCGGATGTCGCCCAATCCGTGCCGCTGCGGATCCTTGAGCACGCGACCTGCGATGATCTGCAATTGACGTTGGTCAAAGGTGCTGACCACCGGTTTTCCACACCCGACAACCTGGCGCAGATCGTCGCAACCGTGGAAATCGTCACGGACCGACTGGCGCAGTAACATTCATATAAACTAATAGAAGGTTACCCTGCGCGGGACGGAGAGTGCATGAATCGATTTCTGCTTGGTCTGCTTCTGATTGTTGGTCTTGGGGCCGTGCTTTGGGTGTTCGGCCCGCGCGAGGCTGTCCGGGGGCCGGTCGCGTTTAGCGCGGCAGGGGTGGATGATGACCTTGACGCGTATCTATTCCGGCGCGAACGGGCGTTCACGGATGTGGTCCGGGGCGCGCAGAAGCACATTCTTTGGGCCAATCCGGCCCGCAAACAGAAGACGCCCTTGTCTATTGTCTACATACATGGGTTTTCCGCGACACTGGAAGAAATCCGCCCGGTGCCGGACGAGGTGGCGCGCGCCATCGGCGCCAATTTATTCTACACGCGCCTGACCGGCCACGGTCGCACCGGGGCGGCAATGGGTGAGGCGCGCCTGGCTGACTGGC
Organism: uncultured Paracoccaceae bacterium; assembly: GCA_938049225.1. Taxonomy (GTDB): domain Bacteria; phylum Pseudomonadota; class Alphaproteobacteria; order Rhodobacterales; family Rhodobacteraceae; genus Halovulum. The sequence goes on from CALICM010000027.1 coordinate 11,787, forward strand.
GCGCGGATATGGCCGAGGCGATTGAGGTCGGACGCCGCCTGGGCGATCGTGTGATCCTGATGGGCACGTCCACCGGCGGCTCGTTGGTGACAATGGCGCTGGGCGATCCGCTAATGTCCCAGGGCGTTGCAGGCGCTGTATTTTTCTCGCCCAATTACGCGATCCAGGCCGAGGGTTCGAACATCCTCACCTGGCCCTTTGCCCGGAGTTTCATTCCTTTGATCCTGGGCAAAGAACGGTTTTTCGCGCCTGACAATACCGAGCATGCCAAATGGTGGACAACGCGCTATCCCACCCAAGCGCTGATACCGATGGCGGCCTCGGTCAAGGCGGCGAATGCGGTGGATCATGGCGATATTCAGGTGCCCGCTCTGTTCATATTCTCGGATGCTGATCAAATCGTGAAAGCCTCGCGCACCCGCGAGGTAGCGGCGCGGTGGGGTGGCCCAGTTGCCTTGTGGCCGGTCGAAGCGGGGCCGGGGGATGATCGTGTCAGTCATGTGATCGCGGGTGACATTCTCAGCCCCGGTTTGACGGACAACGTGGTGGCGCGGATCTTGGAATGGGTGCGAGAACGCGGGTTTTAGCCGGTCTTAAGCCCTACAGAATCAAGCCAATAACCACAAACGCCAACCCAAGTCCGGCGAGGCCGACCGAAGCCATGTTCAGCGCGACAAGCCAGTGCAACTGTGCCCGCGCTTGATCCGGGTCGTCCAATTTTCGGATCGCTGCCGCCTTGCCAATACAAAGGCCCAGGCCAACCAAGCCTGCCAAGGTTACAAAAACTCCAACGATCACAAGCCATGTCATGGGGGAGCCGCTACCCCATCTGTTGCGCACCCGCAAGCCCTTGCAGCGCCCTCGCCACCTGCATAGGGTGCGCGCGATTTCGCAGCCATTCAAAGGATCGCTCATGGACATAGCTGACGACACGGGCCCCGCCGACAGCCATCGGGTGGCCGCCGCCGAACTGCGCCAGTTCATCGAACGCTTCGAGCGGTTGGATGCCGAAAAGAAAGACATCGCAGACCAGCAAAAAGAGGTGATGGCCGAGGCCAAGGGCCGCGGTTATGACGTCAAGATCCTGCGCAAAGTGATCGCTTTGCGCAAAAAGGACCCCGCCGAGATCTCGGAGGAGGAGGCGGTTCTCGACCTCTATAAGGAAGCGCTGGGGATGTAAGATGCGGGCACGGTTTCACTTGGCCTATCACGTTACCGATCTGGCCGTAGCACGCGCATTCTACATTGATCTGTTGGGTTGCACCGAGGGACGCAGTACCGACACATGGGTCGATTTCGACTTTTTCGGGCACCAGATCTCGCTGCACTTGGGAACGCCCTTCGCCACCCGTGACACCGGCCGGGTCGGCGATCATATGGTGCCCATGCCACACTTGGGCGTGATCCTGCCGCTGCCTGATTGGCAGGCTCTGGCCGATCGGTTGAGCGCTGCCGATTTGCCCTTCGTGATCCCCCCGACCGCGCGTTTCCAGGGCCAGGTGGGTGAGCAGTGGGCGATGTTTTTCCGCGACCCCAGCGGCAATCCGATTGAGGTGAAGGGCTTTGCCGACATCGATACGGTCTTTGCCAACTGAGCCTATGACCTTTGGTCACAGCGCCGAACGCCCAAAGCGCTTTGATACTCGGCCTAAACTAAGGTACAGCGCAGTATGAACATGCACCCCGGACAGACCGTGACCCAGGATCAACTTCAAGCCGATATCCTGCGCCACCTGAAATTCGACACCGGCAAGGACCCGGCCCATGCCACGCTGCGCGACTGGCGTATGGCGCTTAGCCTGGCGATCCGCGACCGCATCGTCGCCCCTTGGTTTGAAGCGACCCGCGCCACCTATGCCGGTCGGCACAAGCGGGTCTATTACCTTAGCCTTGAGTTCCTGATCGGCCGACTGCTGCAGGACGCAATTGTTAATCTTGGTCTGGGCGAGGGGGTGCAGGGCGCTTGTGCCGCGCTGGATCTGGACATGCACGCCGTGCTGAGTGACGAGCCCGATGCCGCCTTGGGCAACGGGGGGCTGGGCCGTCTGGCCGCCTGTTTCTTGGACAGTTTGTCGACGCTGTCGATCCCCGCGTTTGGGTATGGGATCCGCTATGAACACGGGCTTTTCAAGCAGTCGTTCCACCAGGGCCGCCAGATTGAACAGGCCGAGGATTGGTTGAATCAACCTCACGCATGGGAGTTTGAGCGGGCCGAATCCTTCTACGAGATCGGTTTCTACGGCGATGTCACCGAAGTGGGCGGCAGATCCAGCTGGTCCCCGGGTGATGCGGTAATCGCCCGCGCCTATGACACCCCGATCGTCGGTTGGCAGGGCAAATGGGCCAATACGCTGAGGCTGTGGAGCGCGCAGCCAACCCAATTGTTCGATCTGGCGCGGTTCAATACCGGAGACTTCTCGGCCGCCGCGGCGCCCGAGGCCGGGGCGCGGACCATCAGCCGCGTGCTCTATCCCGACGACACCACCGATGCGGGTAAGGAACTGCGGCTGAAGCAGGAGTATTTCTTCGCCGCCGCCTCGATCCGCGACATCCTGCGCCGCTATCAAAGCGAGTATACGGATATCAGCGCGCTGCCCAAGCATGTCGCCATCCAACTGAACGACACCCACCCCGCCATCGCGGGCCCGGAGTTGGTGCGCATCCTGCACGACGACCATGCCCTGCCATTCGACCAAGCGGTCGAAACCGCGCAAGCGACGCTGAACTACACCAACCATACCCTGCTGCCCGAGGCGCTTGAGCGGTGGTCCGAGGGGCTGATCCGCCATTTGCTACCCCGCCACATGCGGATCATCGAGCAAATCGATGATTGGCATGCGCGGACCACCAAGGGCCGGACGCTCTCGACCATCGAGGATGGCCAGGTCAAGATGGGTGAGTTGAGTTTTGTGATGGCCAACCGGGTCAACGGCGTCTCGGCCTTGCACACCGATCTGATGAAAGAGACCGTGTTCAGCCAGTTGAACACGTTGCACCCCGACCGGATCGTCAACCAGACCAATGGCGTGACCCCCCGGCGCTGGGTCCTCGGTTGCAACCCCCCGCTCAGCGGGCTGATCACCGAGACGATTGGTGAGGGCTGGGTTGGTGACCTGGAACGGCTGCAGGGGCTGCGCGATCATGCGGATGACGCAGGTTTTCAAGCCCGCTTCGCCGACGCGAAGCGGGCAAACAAGGATCGGCTGTCAAAATGGGTCGCGAACAGCATGGGCATTGCCCTGGACCCCGACGCGATGTTCGACGTGCAGATCAAGCGCATCCACGAATACAAACGCCAGCTGATGAACGTGCTCGAGGTGATCGCTTTATGGCAGGCCATGCGCGATGCGCCCAATGCCGACTGGACCCCCAGGGTCAAAATCTTCGGCGGCAAGGCTGCCCCAGGCTATCACACCGCCAAGGAAATCGTGCATCTTATCAATGATGTCGCGGCGGTTGTGAATGTGGATCCGTTGGTGAAGGGCCGCCTTAAGGTTATCTACCCACCCAACTACAACGTTACGATGGCCGAGCGTCTGATCCCCGCCGCCGACCTCAGCCAGCAAATCTCGACCGCCGGGAAGGAGGCGTCGGGGACGGGCAACATGAAGTTCGCGCTGAACGGCGCGCCCACTATTGGCACATTGGACGGCGCGAATGTCGAGATCCGCGATCATGTCGGTGCCGAAAATTTCTTCCTGTTCGGCCTCACTGCACCGCAGGCCGCAGCTCGCCGGGCGTTGCCTGATCATGCGGCGCATGCGATCGCCGCTTGCCCTGAGTTGGAAAGGGCGATCCGCCACTTGGAAACCGGCACGTTCAGCCCCGGCGACCCTGGCCGCTATGGCAACTTGGCGAATATCTTGCGGCACCATGACTATTTCCTGGTGGCCTCGGACTTCGCGTCCTATTGGGCGAAAAGCCGCGAAGCCGATGTGGTCTTTCGTGATACCGCCGCCTGGACTCGCATGGCCGCGTTGAATGTGGCTGGGTCCGGATGGTTCTCGTCCGATCGAACCATTCGCGGCTACGCCGCTGATATCTGGGGCGCTGCGCCGGTTTCCGGCGTGCCACCTCAGGCCTGAGAGGGTTGCGTTCCCAACCGGCTGCCTTAGGGTCAAGGGCATGACCAAGCCCAAGCCCAAGCCGGCAAGCAACATCGCAGAGCTTGTCACGACAGCAGAAGCGCAGGCCATCGTGGCGGGCAGACATGCGGACCCTTTTGCGGTGCTCGGACCGCACGACACCGGCCAAGGACATGTGGTGCGGGTTTTCGATCCTGGCGCCGATGCGGTTCAAGCCCTGCTTTCCGACAACAGCAATATCGATCTGACCGCCATCCCCCAAGCGCGTGGCCTGTTCGTGGGGCTGGTTCCGCAAGGGCCCTATCGTGTGCGGGCCCAGGGCTTTGGTACTGAATGGACCTTTGACGATCCCTACGCTTTTGGTCCTATTTTGGGCGAGATGGACGAATATCTGCTGGGCGAGGGCACGCACGCCCGCCTGTGGCACGCTCTCGGCGCCCATGTGACAACGCATGAGGGGATTGGGGGTACGCATTTCGCCGTTTGGGCGCCCAACGCGTCGCGTGTCTCGGTGGTCGGGGATTTCAATGGCTGGAATGGTCGGCGCCACCCGATGCGCCGCCGTGGCGCTTCGGGCGTGTGGGAGATCTTCCTGCCCGGCGTTGGCGAGGGCGCGGTGTATAAATACGAACTGCTGGACGGGCAGGGTGCCTTGCTACCGCTCAAGGCCGATCCCTTGGGTTTCGGCGCCCAACATGCCCCCGAAACCGCCAGCGTGGTCCGCGACCTGAGCGGCTATGGCTGGCGCGATGCGGCCTGGATGGAGGGCCGCGCCAACCGGCAAGATGTCCGCGCCCCGATCAGCATTTACGAGGTCCACCTGGGCAGTTGGCGCCGCATTGCTGGGGAGGGGAACCGGCCCCTCTCCTACAAGGAACACGCCGCCGAACTTGTCGATTACGCGGTGGACATGGGCTTTACGCATCTGGAACTGCTGCCTGTGAGTGAGCACCCATTCGACGGCTCATGGGGTTATCAGCCCGTGGGCCTCTATGCCCCCAGCATCCGTTTCGGCCCGGCGCAGGAGTTCCGCGATCTTATTGACGCCGCCCACGGACGCGGTTTGGGCGTCATTCTGGACTGGGTCCCCGGTCATTTCCCCACTGATGCCCACGGCCTGGGCCGCTTTGACGGCACCCCGCTTTACGAACATGCCGACCCGCGCGAGGGGTTTCACCAGGACTGGAACACGCTGATTTATAATTTTGGCCGGACCGAGGTGCAGAATTTCTTGGTGTCCAACGCCCTTTACTGGCTGGAGGAGTATCATGTCGATGGCCTGCGGGTCGATGCCGTTGCCTCGATGCTCTATCGCGACTATTCGCGGGCCGAGGGTGAATGGGTTCCGAACGCGCAGGGCGGCCGCGAGAACCTTGAGGCCATCGCCCTGTTCCAGCGGATGAATTCGCAGGTTTATGGCGAAGTTCCGGGCATCCTGACAGCGGCTGAGGAAAGTACCTCGTTCCCGATGGTCTCGCGCCCGGTGGACGCGGGGGGCCTGGGCTTTGGGTTCAAGTGGAACATGGGCTGGATGAACGACACGCTGACCTATATACAAAAGGATCCAATCTATCGCCAGCACCATCATAATCAGATGACTTTCGGCATCCATTACGCTTGGTCCGAAAACTTCATCCTGCCGATCAGCCATGACGAGGTGGTGCACGGCAAGGGTTCGATGTTGGCCAAAATGCCCGGCGCTGAGGATGAGCGTTTCGCCAATCTGCGTGCCTATTACGGGTTCATGTGGGGTCACCCGGGCAAAAAGCTGCTGTTCATGGGCTGCGAGTTCGCACAGGCAACAGAATGGAACCACAGCACATCGCTAGATTGGCACCTGTTGGACGATCCGCGCCATCGCGGTGTCCAATCCCTGGTGCGCGATCTGAACCGTGCCTATGCTGACAACCCAGCCTTGCATAAGAATGACTGCGCGCCCGAAGGGTTTGCTTGGCTTGAGGCGAACGCCGCTGACACCTCGGTCTTTGCCTGGGTGCGCTTTGGCGACCCCGATGATCCGCCTTGTGTGGTGATTAGCAATATGACCCCCGTCGAGCGCAGTGGCTGGATCTGCGGCCTGCCGCGCCCCGGTGCCTGGGAGGAGATCGTGAATACCGACGCTGCCGCTTATGGCGGCGGTAACCGGGGCAATATGGGCGTGGTGACCGCCGATGGGCCGCCCGCGCAGGGTCAGGCACAATCGGCCCAGATCACCCTGCCGCCGCTGTCGACCATCATTCTAAGGCACAAAGCCAAATAACAATCACTGGGGGGGAACACAATGAATCCAGCAAACCACAGGCTGACCAACCGTACGATGGCCTTTGTTCTGGCGGGAGGACGGGGGTCTCGATTGAAAGAGTTAACTGATATTCGCGCCAAACCGGCCGTCTATTTTGGCGGTAAAACACGGATTATCGACTTTGCCTTGTCCAATGCGCTGAATTCTGGTGTCCGCAAAATGGCCATCGCCACCCAGTACAAGGCGCACAGCCTGATCCGGCATATGCAGCGTGGCTGGTCGTTTTTTCGGGCCGAGCGGAACGAATACCTTGATATTCTGCCTGCCAGCCAGCGCGTGGCCGACAACAAATGGTACCTTGGCACGGCCGATGCCGTGACCCAGAACATCGATATCGTCGACAGCTACGAGGTCGACTATGTGCTGATCCTGGCGGGCGATCACATCTATAAAATGGACTACGAGATCATGCTGCGCCAACATGTCGAGACCAAGGCCGATGTCACCGTGGGCTGTCTTACCGTTCCGCGCGAGGAAGCGTCGGCCTTTGGTGTGATGGCAATCACCGATGATCTGCAGATTACCAGCTTTCTGGAAAAGCCTGCCGACCCACCGGGGATGCCGGGCGATCCAACCCAGACGCTGGCCTCAATGGGGATCTATGTCTTCAACTGGAAATTCCTGCGCGACCTGCTGCGGAAAGACGAAAGGGATCCAGACAGCAAGCATGACTTTGGCGGCGATTTGATCCCCGAGATTGTCAAGAACGGCAAAGCGATGGCGCATAAATTCGACGACAGTTGCGTGCGCCACAACCAAGACGCGCCCGCCTATTGGCGCGATGTTGGCACGGTGGACGCATTTCACCAGGCGAATATCGATCTCACGGATTTCACCCCCGATTTGGATTTGTGGGACACAAACTGGCCGATCTGGACTTATTCGGAAAGTGTGCCACCGGCGAAATTCATCCATGACGAGGCTAAGCGGCGCGGATCGGCCGTGTCCTCGATGGTTTCGGGGGGATGCATTATTTCGGGGACCGAGGTGCGGAACTCGCTGTTGTTCACGGGTGTGCACAGCAACTCGTTCTCGTCCCTCGATCGGGTGGTGGCCTTGCCTTATGTCACCATTCAACGCCATGCCCGTCTGACCAACGCTGTGATCGACCGAGGCGTCGAGATCCCCGAAGGCTTGGTCGTCGGCGAAGATATGGCCGAGGACCGTAAGTGGTTCCGTGTTACCGACAACGGTGTGGTGCTGATTACCGCCAAAATGATTGCCGATCGGACCGCCGCCCAGTGACACGCCAGGCGTTGTCGGTTGCGTCGGAATGCGTGCCGCTGGTCAAAACCGGCGGGCTGGCCGATGTGGTGGGCGCACTGCCTGGTGCGATGGCGGGGCAGGGCTGGGCGCTGCGGACCTTGTTGCCGGGCTATCCTGCGGTTCTAAAGCAGACCGGGCAGGGGACGATTGTTTGGTCCGATGATGACTTGTTCGGGGGACCGGCAAGCCTGCGTGCGATGCAGGCGGCGGGCCTCGATTTGCTGATCCTGGATGCGCCGCATTTGTATTCACGTGAGGGGCAGATTTATCTGGATACCAACGGCCGGGATTGGCCCGATAATCCGAAACGCTACGCCGCGCTGTCCTGGGTGGCTGCCGCGATTGCCGATGGTGCCTTGCCGGATTGGCGTCCCGAGATTGTGCATGTGCACGACTGGCAAGCGGCGCTGACGCCCACTTATCTGCGTATGCGAAATGCCCAAACGCCGACGTTGCTGACGGTCCACAATGTCGCGTTCCACGGCAACGCCCCGGCCGAATGGTTGGAGGCTTTGCGCCTTCCGGCTGATCGCTTTACGGCGGTTGGGTTTGAGTTCTACGGCCAAATCAGTGCGCTTAAAGCGGGGCTGGTTGATGCCACGGCCATCTCAACCGTCAGCCCCACCTATGCGCGCGAGCTACTGGACCCGAGCTTTGGGATGGGTTTGGATGGGGTCATCGCGACCCGGGCGAGCGTGCTTCATGGCGTTCTGAACGGCATAGATACGGCTATTTGGGATCCCGCGACAGACCCGCTTATCAAGCCCTATAAAACCCCGCGCGGGAAGGCGCGCAATCGCGCGGCGCTGATCGAAACTTTTGGATTAGAGGCTGGTGCTGAAGATGGTCCATTATGTATCGTCGTTTCGCGCCTCAGTGACCAAAAGGGCTTGGATATCCTGGCCGAGGCCGTGCCGCGATTGCTGGAAGCAGGCGGCATGCTGGCGTTGCTGGGCAGCGGCGATCCGGTGTTGGAGGCCCGTTTCCAGGATCTGGCCGACGCCTATCCCCGGGTTGGTGTGCGCATCGGTTATAGCGAGCCCCTCAGCCATCAGATGTTCGCGGGCGCTGACGCGGTGCTGGTGCCTTCGCGGTTCGAGCCTTGTGGCCTGACCCAGCTTTACGGTCTGCGGTACGGGGCTGTTCCGGTGGTGGCGCGAACGGGCGGTTTGGCCGATACGGTGATCGATGCGAATACCATGGCGCTGAACGCGGGCGTCGCCACTGGTCTGCAGTTTGGCCCCGTTACCGCCGAGGCGCTGGGCCATGCATTGGACCACCTCGTCGCGCTTTATCGTCAGCCAGCGGTCTTCGCCCGCATGCAGCGCAACGGCATGGCGCAGGCTTTGGGCTGGGGGCCCTCGGCAGCGGTCTATGCCGACATTTATGCGAAACTGACGGGTTGAGGCGATGATCGACCCGCGACGGATGGCGTCTGGCCACCCTGCGCCCATGGGCGCCACGGCGCTGCCGGATGGCGTGAATTTCGCTGTCTTCTCGGCCCATGCCGACCGCGTGTTGCTGTGCTTGTTCGATCCTGAGGGCACCGAGACGCAAATCGCCATTCCTGAACGCACTGGCGATATTTGGCATTTTTTTGTCCCTGGATTGGTTCCTGGACAACGCTATGGATACCGGGTCGAGGGGCCCTATGCCCCAACCCAGGGTCACCGGTTCAACCCACACAAATTGCTGATCGACCCTTACACCCGTGCCTTGGATGGTCCGCTGATTTGGGACAATGCCCTTATGGGGTACGAGGTAGGGGACCCGGGTGAGGATCTGAGTTTCGACCGTCAGGATAGTGCGCGATTTGTGCCAAAATCAGTGGTCACGGCGCCGTTGCCGCTGGCTGACGAAGCACGCCCGGAAATCCCCTGGTCCGAGACAGTGATCTACGAGGCGCATATCAAAGGCTTGACGCAACAACACCCTGGTGTCGCCGCCCGAGGTACCTATGAGGGTGTCGCCGATCCCGCCATCCGAGCGCACCTTAAGAACCTAGGCGTTACAGCCATTGAGTTGCTTCCGATCCATGGATTTATCGAGGATGCGCATCTGGTCGCCAAGGGCCTGACCAACTATTGGGGCTATCAAACCCTTACGTTTCTGGCGCCTGAGCGCCGCTACGCCCAAACGGACCCGCTGGTTGAGGTTCGCAACATGGTCCGCACCCTGCATGCTGATGGGTTCGAGGTCATTTTGGATGTCGTTTACAATCACAGCTGCGAGGGGGATTGGGGCGGTCCGACCCTGATGTTTCGTGGGCTCGACAATGCGAGCTACTATCGTCTGGCAGCCGACGGGCGTGGATACGTCAATGACACAGGAACCGGAAATACGCTGAATACCGGACACCCCGCCGTCCAGCGATTGATCCTGGACAGCCTGCGATTTTGGGCCCAGCACATCGGGATTGACGGGTTTCGCTTTGACCTGGGTACGGTTTTGGGGCGCGAGGGTGATGGGGGTTTTGATGCGGGCGCGGCCCTTTTTGACGCGATCCGCCAGGACCCCGTGCTGACCCGATGCAAACTAATCGCCGAGCCTTGGGACATCGGCCCAGGGGGGTATCAGTTGGGGGCGTTCCCCCCACCGTTCGCGGAATGGAACGATGTGTTCCGCGATACGGTACGTCGGTTTTGGCGCGGCGATCCGGGGCAGGTGCGGCACCTCTCCGCTGCACTCGCGGGATCTGCCGCACAGTTCGACCACAGTGGGCGGCGGGCGACGTCCTCGGTCAATTTGGTGACGGCCCATGACGGGTTCACCTTGGCGGATGTGGTGAGCTATACCGCGCGCAACAATCTGGCAAACGGCGAGGGCAATAAAGACGGTCATTCCGAAAATCACAGCGATAACCTAGGCGTTGAGGGACCGACGGAGGATCCGGCGATTCAATCGGCCCGTGCCCGGCGTCGCCAAAACATACTGGCGACGTTATTTTTTTCGCAAGGCACGCCGATGCTGTTGGCCGGTGATGAGTTGGGCAACAGCCAGGGGGGCAACAACAACGGATACACCCAAGACAACCCCACGGGCTGGCTGGATTGGGCAGATGAAGATCCGGGCTTTACCGCGTTCGTCGCCGAATTAATCGCCTTTCGAAAAGCTAATCCGATCCTGCGCCAACGCCGCTTTCTGCACAGCTTGCCGCGTGGTACAGATGGTTCGACCGACCTGATTTGGCACCATCCGGATGGCCATCCGATGCGCGCGGAGGATTGGCAGAACGACAGCCTGCACACGCTTTGCGCAGAGCTGAGGATGGCGGCCGAGACGCCCAGTTTTGCGGATGGTAATGATGCTGTTTTTTTGGCGCTCAACCAAGGCCCAGAGTGCGTCGTCCGACTTCCCCCACCCCCACCGGGGTGCGGCTGGTTGGTTGCGATAGCGACCAGCGAAGCGCCTCTAGAAATAGAAGACTCCAAACTTTGTTTGCCGGCGCACACGGTTGCCGCACTGATCCTAACCGACCTAAACTGATCCCCAAAAGGACCCGCCTCATGCAAATTGCCACCCATGCTACCCAGCCGATTGATGGTCAGAAGCCCGGAACCTCGGGTTTGCGGAAGAAAACCCGAGTGTTCATGCAGCCGCATTACTTAGAGAACTTCGTCCAGAGCGTTTTCGATGGTATCGGCGGCGTTACCGGTAAAACCTTAGTCGTAGGGGGCGATGGACGGTACTTCAACGACCGTGCAGTTCAAGTGATCCTGCGCATGGCCGCCGCTAATGGGGCTGCGAAGGTTGTTGTTGGTCAAGACGGCCTGCTGTCGACGCCCGCGGCGTCGAATGTCATCCGCAAGCGCGCGACGGATGGGGGGATCATCCTGTCGGCGAGCCACAACCCTGGCGGTCCCGACGAGGATTTTGGCATCAAGTTCAACACGCCCAACGGCGGCCCGGCCCCAGAGGAGGTCACCGAACGGATCTTTGTCGCCACGACTGCGTTGACGGAGTATAAGATCCTCGAATCCACCGACATCCAATTGGATACATTGGGCGAAACCAGTCTTGGGGCGATGACGGTTGAAGTCATTGATGCTGTTGCCGATTATGCGGCGCTGATGGCGGATCTTTTTGATTTCGATGCGATCCGCGCGCTCTTTGCCAGTGGTTTTACGATGCGCTTTGATGCCATGCATGCGGTCACCGGTCCTTATGCCAAAGCAATCCTTGAGGATACTTTGGGTGCGCCTGTGGGTACCGTCATGAATGGCGTCCCCAGCCCTACGTTTGGGGGGGGGCATCCCGATCCCAATCCAGTGTGGGCGCATGATCTGATGGATATCATGATGGCGGACAATGCGCCCCATTTCGGGGCGGCGTCTGACGGCGATGGGGACCGCAATATGATCCTGGGACGCGGAACCTATGTCACACCGTCCGACAGCTTGGCCCTTTTGGCCGCCAAAGCTCATTTGGCACCGGGCTATGCGGATGGCCTGGCCGGTGTCGCCCGCTCGATGCCCACATCGGCAGCGGTGGACCGGGTCGCAGAGGCGTTGGGGATCGAGTGTTTCGAGACCCCAACCGGTTGGAAGTTCTTCGGCTCTCTCTTGGATGCGGGCCGCGCGACATTGTGCGGTGAGGAAAGTGCGGGCACCGGCTCGAACCATGTTCGCGAGAAAGATGGGCTTTGGGCCGTTCTGCTATGGTTGAACATCCTGGCTGCAACGAAGCAATCGGTTGCTGAACTGCTGAAGTTTCATTGGGCTCAATACGGGCGCAATTATTATTCCAGGCATGACTACGAAGGGGTCGATGCGGGCCAAGCTGCTGACATGATGGCGGCCTTGCGCGACAAGTTACCGGAGTTGCCTGGCCAAACGATTTCCGGAATTACAGTTACTGCTGCTGATGAGTTTGCTTACACCGATCCGGTGGATGGGTCCGTGTCGAGCGGTCAAGGTCTGCGGATCCTGTTCGAGGGTGGCAGTCGGATTGTGCTGCGGCTGTCCGGCACCGGCACTGTCGGCGCCACGCTGCGGGTCTATTTGGAAAGCTATGAACCCGATCCCGACCGCCAATCCCAAGACCCCCAACAGGCCCTTGGGCCGGTGATTTCCGCCGCCCAAGCCCTGGCCAATATCACCCATTATACGGGCCGCAATGTGCCGGATGTGCGGACATAGCTGACGTCCGGACCCCGTCGGAGGCAGGATAAACGGTGAGCCACTATAGGTTGCGCCACCTATGAGATTGTACACGCGATGGGGCCCGTACGCTTGTGGCAACCCGCTGAAGACGCCACAATCGCGGTAAAAAAGCAACGTTACACAATGAAAATTAGCGAAAAAACGATCTTCGGAGGATTTTCGTTTGGCAGTCTGAGGGCACTGCGGCAACTTGGCGGCAACTTTAGGGGTGCTCCTGCGCGGCCACGTAGATGCTGAGAAACATCAGCCTGCCGCCAGATTGAGAAGGTTAGACAATGAGGCTGAAGAGCAAACTAAGCGTCACCGTAGCTGCCCTTGTACTTGCGGGCTGTGTCAATCAATTTGAATATGAATCGCCTGAGATCGCGCTGCCGGAAAGTTTCCTGGGCGAGGGGACGCAGGTTGCGTCCAACTTTGCCGGAACGGCTTGGTGGACGCAGTTTGGTGATGAACGCCTGAATTCCATCGTCTCGGACGGTCTGAGCGAAAACCTGACGGTTCGTATCGCGGTTGAGCGGATGCTGGAAGCGCGCGCGGCGGCTGGCGGTGCTGGGATTGCCGGGTCAGGGGCGATTGGGATTGAGGGCGGCTACCAAGACGCTACCAATACGGACGAAGATCCGTTTTACGATGCCACCCTCGGGGCGTCTTGGATTTTGGATTTCTTCGGTCAACTCTCGAATGGGCGTGCGGCCGCGGCGGCGGAACTTGAGGCCGCGGGGTTTGACGTTGAAAATGCCAGGCTTGCGTATTTGTCCGAAGTGATCAGCGCGTATGTTGACGCGCGGTTCTTCCAGCAAAGTATTTCGCTGGAGCGCCGCAGCTTGGCATCTCGGCGCCAGTCTTTGGATCTGACCCAAAGGTTGCTTCAGGCCGAGGCTGGGACACGTTTGGATCTGACCCAGGCCCAGGGTTTGGTGGATGATACCCTGGCCGATATTCCAGCGCTGGAAACGGGCTATCAGCGCAGTGTGAACCGTTTGGCCACCCTACTTGGGCGCCCTGCGGGGACCTTGCAGCAATTTATGGACAGCAAAGTGACGCTGCCCTTGCCGCCGCGATCCTTCCCGGCCAGTGTGCCTGCTGACCTTTTGCGCAATCGCCCGGATGTGCGTGCTGCCGAGCGCAGCTATGCTGCGGCGATGGCGCAGGTCGGTGTGGCGAAGGCGGATCTTTATCCATCGATCCGATTGAACGGTGATGTGTCGGCGCAGAGCAAAACCGGCGCGAGCTTCGACTCCGTACCTGGTATTGATTTCGTCCAATGGTCCTTTGGTCCGGCGATCAGGTTACCGATCTTTGGCCGCAAGGGCCTATATGCGAATGTTGAAGTACGTGAGGCGCAGGCGCGGCAGTCGCGTCTTGTATGGGAGCAGACGGTTCTGAACGCTGTGGAGGAGGTTCAGACCGCCCTCACCAACTTAGATCGCAGTCGCGCCACCGTCTCTGCCCGGCGCAACGCTTTGTCGACCTTTGAGGAAAGCGTGGAACTGGCCAAGGCCAGCTACACTGAGGGCAATATCTCGTTGTTCGATGTCATCGACGCGGAGCGCTCGGTCGCAGATGCGCGTATTGACGTGGCCGAAGCGCAGCAGGCTTATGCGCGGGCGTTCGTTGCGCTCAACGTGGCCCTTGGCGCCGGACGGAGTGTCCAGGGTGTCCAGCCAGGCGCGGCCGGCGAGGAGTCGTAAGGACGCGCCAGTCGAAGGTGTCGTTGGCTCGATTTTCGGGCAAAGCGTGGCAGGTAATGCGCCATTTGGGGCGGGGCGACCCCTTGGATTGATGGGCTTTATCAACGGTAGAGACATGATCCCCGTCGGAGCGCGCCCATGACCCGCCCTTTACTGACCATTGACCTGGATGCCATTGCGGCAAATTGGGCGGCTTTGGACCGTTTGTCAGCCGGTGCGGTGGAAACCGGGGCTGTGGTCAAGGCCGATGCCTATGGTTTGGGTGTTGCGGCGGTGTCTCGGGCCTTGCGCGCCGTTGGTGCATCGCGTTTTTTTGTTGCGGTGGCTTCAGAGGCGGTTGCGGTTCGTGCGGCGGTGGGACCTGGGCCGGAAATTTTTGTTTTTGCCGGATATACGCCTGGGGATGGCGAATTGCTTCGACAAACAGAATTTCGCCCCATGCTTAATAGCCCGCAACAAGTATCAGCCTTTGCGGCGGAGCATCCAGATTTGCCCTGCGGTCTGCAGTTGGACACCGGGATGAACCGGCTTGGGCTTGAGCCAGAGGATCTGGGTGCCCTGGATCTTGGGTCTTTGGATTTGAGACTTGTGATGAGCCACTTGGCTTGTGCGGATGATCCGAGCCATCCGCAGAATGCCGCGCAACGCGGGGCGTTTCAGGCGATGACCGGTGGCTTTGCACCGGAGCTTCTTTCGTTGGCGGCGACGGGTGGCGTTTTGCTGGGGCCAGATTATCACTTTGCGGTGACACGTCCAGGCATTGGGCTCTACGGAGGACAGCCATTCGCGGATGCGCGACCAGTGGTCCGTTTGTCGGTGCCGGTGCTTCAGGTGCGCGATGTGGCGGTGGGTGAGAGTGTCGGCTACGGTGCCGCTTGGGTTGCTGCGCGGCCCAGCCGGATCGCGACTTTGGCCGTGGGCTATGCGGATGGGCTGTTAAGGGCCCTTTCGGGTGCCGTTTTCCACGCCGAGGGGGTTGCGTGTCCGGTTGTTGGGCGGGTGTCGATGGATCTGATCACGGTTGATGTGACGGATCTGCCGTTTGAGCCGGACACTCTGGACGTTCTGGGTCCTGATCAAGGGATTGATGCGCTTGCGGCGGCTGCGGGCACGATTGGCTACGAGGTCCTGACGGCCCTTGGATCCCGATACGAACGTGTCTACAAGGGCGGCTGAGCAACCCGCCTTTGGAGCGCTGATGGTTCTTCTGAGACTGATCGACGACTTTCTGGCCTCCATCGGACGCTCGGTTCTGAACCTGTGCCGGGCCGTGGGGCACCTGACCCTTTTTGTTGCCGTTACGCTAAGCCATATGGTTCGGACGCCAATCTATCCGCGCGAAATCGGCGCGCAAATGTTGCGGATCGGCTATTACTCGCTGCCTGTTGTCGGTCTGACCACGCTGTTCACGGGTGGGGCATTGGCGTTGCAGATCTATGCAGGCGGTGCGCGCTTCAATGCTGAGGCTGTGGTCCCCTCGATTGTCGCCATTGGCATGGTGCGCGAGTTGGGCCCAGTGCTTGGTGGGTTGATGGTTGCTGGACGCGTCTCGGCGTCCATTGCTGCCGAGATTGGAACGATGCGCGTCACTGAGCAAATCGATGCGCTGACCACCCTGTCCACCAACCCTTATAAATACCTGGTTGTGCCCCGTGTGGTGGCGGCCTCGGTGACGTTGCCGATGCTGGTTTTGGTCGGCGATGTGATCGGTGTGATGGGCGGTTATTTGGTTGGGGTCAACCGGCTGGGTTTCTCGGGCGTTGCCTATATTCAAAACACGGTCGATTTTTTGGTTCTGGATGACGTTGTCTCGGGCTTGGCCAAGGCCGCGGTGTTCGGCTTCATCGTTGCCGTAATGGGCTGCTACCACGGTTATAACTCTGGCCGTGGTGCGCAGGGTGTGGGGCAGGCAACGACGAATGCGGTCGTCACTGCGTCAATCCTGATCCTGGCCGCGAACTATGTCCTGACAGAGGTGTTCTTTTCGGCATGACCCCCAAAATCGCCCTTCGGGACATTCACAAGGCCTTTGGTTCCAAACATGTGCTGCGTGGCGTCGATCTTGAGGTTGCCCGGGGGGAAAGCCTGGTGATCATCGGCGGGTCAGGCACCGGCAAATCGGTAACGATAAAGAGCATCTTGGGTCTTATCACCCCCGACAAGGGTGAGATTCTGATCGATGGCGCGCCGATGGGCCGTGATCGCGATGCGTTCCTTGCGCAGTTTGGGATGTTGTTCCAAGGCGGTGCTTTGTTTGACAGCCTGTCGGTCTGGCAGAACGTTGCTTTTCGCCTTATCCGGGGCAGATACAAAATGACGCGTGAGGCCGCGCGCGAGGTTGCCATTGAAAAGCTGCGCCGCGTCGGGCTGAGCCCCGATGTCGCCGATCAGTTCCCGGCTGAGCTGTCGGGCGGTATGCAAAAGCGCGTTGGGCTGGCGCGGGCCATTGCGGCCGAGCCGGAGATTATCTTCTTTGATGAGCCGACCACCGGGCTTGACCCCATCATGTCGGGTGTAATCAATGAGTTGATCCGCGAAATCGTCGTCGAAATGGGGGCGACTGCGATGACGATCACCCATGATATGACATCGGTGCGCGCCATCGCTGACAAAGTGGCGATGATCCACAATGGTAAGGTCCGCTGGAGCGGTCCGGTGGGGCAGATGGAGACCTCGGGGGATCCGTATTTGACGCAATTTATTACGGGCAGCGCTGAGGGACCGATCGAGGCGGTGCGGTAAGATACATTCCCATGAGGGGTTGAAATCCGGGCCTTGCATTTGCATTTGCCATGCGCGGTGTTTGTGTTATAGCGCCACCGTAATTGCTGCTGGCGAGAGCCTGCGGCAAGGCCACTGTTACGGCTACAATCCTCGCTACGCGTGGCGTTTTGCTGCCTGAGGGACCACCAAGGCCTGGAAAAAGGGCCGTACACTATGAGGAAGACATTATGAGCGACGTCGCAGAACGCGTTAAGAAGATCGTGGTAGAGCATCTGTCTGTTGAAGAGGACAAGGTGACTCAGAATGCCTCGTTCATTGATGATCTTGGCGCGGACAGCCTGGATACGGTTGAGTTGGTCATGGCGTTTGAGGAAGAGTTTGGGATCGAGATCCCAGATGATGCCGCTGAGACGATCCAGACCTTTGGCGATGCAGTGAAATTTATTGACGGCCCGTCCTGAGCGTTTTTGCCTGAGCATGTTTTAAAAGGCACCCCCATGGGTGCCTTTTCGTATTTTAGGCACCTGTACGTGAACCGTTCGGCGGATGGCTTGCCGCGAGGGTGGGTGTCGGATACTTCTGATGCCAAAGACAATTGAGTATTGGGGGCTGCAATGCGTCGGGTGGTGGTTACCGGAGTGGGCATGGTCACGCCATTGGCCTGTGGGGCTGAGGCGACGTGGCAGCGCTTGATTGAGGGACAATCGGGGGCTGGGCCCATCACGCGGTTCGATGCCGCCGCTTTGGCGACAACCTATGCCTGCGAAGTCCCCATGGGTGATGGTGATGACGGCACCTTTAACGCTGATAACTGGGTGAATGCCAAGGATCAGCGCAAGATGGATCCGTTTATCTTGTTTGGCGTGGCGGCAGCTGAGTTGGCTGCGCGTGATGCCGGGTGGCAGCCCAAGGACGAGGCATCGCTGTTGCGGACGGGCGTGATGATCGGGTCCGGCATCGGCGGGCTGGAGACCATCTATAACAACGCGATCACTCTACATGAGCGCGGGCCGCGGCGGGTTTCGCCGTTTTTCATTACCAGTGCGTTGATCAACCTTTGTTCTGGGCAGGTATCTATTCGGCATGGGTTTAAAGGCCCAAACCATTCTGCGGTCACGGCCTGCGCGACTGGCGCGCACGCGATTGGCGATGCGGCCCGGGTGATCATGTTTGACGATGCGGACGTGATGCTTGCGGGTGGGGCCGAGGCCTCGATCAACGGGCTGGGGGTTGCGGGCTTCAATGCATGCAAGGCGTTGTCGACGAAGCGGGCTGATGACCCGGTCGCCGCATCGCGCCCCTGGGATGCGGACCGGGATGGGTTCGTTATGGGGGAAGGTGCCGGGGTTCTGGTCCTGGAAGAGATGGAGCACGCAAAGGCGCGGGGCGCCAACATATACGGCGAGGTATCGGGGTATGGTTTGTCCGGCGATGCGTATCATGTGACCGCCCCAGCCGAGGATGGCGATGGCGGATTTCGGGCGATGCAGGGGGCGTTGAAGCGCGCTGGGCTGGGCGTTGATGACTTGAATTATATAAACGCGCATGGGACTTCGACCATGGCGGATACGATTGAGTTGGGCGCTGTGACACGTTTGTTGGGCGCCGACAGTAAGGTCACGATGTCCTCGACCAAGTCTTCGATCGGGCATTTGCTGGGGGCTGCGGGGGCGGTTGAAGCGATTTTCTGCTTGCTGGCGATGCGAGACGGTATCGTGCCGCCAACATTAAATTTGGAGGCCCCCCCCGAAGGGAACCGGATTGATTTGGCCCCAAAAGCGGCGGTCGAGCGGACGATTGATGTGGCTATGTCGAACTCGTTTGGGTTTGGTGGCACCAACGCTTCGGTCATTTTTACCAAGGTTTGAGGAGTGCGGATGGGTCGGCATTTTGCTGCCAACGGAATGACGCTGCTGATTGTCGTGCTGCTGGGCGCGCTTGCGGCCATAAGCTGGGGGCGGCAGCAATACACAGGGCCGGGGCCGCTTGCGGAAGCGACCTGTTTTGAGGTGGTGCCAGGCAGTACGATGCGGCGCGTGGCCGAGAAACTGGCGGCTGACGGGATTATCAGCAATGCGAGCGTGTTTCGCATTGGCGCCAATTACAGCGATCGATCTGATGCGCTGAAGGCGGGGAGTTTTGTGGTATCCAAGGGCGCCTCGATGGACGAAATCCTGGATATCATTACGCAGGGGGGGCAGAGCACCTGCGGGACGGAAGTGGTGTTTCGCGTTG
This sequence comes from uncultured Paracoccaceae bacterium, assembly GCA_938049225.1. Lineage (GTDB taxonomy): Bacteria > Pseudomonadota > Alphaproteobacteria > Rhodobacterales > Rhodobacteraceae > Halovulum. The sequence goes on from CALICM010000027.1 coordinate 31,252, forward strand.
GCGTACGTAACTTGCGGATGCAGGTTCGCGAGTTCGATGGAACTGCGGGCGGCTATATCGAGCGTGTCGCCTTTACGCCGGGCGTCGACGCGGTGCCAGAGGATTTCGAGGCGGCTTTAGAGCAAAGTGACATTCGGTATCGGGTTGTGATGGCCGAGGGGGTCACGACCCTGGATATGGTGACGGCCTTGAAAACTGTGGAGTTTCTGACCGGCGAGAGCGGGGATCTGCCATCCGAAGGGATGTTGGCGCCGGGCAGTTATGAAGTGCGCGCAGGCTCGGAGCGGGCGGCATTGATCGAAACCATGCGGGCAACGCAAGCGGCACGCCTGGATGCCGCCTGGGCGGATCGGGCCGAGGATGTGCCGTTGGAGAGCCCAGAAGAGTTGCTGACCCTGGCGTCGATCATCGAGAAAGAGACGGGCGTGGCCGAGGAGCGCGGCGTTGTGGCGGCGGTCTTTGTGAACCGGTTGCGTCGGGGAATGCGGTTGCAGACCGACCCAACGATAATCTACGGGATCACCCGGGGCGCCGGTCTGCTGGATCGGCCGATCCGGCGCAGCGACATCGATGGTGTCACAGAGCAAAACCTTTATGGGGCGGTGACATATAACACCTATCAGATTGACGGCCTGCCCCCGGGACCCATTGCAAATCCCGGGGCGGCGTCGATCCAGGCCGCGGCGAACCCTGAAGCTTCGGACTATTTGTTCTTTGTGGCGGATGGGTCTGGCGGGCATGCCTTTGCCGAGACGTTGGAAGAGCATAACCAGAACGTCGCTGCCTTTCGGGCGTTAAGTACGGATCAGTAAATTCGCACAACCTAAAGTTTATCATTGACTCTGCGTACGCCCTGAGGTATATATTGTGGCATACTAGAAAAAGTATCGACGCGGCATCGGATAACCCCGGCGCCGCGTTTTCTTTTGCAACAACCGTTACTGGCGTTGGGCATTTTATGACAGATCAAACGCCTCAGGGCGATGCGGATACCGCGGCGCGGCTTGCAAAGGCGCGGGCGGTCTATGCGGCGATTTTTCGTGCCCTGCAAGCTTCGTTAGAAAAGCTTGAGGCCGGGGAGGATACCAGCGCGGATGTGAGGCACAGGACAGACCTGTTGCGCGCGCATCTGAAGCAATTCCAATCGGTTTTTGAGATCGAGGGTTCTCTTGACAAATATGGCACATCGGCGGCCGCAGCCCGCCTCGACCTTGATGCAGCACGAGCTGAAATCAGTAAGCGACTTGCTTGGATCCGCGAGCGCGGAACAGGTTGAACAGTTTTTGAGTGGATTGAGTGACAACGCGATGCTGGCGCTCCCCTATCTGTTTGAGCATTGGGCGCACCGCACCCACCAATTGCCGCCTGACGGCGATTGGACCACTTGGGTTGTTTTGGGAGGTCGCGGTGCGGGGAAAACCAGGACCGGCGCAGAATGGGTGCGCAGCCGCGTGGAGGGGAGCACCCCTGATACGCCAGGTCTTGGTCGACGGGTTGCTTTGGTTGCCGAGACGCAAGATCAGGCTCGCGAGGTGATGGTTTTTGGGGATAGTGGAATTTTGGCGTGTTCGCCAACGGACCGTCGACCTGAGTGGGTGGCGTCGAAACGCAAGCTGATTTGGGCGAATGGCGCTGAAGCGCAGTGTTTTTCAGCCTCGGAGCCCGAGGCGCTGCGCGGCCCGCAGTTCGATACCGCTTGGTGCGATGAGCTGGCGAAGTGGAAGAAGGCGGAAGCGGCTTGGGATATGCTGCAGTTTTGTCTGCGGTTGGGGCAGAACCCGCAGCAGGTGGTAACAACGACCCCACGCAGCACGCCACTGTTGCGGCAGTTGTTGGATGAGAAGACCACGGTGAAGACGGCGGCGCCGACCGAGGCGAACCGTCTATATTTGGCGGAATCCTTCCTTGAGAAGATCACGGCGAAGTACCGCGACACACGGCTGGGGCGACAGGAATTGGAAGGTGAGTTGTTGCCCGATACCGAGGGCGCATTTTGGACATTGGATATGTTGGATCGGTTGCGGGTCAAGACCGCACCACCAATGGACCGGGTGGTTGTGGCGGTGGATCCACCGGTTACATCAGGCGAGGCGGCGGATGCCTGTGGGATCGTTGTGGCGGGTGTCGTCATGGATGGCCCCCCTCAGACCTGGACGGCGTATGTCTTGGAGGACGCGACGATCGAGGCCGCAGGACCCAGCGATTGGGCTGGCCGGGCTTTGGTCAAAGTGGCTGAGTATCAAGCCGATCGGTTGGTGGCCGAGGTCAACCAGGGCGGAGAACTGGTTGAGAGTGTGATCCGTGGTATTGACCCGTTGGTGCCCTATACAGCCGTTCGGGCGGCGCGCGCCAAAGGTGCTCGGGCCGAGCCGGTGGCGGCCCTCTATGAGCAAGGTCGGGTGCGCCATGTCGGGGCTTTGCCTGCGCTGGAGGATCAAATGGGGCAGATGACGCGGGGGGGCTATACCGGCCGGGGCAGCCCGGATCGGGTGGATGCCTTGGTTTGGGCCTTGCAGGAACTGATGATTGGTCCGGCGTCCGAGTATCGTGCACCGCGGGTGCGGCCGTTGTAACGACCGCTGTTAAATTGAAGCGCCCAAGGGCGCTGGGTCCTTTGCCCCCCAACCCCGCTTGCGCGGGGATCGGGCCCGTTGGCGCGCCTTTGGGTGTGGCACGCGGGGATCGGAACGGGCCGATCCTTGAAGACAATTAACGACATTTCGGGAGCGTGTGACGCATGGGATTCAAGCTGTTTCGAACGGCCCAATCGGGTGTGGGAGAGGTCAAAGCCTCGGCCACGGCGGCGGTGGTGGAGTTGCACGGCGCTGGGCGCGCGGCCTGGTCCGCGCGAGATGCGACGTCGTTGACGCGCACCGGTTTTTTGCAGAATCCGGTTGGGTTTCGCTGTGTGAAGATGATTGCCGAGGCGGCAGCGGCGGTGCCGATGGTCGTGCAGGATGCCGAGCGGCGCTATGAGACGCATCCGATTGTGAAGCTGCTAGAGCAGCCAAATCCGGGGCAGGGACGGTCGGCGTGGTTTGAAGCCCTATGCGGGCAACTGATCCTGACGGGCGATGCCTATGTCGAAGCCGCGGGGGAGACTACCACGGGGACGCCAGTGGAGTTGCACGTGCTACGCTCGGACCGGATGTCGGTGGTGCCCGGGGGGGACGGATGGCCGGTGGCTTACGAGTACAAGGTGGGCGCCCGCAAACATCGGTTTGACATGCTTGGGGATCTAACACCGATTTTGCATATCCGCAATTTTCATCCGCAAGATGACCACTATGGGCTGAGCCCGATGCAGGCCGCAGCCGGGGCTGTTGATGTGCATAATGCGGCGGCCAGTTGGACGAAAGCCCTGCTGGACAACGCTGCCCGGCCGTCCGGAGCGATTGTCTATAAAGGCGCTGATGGGTACGGGCAGTTGGGCTCGGACCAATATTCACGGTTGCGGGATGAGTTGGAGGCGAACCATCAGGGCGCGCGGAATGCGGGGCGTCCGATGCTGCTTGAAGGTGGCTTGGATTGGAAGCCTATGGGCTTCTCGCCCTCGGACATGGAGTTCCACAAGACCAAGGATGGTGCCGCGCGCGAGATCGCCTTGGCCTTTGGTGTGCCGCCGATGTTGTTGGGACTGCCCGGCGACAACACTTATGCCAACTATCAGGAGGCAAACCGGGCGTTTTATCGCCTGACGGTGTTGCCGATGATGGGCCGGGTTCTGGCGGCGCTGAATGGCTGGCTGAGCCCGCGGTTCGCGCCGGATCTGCGGATGATGGTGGATCAAGACAATGTGCATGCCTTGGCCACGGAACGCGAGGCGCAATGGCGGAGGGTCTCGAACGCGGAGTTTCTGGCCGTGGACGAGAAGCGGGCGATGCTGGGATTGCCGCCACTGCCGGGTGAGGCATGAGCGGGCGGGAAACACGTGCCGGGGGCTCGCGCTTTTTGTATGAGCCGTTCGATGTCGCTAATGTCCGGATCGACGCCTATGAGCGTGTGACCGAGGAGCGGTGGGTCAATCTAGAGCGGCGCCTGTTGCACATTGAGGGTGTATTGGACCGGCTTGAGCGGCGGATGTGGTTGGCGATGTCAGGCATGGTCGGTTTTTTGGCCGCCGATGTGGCCTACACCTTTCTTACAAGCACGAATTGATGGGATTTTGGGATGAAGCCTTTTCTGCATGCTCCTGATTTGGAGACAAAATACTGCGCGCTGGGCGATGAGTTGGCATTGAGGGATTGCGAGATCGAAGGCTATGCCAGCCTGTTCGGTGCAAAGGATCAGGGCGGGGATATCGTCGAGCGAGGCGCTTACGGTTCCTCTCTTAGAACCCGCCCACGCAAGATAAAAATGCTGTGGCAACATGATCCGACCCGGCCCATCGGTGTGTGGGACGAGGTGCGGGAAGACGCGCGCGGGCTTTATGTGAAGGGCCGTATCCTGTCGGAAGTGCAGGACGGGCGCGAGGCGCTGGCGCTGTTGGAGGCGGGGGCGATCGACGGGTTGTCGATCGGTTACCGAACCGTGCGTGCCGAGAAGGCAGGTGGTGGGCGCAAGCTGCTGGAAATTGATCTTTGGGAAGTATCGGTGGTGACGTTTCCGATGCTGCCCGAGGCGCGCGTGCAGGGAGCCGAGGACGAAGGCGACACCGCACTGGCGCAAGACCTGGCGGAGGCTTTCGCGGCCGCCCGGGCCATGCTGGCCTAAATTCTAGGCCAGCCGTTTCAACTGACATCATTGAGGATACCGTGATGCACGAGACAGAAACCAAACAGCGGGGCGCTGCCGCCCCGGCTGCGGGCCCTGCCCATGAGGTGAAAGCCGCGATGGCAGGATTTTTGAGCGATTTCATAGATTTTCGCGACGACATTAAATCACAACTGAAAGAACAGGAACATCGTTTGACCATGCTGGATCGCAAATCTTTGGCCGCTCAGCGGCCCGTCCTTTCCGCTCAGGCTGAGTTGGAATTGCCCCACAAGAAAGCCTTTGGCGCATATCTGCGCTCGGGCGACGATGATGGTCTGCGCCATCTTGAGGTTGAGGGCAAAGCCCTGAACGCGGGCGTCGCTGCCGAGGGTGGCTATCTGGTGGACCCGATGACCGCTGAGGTGATTTCGGGCGTTCTGCGCGATGCCTCGTCGATCCGGGCGATTGCCAATGTGGTGACGGTTGAGGCGACCGCTTACGATGTTTTGGTCGATCACACCGATATTGGGTCGGGTTGGGCAAGCGAGACGGCTGCCGCCACAGAAACCGCTACGCCGCAGATTGAGCGCGTGTCGATCCCCTTGCATGAGCTGTCGGCGCTTCCCAAAGCCTCGCAGCGGTTGTTGGATGACAGTGCGTTTGATGTCGAGGGTTGGTTGGCTGAGCGTATCGCTGACAAGTTCAGCCGCGCTGAGGGCGGCGCGTTCATTGTGGGCGACGGCGTCGATAAGCCAAGAGGTTTCCTGGATTACGCCGCTGTCGACAATAGCGCTTGGACCTGGGGCAGCCTTGGCTATGTGCCAACGGGTGCGGCGGGCGATTTCTCGTCGACCGAGCCCGCGGATGCGATCGTCGATCTGGTCTATGCGCTGGGCGCACGGTACCGCGCCAATGCGACCTTTGTGATGAATTCCAAGACCGCCGGTGCGGTGCGCAAGATGAAGGATGCCGATGGCCGTTTTTTGTGGTCGGACGGCTTGGCGGCGGGCGAGCCTGCGCGGCTAATGGGGTATCCGGTGCTGATTTCGGAAGACATGCCGGATATTGCTGATGATGCGACGGCGATTGCCTTTGGCGACTTCGGCGCGGGTTACACCATTGCTGAGCGTCCTGACTTGCGCATTCTGCGCGATCCGTTCAGCGCCAAACCGCATGTGCTGTTTTATGCGACGAAGCGCGTTGGTGGCGATGTCAGCGATTTTTCGGCGATCAAATTGCTGAAGTTCGCGGTCACCTAAACGACTTACACCAAAGGTTGAGGGGCGCCCCATCGGGCGCCTTTTTTTGTGGCACATCGAAGAAGGAGGCCCGCATGAGTGGTTATCTGCTGAAGCCCGCGGATCAGGACGCCGTCGCCTGTATCGATTGGACCCAAGGCTATTTGGAGCCGGGTGAATTTATCGATGGGGACTTGGGCTGGGCCTTGTTGTCCACCGGGCCGGGGGACCCGCCGAAGGTCGTGGTTCAAAGCTTCGATGATGCGAATTCCTATGCCCAACTGCGCGAGGGCGCGGCAGGGGGAGTGCATATGTTGGTTGCCCGTGCGGTGACGAATATGGGCCGTGAGTTGGAGCGGTCAATTGTGGTGCGGATAGCGGCCTGAGGGCAGGGGAAAGCAGATGAATTTAATCGAAGTGACGTCGCCCGCGGCGGCGGCAATCCCCGTGCGCGCCTTTGCGGATCATTTGCGGTTGGGGTCGGGTTTTACAGACGACGGCAGCCAAGATGCGCTGCTTGAGGGATATCTGCGCGCAGCTATATCCGCCATTGAGGGGCGGATTGGCAAGGTGTTGCTGGCGCGAGAGTTCAGCTGGGAACTGACCCGTTGGTTCGCGCCGGATCGCCAGGGTCTGCCGGTGGCGCCGGTGTCGGAGATCACCCAGATGACGATGATCACCGCGTCGGGGGGTGAGAGCCGGGTAGACGCTGGGGCCTATCACCTGCGCGCGGATATGTTCCGGCCAGAGTTGGTGGCGGGGACGCTGCCGGTGATCCCTTGGAACGGCACGGTTCGGATCGGTTTTGTGGCCGGGTTTGGGCCAGACTGGGCAGATGTGCCCGCGGATTTGGCGCAAGCCGTGTTTTTACTGGCGGCGAGCAATTACGAAGCGCGCGCTGAAGGGCACGGGGCCAAGGGTACCATGCCGTTTGGCGTGTTGTCACTGATTGAGCGCTACAAGACCGTCCGTCTGTTGGGGGATATTCTGTGAGCTGGATCACGCTGAACCGAAGGCTGATGTTGGAGGAGCGCGTCGCCACACCTGATGGGATGGGCGGCCAGAGTGTTCTTTGGGCTGGCTTGGGAAGTTTGTGGGCTGAGATGACGCCTCGAACTGGACGATCTGAAGTTATCTCGGGTCGCGAGGTTGCACGGCAGATCTGGCGGATTGTGGTTCGGGCGGCGCCGGTTGGCGCCCCGTCGCGCCCACGGGCGGACCAGCGGTTTCGCGAGGGAACGCGGATCTTCAACATTCAAAGCGTGGCCGAGTTGGATGGCGATGCCCGCTATCTCCTTTGCCTGGCGGAAGAGGGGTTGGCGGTATGACTTATGCGCTTTCAGAGGCGTTGCAGACCGCTGTTTACACGCGGCTGAGCCAGGATCCGGCACTGATGGACTTGGTCGGGCAGGATATCTATGACGCGCCGCCACCCATGGCACCGGCCGAGGCACCGGCTTTGCATGTCACATTGGGTGAGGAGCGGGTGCAAGATGGCTCGACCAAAACCAGCGTCGGTGCCGTGCATGATTTCACGGTGACCGTCCATGCGCGAACGGAAGGATTTTCCCGGCCAAAGGCGGCGGCATCTGCGGTTTGCGAAGCCTTGTTAGCGGCGGATCTGTCGCTGAGCCGCGGGCATCTGGTGGATTTGAGGTTGCTGTTCGCGCGGGCGGATCGGGGCCGGGCGAACCAACCACGACGGGTTGAGATGCGCTTTCGCGCGGTGCTGGAAGACACAGTTTAACTTATTTGGAGACGGGATAATGGTGGCTCAGAAGGGCAAGGATCTGTTGATCAAGATCGACATGAACGGCTCGGGCAGTTTCGAGACCGTGGCGGGGCTGCGTGCCAGCCGGATCTCGTTCAATGCGCAGACGGTGGATATAACGAACCTGCAAAGCTCGGGCGGGTGGCGTGAGTTACTGGCAGGCACCGGGGTGAAATCGGCAGCTTTGTCGGGATCAGGTGTATTTCGCGACCAAGACACCGACGAGCGGGCGCGGCAGATCTTCTTTGATGGGGATATTCCGGTGTTTCAGGTGATCATACCAGATTTCGGCGTGGTCGAGGGGCCGTTTCAGATCACGGCGATCGAGTATTCTGGCAATCATGATGGTGAAGCTGTTTATGAGATGGCCATGGCCTCGGCTGGGCAACTGTCGTTCTCGGCTGTCTGATGGTGAACCCCTATCGTGGCGAGGTGTCGCTGACGGTCGACGGTGAGGCGCGGGTTTTGCGTCTGAGCCTGGGGGCATTGGCCGAGCTGGAGCAGACCTTGGGTGTGGATAGCTTGGTCGGCCTGGTTGAGCGGTTTGAGACCGGGCGCTTCTCGGCCGCTGATCTGATTACCTTGCTGGCGGCGGGTTTGGGGATTGAGCGAGCGGTTTTGGCTGCGGCTGAAATTGACGGCGGTCCTATCGAGGCCGCACGTGTTGCCGCACAGCTTTTGAAACTCACTTTTCAAATGCCGGAGGGCGCGTGATCCGGATTCAGTGGCCCGCGCTGCTGCGCTTTGGATTGGTCGAATTGCATTTGGCGCCCGACGTTTTTTGGCAACTGACCCCGGCTGAGTTGATGGTGATGGCAGGGCAGGCGCCAGGCGGGGCGGGGATGTCACGCGCGGGTCTTGATGCGCTGATCGCGAAATTCCCGGACCTTGAAAGTAAGGACACTTCAAATGGCGGATCTTGAAGACGAGTTGGGGCGACTCAACCAGACGATTGACGGGCTTGAGACCTCGATTGCCGGTGCGGAAGCTATGACGACGGCATTCCGGGGCGAGATGGAAGATGTCAAATCCTCGATGCGGGTGGCGAGCCGGGATGCGGGCACATTGTCGCGCAGCCTGGGGACCAGCCTGAAGGGGGCGATGGGAGATTTGATCCTGGACGGGGCGCGCCTGTCGGATGTTTTGAGTAGTATCGGACGCAGTGTCAGCAGTTCCATATTTGGCGCGGCGGTTGGGCCGATCAGCGATGCTTTGGCTGGCGGTTTGACAGGGCTGTTTGGCGGTGCCTTTGCCGACGGTGGGGCGTTTTCGTCCGGCCGGGTCCGGGCCTTTGCGCAAGGTGGGATTGTCAGTGGGCCGACGACCTTTCCGATGCGGGGTGGGACGACAGGGCTGATGGGCGAGGCCGGGCCTGAGGCGATTGTGCCGCTGGCGCGCGGGGCGGATGGTCGGTTGGGTGTGCGCAGCGCGGGTGGCGGTGCGGTGAATGTGACCATGAACATCAGCACGCCGGACGCCGCCAGTTTCGGCCGATCCCGCGCGCAGATCGCGGCGCAGATGAGCCGGGCCTTGGGCCAAGCGCGGCGGAACCAATAGGGGATTTCGATGAGTTTTCATGACGTAAGATTTCCAACCTCGCTGTCCTTTGGGTCGGTGGGTGGGCCGGAGCGGCGGACCGAGATTGTGACTTTGTCCAATGGCGCCGAGGAACGTTCGACCCCTTGGGCGCATTCGCGGCGCCATTTCGATGCGGGGTTTGGCATGCGGTCGCTGAATGATTTGGATACTTTAGTGGCGTTCTTTGAGGCGCGGTCTGGGCAGTTGTATGGGTTTCGATGGAAGGATTGGGCCGATTTCAAGTCGTGTCTGCCGTCGGACGAGCCGGAGGCGCGCGATCAGCGGATCGGGCGCGGCGACGGCGAACGGACCGAGTTTCAGTTGACCAAAAGGTATCGATCGGGCGGGGAGACCTATCGCAGGCCGATCCGCAAGCCGGTTGAGGGCACGGTTTTGGTTGCGGTGGGCGGTGATTTGCGGCTGGAGGGGTCGGATTATGAGCTGGACCACACGACCGGGTTGGTGACCTTTGACATGCCCCCGCCCGAGGACGCGCGTGTGACCGCGGGATTTGAGTTCGATGTGCCGGTCCGGTTCGATACGGATCGGATCGAGACGAGCGTTGCCAGTTTCTCGGCCGGTGAGGTGCCTTCGATCCCGGTGATCGAGGTGCGGGTATGAGCGGCGCTGGTGCGTTGAAGGCACGACTGCAAAACGGTGCGAACAGCCTGGCGCGATGCTGGGAACTGACTCGCGGTGACGGCGTGCGTTTGGGCTTCACGGATCACGATTGTGATCTGACGTTTGACGGGTTGGTGTTCGAGGCCAGTGCGGGGCTGAGTGCGGGTGCCGTGGAACGCTCGACCGGGTTGAGCGTGGACAATGCGCAGGCGGTTGGGGCTTTGCGGTCGGATCGAGTGAGCGAGACGGATATCCTGGCGGGGCGGTTCGATGGTGCGCGGATCAAGCAATGGTTGGTCGACTGGACAGACCCTGACGCGCGCGTGGTGTTGTTTGACGGAACGATTGGCGAGGTCCGCAGCGGGGCTGGGGCTTTTGAGGCAGAGCTGCGCGGGTTGTCGGAAGCGCTTAATGTGCCACTGGGGCGTGCGTATTTGAAGACGTGTGATCGGGACCTGGGGGATACAAAATGCGGGGTGGATATCACCGCCCCGGTGTTCACTGCCGATGGTGCTGTGGAGTTGATTGAAGGGCGGGTGCGGTATCGTTGGACCCCTGCGGCAAATTACGAACCTGGTTGGTTCGAGGGGGGGGCGTTTGAGTGGCTGAGTGGGGACAACGAAGGGCTGCGTGCGCGCGTGCGCGCGGACCAAGTTGTAGATGGCGATCGGTGGATCACGCTATGGTCCGAGGCGCGTCTGTCGGTCCGCGCAGGTGATGTGTTTCGGGTCGTGGCGGGCTGTGACAAGCGTGTTGAGACCTGCCGTGCTAAGTTTGACAACGTTCTGAATTTCCGTGGCTTTCCGCATATGCCGGGCGAGGATTGGGTCGTAGCCTATCCGCGTAGTGGGGATGTGCATGATGGCGGCGCGAATTATTGGGAAGAACTGCGCGATGCATGATGTCGTGGCAGAAGCGCGTCGGTGGATCGGGACGCCGTATCGTCACCAGGCGAGCGTGCGGGGGGTCGGGTGCGATTGCTTGGGTTTTGTGCGGGGCGTGTGGCGTGCGCGCTATGGATCCGAGCCCGAGGACGTCCCGGCCTATACGCCTGATTGGTCCGAACCGGAGGGGCTTGAGCGGATGTTGGAGGGTGCTGGGCGGCATTTAATCCCCGCGCCCAATCGCCCGGTGCAGGCTGGCGATGTCTTGGTGTTTCGCATGCGGGCGCGCAGTGTGGCCAAACATATCGGCATCGCGACGGGGCCGGATGGGTTCATCCATGCCTATAGCGGAAAAGGGGTTGTCGCCTCGCCGCTTAGCAGCGCTTGGGCTGCGCATATCGCGGGTGTCTTCCGCTTTCCCTGACAGGAGGTCAGTTGCATGGCTACGTTGGTTTTAGCTGCCGCTGGCGGCGCTGTTGGGCTGTCGGTGGGCGGCGGTATTCTGGGTGTCTCGTCGGTTGTGATCGGGCAGGCAGTGGGCGCCACGGTTGGGGCGCTGTTGGACCAAAAGCTGTTGGGGTCGGGCTCGTCAGCCGTTGAGGTTGGGCGGCGAGATCGGTTTCGTGTTACCGGCGCGACCGAGGGTGCGCCGATCCCACGGGTTTTTGGACAGATGCGTATGGGTGGACAGATCTTGTGGTCCAGCCGGTTTCTTGAGGATGTAACGACGACCCGGGCGGGTGGTAAGGGAACCTCGGGCCCCAAACAAAAAGAGTATAGCTATAGTGTCAGTGTCGCGATTGCCGTCGGTGAGGGGGTGATCACCCGTATTGGTCGGATTTGGGCGGATGGGCAGGTGGTCGACCGTTCGCAACTGAACATGCGACTTTACAAGGGCGACGAAACGCAGTTGCCGGATGCGCTGATCGCGGCAAGCCTGCCGGAGGGCGAAGCGCCAGCCTATCGTGGGATCGCTTATGTGGTGATCGAGGATCTGGACCTGGGCGCCTATGGCAACCGGATACCGCAGTTTTCGTTCGAGGTGATGCGCCGGGGGCTGGACGGGCCTGCGGACCCTGTGGATGGGATCAAGGCCGTGGCTCTGGTGCCTGGCACGGGCGAGTACTCTTTGGCGACGCAGCCGGTCAGCTTCGAGATTGACAAGGGGGTCAGCAAGATCGCCAACGTCAACAATGATGAGGGGCGGCCCGATGCGCTGGTCGCGATCGACAACCTTGTGGACGAGGTGCCGAAGTGTAAGGCCACCTCGCTCATTGTGAGTTGGTTTGGAACAGACCTGCGCTGCGGTGTTTGTGACATTCTGCCCAAGGTTGAACAGGTGGAACGAGACGGAGCCGAGATGCCCTGGGTTGTAGCTGCACAGACGCGCGAGGGCGCGTCGGTTGTCAGCTATGTCGATGGGCGGCCTGGCTTTGGCGGTACGCCCGCTGATGCCTCGGTGGTGGAGGGAATTGGCGCGTTACGTGATGCTGGGCAGGCGGTGATGTTCTATCCGTTTATCCTGATGGATATTCGGGCTGGCAATGGGCTGACGGACCCTTGGACGGGCGCTGCGGATCAACCGCCCGTCCCTTGGCGGGGTCGGATCACCCTGTCTGCAGCACCTGGGCAGGCAGGCTCGCCCGACAAGGAAGCCGCGGCGGCGGTTGAGGTGGCGGCGTTCTTTGGGACGGCGCAGGTGTCGGATTTCACGATTTCGGGGACCGACGTGAACTATAGCGGCCCGGCGGAGTGGTCGTATCGGCGGTTCATTCTGCATTACGCGCATTTATGCGCGGCGGCCGGGGGGGTGGACTCGTTTTGCATTGGGTCCGAGCTGCGCAGCTTGACCCAAATCCGAGATGGGCAGGATAGCTTTCCGGTGGTTGCGGCCTTGCGGACCCTGGCGGCTGAGGTCCGGGGCATTTTGGGGCCGGATGCCAAGATCGGCTATGCGGCCGATTGGTCCGAGTATTTTGGGTATCAGCCAGGCGATGGGTCGGGTGATGTCTATTATCACCTGGATCCTTTGTGGGCAGATGATGCGATCGACTTTGTGGGCATTGACAACTACATGCCGCTGTCCGATTGGCGGGATGAGGCGGGGCATGCGGATGCTGGCGCTGGGTCGATTTACGACCTGGGGTACCTGAAAGGAAACGTTCAGGGCGGCGAAGGCTACGATTGGTTTTATGCGAGCGCCGAGGCGCGCGAAGCGCAGATCCGCACGCCGATTGCGGATGGCGCCTATGAGATGCCCTGGGTGTACCGGTATAAGGACATTCAGAATTGGTGGTCGCGGGCGCATTTCAATCGGTCCGGAGGAGTGCTGAACCCAGAGCAGACCGATTGGATCCCTGAGAGCAAACCGATTTGGTTTACCGAACTTGGCTGTCCTGCGGTCGACAAGGGTACCAATCAGCCCAATGTTTTTTTGGATCCGCAGAGCTCTGAGAACAACCTGCCGTATTTCAGTGACGGCGGGCAGGACCGTTTCATTCAGCGCCGGTACCTGCAGGCGATGCAAAGCTATTGGGGGGCGTCTGGGAACAACCCGAAATCGCGGAAGTATGATGGGCGCATGATCAACATGGATCGTGCATTTGTTTGGGCCTGGGACGCACGGCCCTGGCCGGATTATCCGCAGAAACTGACCGTTTGGGCGGATGGGCCGAACCATGCGCGCGGGCATTGGATCTCGGGGCGGACGCAACTGGTCGAGCTGTCACAGGTCGTGACCGAGATTTGCGCGCGGGCTGGGCTGGGCGCTGTGGATGCGGAGGCGTTGCATGGTGTTTTACAGGGCTACGAGATTGGTGGGGTCGAGACGGCGCGGGAAAGCCTTCAACCTTTGATGCTGTCTTATGGGTTTGATGCGTTTGAGCGAGAAGGCAAGATCACGTTTCGCAACCGTGTTGGTGTCGCTGATCGGGTTTTGGACCCGGATGGTTTGGTTTTGCCGACTGAAAACGCACCACGTTATGAGGTCTCGCGTTTGCCGGAGGCTGAGGTGCCTGCAAGGGTGCGGTTGGAATTTATCCACCCGCATAAGGATTATCAAACCGTCACGGCCGAGGCGCAGATGCCCGGTGCGGAGGCCTTGTTCTCGGCCGGGTCGGCTTTGCCGGTGGCCCTGTCACAGGCCGAGGGTACGGCGATCGCGGCACGCTGGTTAGCAGAGACGCAGGTGGGTCGGGACCGCATCGTCTTTGCGTTGGGCTGGTCGGACTTAGACCTGGGTCCCGGTGATGTGATCGAGCTGCCGATTGGGGGGCAGGCGCAGACCTTCCGCATTGATCGCGTGGAAGAAGCCGAAGTGCGTCAGATCGAGGCAGTGCGCGTTGAGGCGGATCACTATCGGCCTGTTCCCCTGGTGCCTGAGTTGGTGATCGGGCGCGGTGGTGCGTCGCTGTCTGCCGCGGGCAAACCCTATGTCGCCTTTATGAATTTGCCCCTGCTGACTGGGGAAGAGGCGCCAGCAGCCCCGTGGATCGCCGCATCGCATGTACCTTGGGGCGGGCAGATGGCGGTGTTTGTGGGCGCCGAGGATTACGATTATCGCCGTGTGGCCGACATCACACGGAACAGTATTGTTGGGACGACGCTGACGCCTTTGGCACGGGCAACAGGCGGCCGCTGGGCTGAACAGGAACTTGAGGTACAGATCCCCTACGGGCAGCTTCAAAGCCGCGAGGCGGTGGATGTGTTGAACGGGGCAAATGTCGCGGCGTTGCGCGCTGCGAACGGCCTGGATTGGGAGGTGTTTCAATTCCGCGATGCGGTTCTGTTTGCGGTCGGCCAGTACCGATTGAAGGGACTGCTGCGGGGGCAGGCGGGCACCGAGGCTCTGATACCGGATCTGTATCAAGCGAGCGCGGATTTCGTGCTGTTGGATGGGGCCGCTGTTCAGACATCGCAATCCGTGGACGCCTTGGGGCTGGAGCGGCATTACCGCGTGGGTCCTGCGGATCGGAGTTACGATGACCCGCGTTATACACATCTGCTGGCCACGCCGGGTGGGGCCGGTTTGCGTCCCTATGCGCCGGCGCATCTGCGAGGGCAGCGCGGGGCAGGTGGTGCAATTGATCTGAGTTGGATCCGGCGCACGCGCATTGGCGGTGATAGCTGGGCGACGGCAGATGTGCCGCTGAATGAGCAATCCGAGGCCTATGAAGTGGCGATCATGCAGGGGGAGACGGTGCTGCGGCGCGTCACGGTGGGCGCGCCCGCATTCAGCTACACAGCTGCCATGCAAGCGCAGGATGGTGCGCAGGGCACGCTGACATTCGCGGTGGCGCAAATCTCGAACATCATTGGCCTAGGCTCTGAAGCAAGGATTTTATTCAATGACTGAAACCTATCACCTTTCGTTGCCATTGGTGGCCGCAGCACAGGCGCAAAAACATGTGACGTTGAACGCAGCCTTGGCCAAACTGGATGCGCTGGCGCAATTGCGCGTTGTAAGTGCTGTGGTGACTACACCGCCGGGCGGGGCGGCGGACGGGCAAAGCTATATCGTGCCCGCTGGTGCCAGTGGCGTCTGGGCGGGGCACGAGACGCAATTGGCGGTTTTCGCCAATGGTGCTTGGGAGTTTATCCAGCCAAAAGTGGGCTGGACGGCGTGGAACGAGGCCGAGGGTGCGCCTGTCACGTTCAACGGTGCGGGATGGGGCCAAGCGAATGGTGCCGGATCCGCAGGTGGTGCTGCCACGTTGCAACAGGTGGTCGAGGTGGATCATACAGTTGGTTCGGGGGCAACCTCGACAGTGGTTGGGGCAATTCCGGCGCAGATGATGGTCACCGGTGTTTCCGGGCGGGTGACCTCGGCCTTTGGGGGCGGTGCTACTGGGTGGAGCCTGGGGGTTTCTGGGTCGAGCAATCGCTATGGTAGCGGGCTTGGGTTGGCTAAGAACTCGTATGTTTTGGGGCTGACCGGGCAGCCGCAGGCGTATCATAGCGACACGGACCTCATTTTGACCGCCGCGGGCGGGACGTTCTCGGGTGGTGAAGTGCGTTTGGCGATCCATGGGGTGATATTGCAGCCCCCTGCGGCCGTCTGAGATGCACCGTATCTTTGATCTGATGCATTGGCATCTGCCGCTTCGGTTGCACCGTAAAACGGGGTGTAGGCAGTGGATCGTGCGCGTGGTGCCACGATAGCAGATCCGTGATGGTTTGAGGAGGCCGGGCGTTTGGCCTTGATTTCCGGGTCTGTTGCCATGACATGTTTGGGGGAGATTGTGGAAAGCACGAACCAACAGGAGGCATGGCCATGCCCAAGGTGGCATCCAAACTAGCCGAAGTAGATCCGGTTTGGTCGCGTATTCGGTTTGAGGCCGAAGAAGTGACGCGAAATGAGCCGCTTATGGCGTCAATGGTGCATTCCGGCATTCTGTATCACAAGTCGCTGGAGAGTGTGTTGAGTTTTCGGCTGGCTCGAAAGCTGGCCTCGCAGGAAATGCCCGAACTGATCCTGCGCGAGATCCTGGACGAGGCCTATGCGGCCGATCCTGGGTTGGTTGAGGCGGCACGTGCGGATATCATAGCGGTGTTCGAGCGGGATCCTGCCTGTCATCGTTTGATTCAACCGCTTCTGTTCTTCAAGGGATTTCAAGCGGTTCAAGCCCATCGCCTGGCGCATTATCTGTGGATGCTGGATCGCAAGGACTTGGCTTATTTCGTTCAGATGCGCACCTCTGAGGGGTTTGGGGTGGATATTCACCCCGGCGCGCGTATTGGCCATGGGTTGATGATCGACCACGCCCACTCGATCGTCATTGGAGAGACTGCGGTGGTCGGCAACAATGTGTCGATGCTGCATTCAGTGACGCTGGGGGGTACCGGGAAGGAACATGACGACCGGCATCCCAAGATCGGGGATGGCGTGCTGATTGGTGCGGGGGCGGCGGTTCTGGGAAATATCCGCGTCGGAAACTGTTCGCGGGTCGCCTCCGGCTCGGTAGTTTTGGAGGAAGTGCCGCCGTGCAAGACCGTTGCAGGGGTCCCGGCCAAGATCGTAGGCGAGGCCGGGTGCTCGGAGCCAGCGAAATCTATGGACCAGTTGCTGAGATCGCTGAAGCCGACATTGTGAGATCTTTTGGCCCGGCTGAGCGTTCGCCGGGCCGCTTTTGTCCCTAAGCAAGCATATTCATTGGGTCTTCCAGATAGCCTTTAATGGCGGCGAGGAATTGCGCACCGAGTGCGCCATCTATGACCCGATGATCGACTGAAAGCGTTACCGTCATCACTGTCGCGACAGCGAGCGCGCCGTCGGCGCCGGCCACCGGCTTTTTCACCCCGGCACCGACGGCCAGGATCGACGCATGTGGTGGGTTTATCACTGCGTCGAAGTTTTCGATCCCCATCATGCCCAGGTTCGAGATCGCGAAGCTGCCGCCCTGATACTCGTGCGGCGCCAGCTTACGCTCGCGGGCGCGGGTGGCCAGGTCTTTCATTTCCGTCGACAGCTTTGACAATGTCTTGCTGTCAGCATCGCGCAGAACTGGGGTAAAAAGCCCCCCCTCGATGGCGACCGCGACCGCCACATCCGAGGGAGCCAGCTTCAGCACCCTGTCGCCGGCCCAGACCGCGTTGCAGTCGGGCACATCTTGCAGCGCCAAGGCGCAGGCCTTGATGATAAAATCATTCACCGACAGCTTAATGCCGCGCCCTTCGAGTGATTTATTCAACTCTCCCCGGAATTTCATGAGTGCATCCAGGTGGATATCCCGCCGCAGGTAGAAATGCGGGATCGTTTGCTTAGCCTCGACCAGTCGTGTCGCGATGGTTTTGCGCATACCGTCGAGGGCGACTTCCTCGTAATCACGATCCGCATACATTTTGGCCACGATATCGGCGCTCATCCCTTGCGTGGGCGCGGCGGCTTTGGGTGTTTCGGCCCTGGTCGGAGCGACGACGGCTTGTGCGGTGGCACTTTCCACATCGGCCTTGACGATCCGTCCCCTGGGGCCGCTGCCCTTGATGTGTGTCAGATCCAAGCCCTTGTCTTTAGCGATCCGGCGGGCCAGTGGGCTGGCAAAAATCCGCGCGCCATCGGCAGCGGCGGGTGCGGCTTGCGATGGTGTTGCTGACGCAGCTGGGGCTGCAGCGGCTTCGGCCACCGGGGCCGGACTGGCCTCCTGCGGCGTGGGAGTGGCGCCGATATCATCAGCACTTTCGCCATCCTCTAACAGCACAGCGATCAGATCGTTGACTTTTACGGCTTCGGTCCCCTCGGGGATCACGATCTTGCCGACCGTCCCTTCGTCCACCGCTTCGAACTCCATCGTCGCTTTGTCGGTCTCAATCTCGGCCATGATGTCGCCCGAGGACACGCTGTCCCCTTCTTTCACCAGCCACTTGGCGAGCGTCCCTTCCTCCATCGTGGGTGAGAGCGCGGGCATAAGGATATTGATGGGCATCGGTCCCCCAGATTTATTGGATCTCGCCTTCCGGCGTATCGGTCGGATTCTGTAATTCTTTCAGAAACCATTCGAGCATCGTGGCCATGGCGGCTTCGGCGCTGTCCGCTTTGCCGCTTTGATGCATGGCATTGGCGAAGTGGCCGGCGAAATCAGCCAGCATCAGCCCCGCGTATTCGGGTCGCTCGATTTGCGTGTGATCAATCCGAACCTCCATACCGCCATCGTTTTCCATGGTGGCCGTGAACAAGGGTTTTTTCCCGAACATACCCGCCTCCTATCGGTATGTGACGGCCTTGGCCGCCTCGATCACTTCGGCGGTGGTGACCAGCGCGAGTTTCTCAAGGTTCGCGGCATAGGGCATTGGCACATCCTTGCCCGTTAGGTTGATCACCGGCGCGTCCAGATAGTCAAAGGCCTGCTGCATCAGCACCGCGGATATATGGTTGCCGATCGAGCAGACCGGCCAACCCTCTTCCACGGTGATGCAGCGATTGGTCTTCATTACCGAATTGATCACCGTCTGGGTGTCCATCGGGCGCAAGCTGCGCAGGTCGACCACCTCGGCCGAGATCCCTTCGCTTGCCAAGGCCTCGGCCGCTTCAAGCGCATAGGTCATGCCGATGCCGAAACTAACGATGGTCAGATCCGTCCCTTCCCGCCAGATTTTGGCTTTGCCCAAGGGGACAGTGAAATCGTCCAACTCGGGCACTTCGAAGGATTTGCCATAAAGGATCTCGTTTTCCAGGCAGATGACTGGGTTGTTGTCGCGGATTGCCGACTTCAACAGGCCCTTGGCGTCCGCCGCCGAATAGGGCTGGATCACTTTCAAACCTGGGATCTGGGCATACCAGGCCGCATAGTCCTGACTGTGCTGTGCGCCCACCCGGGCAGCCGCACCATTGGGGCCGCGGAAGACAATCGGACTGCCCATTTGACCGCCAGACATATACAGCGTCTTGGCGGCAGAGTTGATAATTTGATCAATGGCTTGCATGGCGAAGTTGAACGTCATGAATTCCACGATCGGCCGCAGCCCGGCAAAAGCGGCACCCACGCCGATCCCGGCGAACCCATGCTCGGTGATCGGCGTGTCAATGACGCGCTTCTCGCCGAATTCGTCCAGCAGTCCCTGGCTGATCTTATAGGCGCCTTGGTACTCGGCCACCTCTTCGCCCATCAAGAAGACGTCGCCGTCGCGCCGCATCTCCTCGGCCATGGCATCGCGCAAGGCCTCGCGCACGGTCTGCTGTTTAAAACGGGTTCCCGCGGGCACATCCGGCTCGGGCGTTACCGTCGCCACCGCCGCCGGGGGGGCTGCGGGGGTGGGCTGCGCCGAGGGTTCCGCCGTCGCAGCGCTCACCGGGGTGGGAGCAGGCCCCCCGGCGGGTACGGCACTTGCGTCCTCACCATCCTCAAGCAGCACTGCGATCGCCTCGTTCACCTTCACGTTCTCGGTGCCTTCGGCGACCAGGATCTTGCCCAGCACACCTTCATCCACCGCCTCAAACTCCATCGTCGCCTTGTCGGTTTCGATCTCGGCCAAGATCATCCCGCTTTCCACAGCGTCGCCTTCCTTAACCAGCCATTTGGCCAGCGTGCCTTCCTCCATCGTTGGGGAAAGCGCAGGCATCAGAATATTCGTTGCCATTGTCCGGCTCCCTTACGCGTAGATGTCGGTATAAAGCTCTTCGAGCGCCGGTTCTGGGCTGTCTTGAGCGAATTGTGCGGCCTCGTTGACGATGCCTTTGATTTCTTTGTCGAGGGCCTTCAGATCCTCCTCGGTCGCATGTTTCCCGGTCAACAGGATGTCGCGCACGTGGTTGATCGGATCCCGCTCGTCCCGCACCTTTTGCACCTCTTCGCGGGTCCGGTATTTCGCCGGGTCCGACATGGAATGGCCGCGGTAGCGATAGGTCATCACTTCCAGAATATACGGGCCCTTCCCTGCTCGGCAGTGGTCGACGGCCTTTTGCCCGGCGGCTTTCACGGCCAGCACGTCCATCCCGTCGACCTGCTCGCCCGGTATGCCATAAGCCTCGCCCCGGACATACAGGCTGGGGGATTTGGTCGAGCGTTTGGTCGAAGTGCCCATCGCGTACTGATTGTTTTCGATGACGAAGATCACCGGCAACATCCACAGCTCGGCCATATTATAGGTCTCGTAAACCTGACCCTGGTTCGCGGCGCCATCGCCGAAATAAGTGAAGGCCACATTATCATTGCCGCGATACTTGTTGGCAAAAGCCAGGCCCGCACCCAGCGGCACATTCGCCCCGACAATCCCATGCCCACCATAGAATTCCTTCTCTTTCGAGAACATATGCATTGAGCCGCCCTTGCCCTTGGACAGCCCATCCTTGCGCCCGGTAAGTTCGGCCATCACGCCTTTGGGATCCATGCCGCAGGCCAGCATGTGGCCGTGGTCGCGATAGGTGGTGATGCGCTGATCGCCGTCTTTCGTACTGGCCTCAAGCCCCACGACAACGGCCTCCTGCCCAATATACAAGTGGCAAAAGCCGCCGATCAGGCCCATGCCATACAGTTGGCCGGCCTTTTCCTCGAACCGCCGGATCAGCAGCATCTCGCGATAAAATTCAATCAATTCTTCTTTGGACGCATTGGGCTTTTTCGCCCGCGTGCTGCGTTTCGGTGCGGTCGCCATTCCGTTCCCCAGATTATTAGTTTAACACTAAACTATACGAACTATAGATCGGTTCGCCTGGCAAATCCACCGCTTTGCCGCTACAATTTTGACGCAGGGGCAACATCGGGCCGATCCAGAACCACCATCATCGTCGCATTCAGCAAAGCTAGGGGCCTGTCGGGGGCCTCGGCCGCGACCAGCCGCGCCTCAACCACCATCAAACTGCGCCCCGGTTTCAAGACCCGCCCGGTCGCTTGGAACAGTGCGCCCTTGGCGGGCCGCAGCAAGTTGACTTTGAACTCAACCGTCAAAACCTCGGCCTCGGCGGGCATCAAAGTATAGGCGGCATAGCCCGCCGCCGTGTCCATCAAGGTGCTTGAAATGCCCGCATGCAAAAACCCGTGCTGTTGGGTTAGCCGCGCGTCAAATGGCAGCTCCAACGTCACTTCGCCTTTGCCCACATACGCCAGCCGCGCGCCGATCAGCGCCATCGTGGCCTGCCGGTCGAAACTGTCGCGCACACGCGCCTCAAGGGATGTTGGGTCGGTCATCCACGCACTATGCCGTGCGGATGGGCGTTAGCGAATAACAACCTCGTCAGCACGTGCCAGGCCCAATACTTTGCGTGCCTGTTCATCCAACAGATCCAGGTCCAAAAATTCGGTGGACAAGCGCCGCGTGCGGTTTTCCAGAACCGCGCGCTCGGCCCGTAGGGTTGCCAATTCGGTTTCAAGCTGCATCGCCTGCGCTTCGACCTGGATACGGCGAAACGTCCCAAAGTCGCCTTGTATGGCGGCATAGGTGAAATAGCTGATCGCCCCGATCACGAAGATCGAGAAAATCATGCCAAACCAGTGGGGGTGCCGCTGCTCGGTCACACGCTGCCTCGTTACACGTCTAACGGTGTTCGGCCACCTTGCCACAGGCGAATCAATAAGGGAATCAGTGATTTCTGGCCGGACTCTCGCCTAGAAAAAATAGCCGGCACTGTGACATTACAGCACCGGCTTTCTTTGTCGCGAGTTTGGTTTCGCCGCACGCGGTGGCGGTGTGCCGCCCTACGCTTTGCCCTTATAGATCTCGACCAACTTGCCAAGCATGTCCAGGGCCTCGCCCCGCTGGCGTTGGAACGTGTTGCGCCCGATGATCGAGCCATTGCCGCCGCCATCGCGGATGGCGCGCGCGTCGTCGAACACGCCGTCGATGCCCTTCTTCGAGCCACCTGAAAAGACGACGATCCGCCGCCCGTTAAACGCCGACCGCATGACATCCGCAACCCGCGCCGCTTGGGTGGAAACATCAATCTTCTCAGCCTCATAGACCTTCTTGGCTTCGGGCAAACTCAGATGATCCGTGCCCAGCTTTACCTTGATGACATGCGCGCCCAGCAGTGCTGCGATCTGGGCAGCGTAAGCGCCGATATCCGCCGCCGTTTCACCCGGTTTGTCCAACGCCTCGCCGCGCGGATAGGACCAAATCACGGTGGCGATCCCTTTCGCTGCGGCCTCTTCACGCATGGCCGCGATGTCCGAGAACATGTCCAAAGCCGCCGAGGATCCGGGATAGATCGTAAAGCCAATCGCGGAACACCCCAACCGCAGCGCATCATCGACCGAAGCCGTGATCGCCTGGGTCTTTGGTGCCTCTGCGGGGATCAGCGAATTCGCCGAGTTTACCTTCAGGATCGTCGGGATCTGACCGGCAAAGGTATCGGCGCCCGCCTCGATCATCCCCAATGGGGCGGCATAGGCGTTTAGGCCCGCGTCAATCGCCAATTGATAGTGGTAATGCGGATCATAGGCCGCTGGGTTCGGCGCGAAGCTGCGCGCGGGCCCATGCTCGAACCCCTGATCGACGGGCAGGATGATGACCTTGCCGGTGCCGCCCAGCTTTCCGGTCATCAAAATGCGGTTTAGATTTGCCTTCACACCGGGCGTTTCGCCCTCGTAGTTGGACAGGATCTGACGGACGATACGCGTCGATTTCATAAGCTAGTCTCCTTGGGCCAAAGGTTACCGCCCTTGGCTAGCGGGTGCTTCCGCTTGCGTCAACCGATCCCAAATGTGACTAGGTCGGCGCCATCGTCCGCCCTGCGATTTTCGCAATCGTCGTGCGTGGCAAGATCCGTGTCAGCCAGGTCAGCATTTTATTCTGCAGCCCGTGCACCGCCACCACCTGCTGCCCAATTGCCGCGCCATAGCCATATTCGGCCACCTCGCGCGCCGTTGGCAGTTTGGCCTGTGCCATCCGCGAGGATTGCATGTCGGCCACCGCGAAGAACTCGGACTGTGTCGCGCCTGGACACAGTGCCGTAACGCTGACACCTTGGCCGCGCAACTCTTCGTTGAGCGCGATGGAATAACTCAGCACATAATTTTTCGTGGCGGAATACACTGCCATGCCCGGCCCCGCGATGAACCCAGCGACCGAGGCGACGTTCAGGATCCGGCTGCGCCCGGTCTCGATCAGATGCGGCAGGGCGAGGCTGCACAGCGCGCTCAATGCCGTGATATTCACGTCGATGGAGCGTTTTTCCTGCTCCCACTTTCCCGCGCTGACGGGGCCGTAAGCGCCAAGGCCCGCGTTGTTCATCAAAAAGTTGATCCGCCGTCCTTCGGCCACCGCGGCGTCCCACAGCCGCGGCACCTCGCCCGGCTGCGACAGATCGGCGGGGATGACCACCACCTCGATACTATGTGCTGTGCGCAGTTCCTCGGCCAATGCCTCAAGCTTATCCGCCGAGCGGGCTGTTAGAATTAAATTCCGCCGATTTCGTGCGGCCACCCGCGCCAATTCACTGCCAATGCCAGTCGATGCGCCCGTGATCAAAGTATAGGTTAAAGCCATTGGGTCCCCCGTTTAAAACCAATTCTGAATATAGTCCCGGGGGTCCGCGATAACGACCCTAGGCATCAACTTAAGGCGGCCACGCCGGGCAAGGTTTTGCCCTCGAGCCACTCTAAGAATGCGCCGCCCGCGGTCGAGACATACGAGAAATCCGCCGCCGCGCCGCTGCTGTTCAAGGCCGCTACGGTGTCCCCACCGCCCGCAACAGACAGCAGCTTGCCCGCTTTGGTCAGCGCTGCCGCCGACTGCGCTGCCGTATCGGTCGCCACGTTGAAAGGTGCGGTTTCAAACGCCCCCAAGGGCCCGTTCCAAACCACCGTTTTGGCGCCCTCGAACACCGCGACCACCCGCGCCACGCTGTCGGGCCCGGCATCCAGGATCATCGCATCCGCCGGGCAGGCGTCTGCTGCCACCGTTTCACTTGCCGCACCGGCTTTGAATTCGCGCGCCACGACCACATCGACCGGCAGGACAAGCGTGCACCCCGCTGCCTTGGCCTTGGCCATGATGTCGCGCGCTGTCCCGGCCAAATCATGCTCGCACAGCGACTTGCCCACATCGATCCCCTGGGCCGCCAGGAAGGTATTCGCCATGCCCCCACCGATCACGATGCTATCGACCCGTTCGATCAGGTTCCCCAGCAGATCCAACTTGGTCGAAACCTTAGCCCCACCGACAACCGCTATAACGGGCCGTTCTGGCGCACTCAACGCTGCCTCAAGGGCCTTGAGCTCGGCCGCCATCAAATGCCCCGCGCAGGCAGGCAGCAATCGCGCCAGCGCCTCGGTTGAGGCATGCGCGCGATGCGCGGCCGAAAAGGCATCGTTGCAATAAACCTGCCCCAACGCGGCCAATTCGGCTGCGAACCCCGGGTCATTCGCCTCTTCCCCAGGGTGAAACCGGGTGTTTTCCAGCAGCAACACCTGGCCCGACTGTAAACCGTCAACGGCGGACTTTGCCGCCGGTCCTATGCAATCCGTCGCGAACATAACCTCGCGTTCCAACACATCGGCGAGGGTTTGGCGGGTAATCTCGAGGGACATCTCGGGCACCACCTTGCCTTTGGGCCGTCCGAAATGTGCCATCAGCACTGGTTTGCCACCGGCCTTTAAGATTGCGTCGATGGTGGGTTTGATCCGCTCGATCCGGGTGGCATCGCTTACGGCGCCATCTTCAATCGGGACGTTAATGTCGACCCGGGTCAAAACGACCTTCTGGGCCAAATCCATTTGATCCAATGTCTTCCAACTCATCGCACCCCCTAGCGCCAAAAGGCGATCCACTCGACAACCCCAATGAAGCCGTTCATCACATAGGCAACGACGGCGGCCTGATTATACGCAATGTCCAAATACAAAAGCCCACCGGCGACCATGATGATGATGAGGGCCCGGGTCAGGCTCATGTCCCAGGCCCCACGGTCGCTGTCACAACAACGCGTCGGCCTGCGCCACGACCGCCTCGGCCGTGATGCCAAATCTGTCGTAAAGCGCGTCAATGGGCGCCGAGGCTCCAAAACCGGTCATCCCAACGAACCCAGCCTTGGCCGCAACGCCGCGATTGCCATAGAGCCATTGGTCCCAGCTTTGCTGGACGCCCGCCTCGATCGCGATCCGCACAGGGCCACGGGGCAGGACGCGGTTGCGATAGCGCTCCTCTTGTTGGGCGAACAACTCGTGGCTGGGCATTGATACGACACGGCACCCGATCCCCTTGCTCTCAAGCAGCGATTGCGCCGCAAGTGCCACCTGCACCTCGGACCCGGTGGCCATCAGCACCACTTTGCGCGAGGCGACGGCCTCCGACAGGATGTATCCGCCCTTCGCTACCAGATTTTGCCCCATGTGCTTGGTGCGCACCGTCGGCAGGCCCTGACGCGACAAGGCAATAACACTGGGTATTTCGGGGCTTTCCAGGGCCACTTGCCAAGCCTCGGCGGTTTCGATGGTGTCGGCGGGGCGGAAGACCTGCAGATTAGGAATGGCCCGCAAGGCGGACAGATGCTCGACCGGTTGGTGCGTCGGTCCATCCTCGCCCAAGCCAATGCTGTCATGGGTCATCACATAAATCACCCGCGTGCCCATCAGCGCCGAAAGCCGCATCGCCCCGCGCGCGTAATCGGTGAACACCAAGAAAGTTCCGCCATAGGGTATAATGCCGCCGTGCAGCGCCATGCCATTCATCGCGGCGGCCATCCCATGCTCGCGAATACCATAATGCACATAGCGCCCGGTGCGGTTGTCAGGGCCAAAGATGCCCAGATCCGGTGTCAGTGTGTTGTTCGAGCCGGTCAGATCGGCCGAGCCGCCCATCGTCTCGGTCACCAGCTTGTTGATGACCCCCAGAACTATTTCCGAGGATTTGCGCGTCGCCACTTTCGGTGCCGCCGCGCTGGTCTCGGCCTTGAACTTGCGGATCCGCGCGTTCAGCGCCTTGGGCAATTCGCCCGCCATCAATCGATCGAATTCGGCCCGCCGCCGTTGGCTTAGACCCTCCAACCGCTCGGTCCAGGCGTCGCGCTCCTCAACCCCTTGTGCGCCGATCCCGCGCCAAGCCTTCACAACATCGCCGGGTATCTCGAACGGCCCGTGACCCCAGCCATAGGCCGCGCGTGTCGCCGCGATCTCATCCCCGCCCAAGGGCGAGCCATGCGCTTTGGCGGTGTTCTGTTTATTGGGCGCCCCATAGCCGATCAGCGTCTTACAGGCGATCATCGCCGGCTTGTTGCTGGCTTTCGCCGACAGTAGTGCGGCATCGATCTCGGCGGGATCATGCCCATCGCAGCTGAACACATCCCACCCGCTGGCGGCGAAACGGGCCGCTTGATCGGTGATGTCGGACTTTGACACCGGCCCATCGATGGAGATGCCATTGTCATCCCACAGAACGATCAGCTTTTGCAGCTTTTGCATGCCAGCCAGGCCGATGGCCTCTTGGCTGATCCCCTCCATCAGACAACCGTCACCGGCGATCACATAGGTATGGTGGTCGACGACCCGTTTGCCGAAGCGGGCGCGTAAATGCGCCTCGGCCATGGCGAAACCAACCGCATTGGCCAATCCTTGACCTAAGGGGCCCGTCGTCGTCTCGATGCCCTTTGCATGGCCGTATTCCGGGTGGCCCGCGGTGATCGCCCCCAATTGGCGGAAGTTCTTCACCTGCTCAAGCGTCATATCTTCGTAGCCGGTCAAATGCAGCAAGCCGTACAACAGCATCGAGCCGTGGCCCGCCGACAGGATAAACCGGTCGCGATCCGGCCAATCCGGCGCGCTGGCGTCGAATTTCAGATGTTTCTCAAACAGCACGGTGGCCACATCCGCCATGCCCATCGGCATGCCGGGATGGCCCGAATTGGCGGCCTCGACCGCGTCCATGGCCAACACCCGCAGGGCGGCGGCTTTGGCGAAATGCTCGGGGTGACGGGTGCGCAGGTCCTCGATGTTCACGAAAGCTCAACCTTTGTTTTTTGGGGGGCAGGGCGCGCCCGCCCGGGCCGTTCAGGGATGGGGCACTGATACTGATTGCCAGGGGACGGTCAAGCACCGCTAGGGAAATAACACGCTCGTTCGCCGACAAGACCCGCTGCCCCCTTGACGCCGGGGCCTGGGATGGCAAAGCTGGCCACTGTCATGTTGTGCAATTTGGCTGAGGGTGAAGATGAGTGATTTGAAGCGTTTGGAGGCGGGCCTTGATGCGGCGCTTCAGCATTTGGCCGCCAGTGCGAAACCACCCTCCATCCCCCCCACCGCAGACACAGCAGCCCTGACACAGCTTCAGGACGAGAACCGGGCGTTGACCGAAAAACTGGCCACGCTCAAGGCGCAGCGGGACCAGGACCTTGCCCAATTGGACGAGCTTCTCGCGCAACTGCGCCCGCTGATCGAGGAGGCCGTCTGATGCCCGAGGTTAAAGTCCAAATCGGCGGTCGCGACTACACCCTAGCTTGCGAGCCGGGCGAGGAGGGGCAGTTGAAACAAGCGGCGGCCTTGCTGGATACCGAAGCCTCGACTTTGCAGAAATCCATCGGTCGTGTGCCCGAGCCACGGATGCTGTTGATGGCGGGCCTGATGTTGGCGGATCGCACGACCGAAATCGCCAAACGATTTCAATCGACCGAGGCCGAGATCGCCAATTTGAAATCCCAACTGCGGATCGCGGAAAGCAAAACGGGGGCCAGTGCGCCCGCTGAAGACGAGCGTGCTCTGCAAACCGCGCGCGAAAACGAAAGTGCCGCGCTGGCAGCCCTTGAACGCGCGACCCAAAAGATCGAGGCGATGGCCGTACAATTGGAAGGTTAGGCCTTGATCAAGCGTGCTCTCTCTCAGGAAAGCGGCACGAAGGCATATCTAGCGATGACTTTTCGACCCGCGCGCTGTGCGCTTTTTTGAGACGCGATGTTCATGTTGCTGATCGTGCCGACCAGCAGCCGCGCGCCATGTTCGGCCCTCAATAGTGCCCGTTCTCGTTGAGCGGCAATTGACAGGCCGCGCCCTGCGTAAGCAGGAAGGACGATTTTCTCGATGACCACATCGCCAAAGATCCATTCCACCATCCTGGTTGCCACGGCATAAAGGCCCGCGCATTCCCCTTGATACCGCAAAGCGTGCAGCGTGCCGTCGTTCCACAAGGTTTTAAGCCCGCTTTCGTCCAAGACCGGCAAAACGGCCGCCAGCTTTGGATCCTCGTCCGCCAAAGTGCCAAAACGCTGTGTTACGACATCCGCCGCCGCTTCGATGCTTTCAAAGGGGGTAAGCGTCACCGTATCCGCCCAATCGGCGGTCGCTTTGGCAATTTCGCCAAGGGTTCCTGCATAGATCAACATGTCGATGTTGGCTTTTGGGGGCAGCTTGTCCTCGTTCGTTAGGAAGACGCGAAAGCTACTCGGTTTAAATGCGGCCCACTGCTTGGCAATGACATCGGCGATCTGATCCCAAGGCGGTGCGGCCCCTTCAGATTCGGTATGCCATGCGAATACCTCAACATAGGGTCGGTCAATCCGGTTGTTCCAAAACCGTATTCCGGCGAGCAGGCGCAGACCCGGCACCTCTATTGTACGATGCGCATAGCTCTCGGCGGGGACGCCCGGCAGGTCCATTTTCCCCTTGAATTTAACGCAGAACTCGTCGTTCGCGACGTGGTCCATATGCGCTTTCAGCCACAGGCTGACCATCTTGTCGCCCGCCGGGCCGTACAGGGTGTGGGACAGACGGACCTGTCCATTCAGGGAATTCCAAAGGGCGGCATCAAAGGGGGGCAGCACCTCCAGCATAGCGGAACGCTATACCAGCAAATGCCAAACCGACACACCGCACAGCCCCGAGTTTCTTACGTAGTCCTACGCAGTTTGGTTCGCTTCGCGTATCTTCTCGGCGGCGGCTTTGTCATAAGCGACGCCAGCCTTTTCAAACATCTCGTCCAACTCGCCCGACAGTGTCATCTCGACGATGATATCGCAGCCGCCAACAAACTCGCCCTTGACATAAAGCTGGGGGATGGTGGGCCAGTCCGAGAAGCTTTTGATCCCCTCGCGCACCGCGTCATCGGCCAGCACGTTCACGTCCTTGAACGGCACACCCATGTAATTCAGAACACCTGCCACTTTCGAGGAAAAGCCGCATTGCGGCATTTGGCTGGTGCCTTTCATGAACAGCACAACATCATTTGCCTCGACATCGGCTTTGATCGTCTCGTGCACGGGATTGGTCATCGTTCGTTGTCCTTAAACCTGGCGCTGGGCGCGGTTATGATTTCGTATCGTCAACATTATCTGTGCCCGCGTCCGCGTCCGGCTCGTCCTCGACCACAGGCAGTACCACTTTGGGGGCCTTGGGCCAGTGGCGTTTGCGCAAGCGTTTGATCATGACCAGATAGAACACAACGCCCACAACGCCAAGTAGCAAGGCTTGCAGCCATGGGGACATCAGCTGCTCTCTTTCGGGCGTGTGGTCAGCGCCAACGCGTGCAACTCGCCCGCAGGTCCGTCCATCTTGCCCTTTAAAGCGGCATACACCAACTGGTGTTGTTTCACCCGCGTCAGCCCGTGAAACTCTTCGGCCACCACCGTCGCGGCATAATGATTGCCGTCGCCAGCCAGATCCTTAATCTCGACCTGCGCCGAAGGAAAAGCCTCTTGTATCAGCCGTTCGATTTCGATTGCTTGCATAGCCATGCGGCGCTGTTCCTTTTGTCTGTTAACAAAATTTAAGACGCGGGGTCGATGCTTGCAAGCACGCGTTAAGAAACAATAACGCGCAGGGCGTCAGCGTGCAGCTTAGTTAACGCCGCCAGGGCGCGGGTCTGCCCCCCCATGGCAAACTCCGTGCCGCCAAATGTGCCCACTTGGTGAAACGGTACCACCCCCGCCAGAGCTTCGGCCCTGGACAAATGATCCGCAGGCACCGCCAACAGATAGCGCCCCTGATCCTCGCCGAATAGAGCGGTCAGACTGTCTGCTTCCAAAGTCAGGCCAACCCCCGCCGCCAGGGCCATCTCGGCCGCCGCCAGGGCCAGTCCGCCATCGGCGATGTCATGCGCCGCGTGCAGACAGCCCGAGTCGCGCAATGCGAATACGAGCCTCCCAGCGGTCGCTTCAGTTGCCAGATCCACCGCTGGCGCATCGCCACCCTCATCCCCCATGACCTCGGCCGCAAAGGCCGAGGCACCCAAATGCGTCCCCGCCCCGCCGATCATCACCAGAGCATCGCCCGCCTGCGCTTGGGTGCCGATCAGCGCATCAGGCGTGGCGAGCAACCCCACCGCGCCAATCGTTGGCGTAGGCAGGATCGGCGCGCCGTCGGTTTCATTATAGAGGCTTACATTGCCCGAGACGACCGGCGTGCCCAAAGCGGCGCAGGCCGCCCCGATCCCTTGGATACAGCCCACCAATTGCCCCATGATCTGTGGCTTTTCTGGATTGCCGAAATTCAGGTTGTCGGTCACCGCCAGCGGCGTCGCCCCCACCGCGATCAGGTTGCGATAGGCCTCGGCCACCGCCTGCTTGCCGCCCTCGACCGGATTGGCCCGGCAATAGCGCGGCGTCACGTCCGAAGTGAAGGCCAGCGCCTTATCGGTGCCATGCACCCGCACGATCCCGGCATCCGCGCCCGGCTGTCGCAGCGTGTCGGCGCCTACGGAGGTGTCGTATTGCTCCCACACCCAGGCGCGTCCGCCGTAGTTCGGACTGCCCAGCAACGTTTCCAGCGCCGCCATCGGGCTGATGTCGGGTATCGGTCCCAAGCGGGCCGGGGCAGGGCTTTCGATCCAGGGCCGATCATACTCAGGCGCCTCGCCCGATAGGGCCTTAAGCGGCAGATCCGCTTTCACGACCCCATTTAGGCAGATCAAAAACCGATCCTCTGCGATGGTCTCGCCCACCACCGCGAAATCCAGGTCCCATTTGTCGAACACCGCGCGGGCCACATCCTCGCGCGCGGGGTCCAGGACCATCAGCATACGTTCTTGGCTTTCGGACAGCATCATCTCGTAGGCGGTCATGTTCTCTTCGCGCACCGGTACCTTTTCCAGGTCCAGCCGCACGCCCAGGTTCCCCTTGTCGCCCATCTCGACGGCCGAGCAGGTCAGCCCCGCCGCCCCCATATCTTGAATGCTGATCACCGCGCCGGTCGCCATCAGCTCAAGACAGGCCTCCATCAACCGCTTTTCCGTGAAAGGATCGCCGACCTGCACCGTGGGACGTTTTTCGTCGATATCCTCGTCAAACTCGGCGCTGGCCATCGTCGCCCCGCCGACGCCATCGCGGCCGGTTTTTGCGCCCAGATAGACCACGGGTCGGCCCACGCCGCTGGCCGCTGAATAGAAAATCTTATCCGCGTCCGCGATGCCCGCCGCAAAGGCGTTCACCAAGCAGTTGCCGTTGTACGAGGGGTCGAACCGCAACTCGCCGCCGACCGTCGGCACGCCAAAGCAATTGCCATAACCGCCGATCCCAGCAACCACGCCGCTTAACAGGCTGGCGGTCTTTGGATGGCCGGGCGCGCCAAAGCTGAGCGCATTCATCGCCGCCACCGGGCGTGCGCCCATGGTGAAGACATCGCGCAGAATGCCGCCGACGCCGGTCGCGGCGCCCTGATAGGGCTCAATATAGCTGGGGTGGTTGTGGCTCTCCATCTTAAACACCACGGCCTGGCCGTCACCAATGTCTACAACGCCCGCATTCTCGCCCGGGCCGCAGATCACCTGGAGCCCTTCCGTGGGCAAGGTTCGCAGCCACTTCTTTGAGGATTTATAGGAACAATGTTCGTTCCACATGGCCGAGAAGATGCCCAACTCGGTGAAGGTCGGCACCCGGCCAAGCAGCGTCAAGATCCGCGCATATTCATCGTCGCTCAGCCCATGGGCCGCGATCAAAGTGTCAGTTATCTGCGGCTCTACCATCGTCCCACCTGGCAATCCCTAAACTCATCTGAGTGTCATAGGGCAGGGGCCCGGCAACGAAAAGGGGCCAGATGTGCCTCTGGCCCCTTCAACGGGTTTCGCACTGTGTGCGGCGTCAGGCCAGCGAGAAGACGAAATCATCCTCGCTGATCAAGCCGCGCGCGATGTCCAGCCGCACCACATCGTCCTCCCCATAGCGGACCACCGTGTTCCCGGCCTTATCCGCCTGGATTTTCAGGTCATCGAACTGCAGCCCTGCGAACTCAAGCGTGTCCAGCCCATCCTCGAACCCCCGGATCTTGTCGACCCCGTCGCCAGCCTCGAAGAAGAAGATGTCCGCATCCGCGCCGCCGTCCATCTTGTCTAAGATTTTTTGATGCGGGCCAATGCGTTAGGTTTGGTCTTGGCGGGATGGCCCGCGTTAACAAATCTGACAAGGTGGAAGCCGCGGGATACGTGCGCCTTCCTATGGGGAAAGCGCTGGCGTATGTTCCCGATG
>CALICM010000028.1 GCA_938049225.1 uncultured Paracoccaceae bacterium
CGGGACAACGTCTTCGTCGAACGGCTGTGGCGCACGATTAAATACGAAGAGGTCTATCTGCGCGCCTATGACAGCGTCTCGGCAGCCCGGGAAAGCCTGGCCCGATATCTGAAGTTCTACAACACGCGGAGACCGCATTCATCGCTGGACGGGCAAACACCCGATCAGGCATATCTCAACCCATCGTCACAAATCTCTGTGGCGGCATAACCGAGCGGAAAATCCACTTACCAAACGGCTCGAAACTGTTCAAACGAACCGAACCACCTCTATCCGCTAGAAGCGTGGCCTGCGAGGGACTTTCACGGCGAGCATGGGTTTGAGCAGGGGGCTGGCGAAGCGGTCCAGGTCCAACGCCTCGTGCACCCCGGTGCTGGCGTGGCCATCGAGTGTGCTTTTCACCGTGGCACGGGTGTAGAAGGGCGCGTCCAGCATGGGGGCCGTTTGGCGGGGGGGGGTGCCCGGGTCGCTGCGCATTTGACGGCGGACCAGCCATTTGCTGCGGGCCATCGGTTGCAGGGGCGGCGCTTCAATCGGCGTCACGCTGCCATCAGTGCCGAATTTTAGCGCCACAGCCAGCGCGGTGCCATCGCGGCGGTCGGCGTCGTAAAATGCTTTCGTGCCGCCGGGCACGGGCATGCGGGCCCAAGTCCAATAGCTGAAATCCGCTTCGAGCGCGGCAGTGCCGAAATTGGCATCCAGATAACCGTGCCCCTGCCAGCGCCAGCCGGGCCGGGTGATATCGACCGAGATGTCCGCATTGGGGGCAAAGGGGCGCCAGATGTGGCGCGCTTTGGCGTCCAGAACCACCTCAACCCCTGTAATGGCCGGGGGCGAGACGCGGACGCGGCCTTGGATGCGTTGCGCATGGGGGGTCGAGATCTCGTTCAAGTCGATGATCAGATCGGTGCCATCCCAATGCATTTGGCTGGGACCCACCTGGAATGTATCTGCCGACTGGCGCACGGCGGTGCGCCCGCGCTCGGTCATCGTCCAGCGGCCGCCGCGACCATAGAGCGCCACATTGATGCAGGAATGGTTCAGCGGGTCGCGCCGCCCGGCCCAGCGATACCAAGGCGAGAAAACCGACCCTATGAACCCGATGATCGAGATACCGCGTGTGCCGTCGTCCGAGAGCCCGTCGACATACCACCAGGCATAGCCGTCCGGCCCGACCTGAATGTCGAAGCGCGGTCCGCCACGATCGCCGCGACCGCTAGCCGACCTGAGAGCGTCGCCATCGGGACCCCCGGCCCCGGATGCACCCCACCCCCCGCCAGATACAGCCCCGGCAGGGCCGACCGGGCGCGTGGGCGTCGAAAGGTTGTCATCATGCTGTGCGGATTGGTCCCATAAAGCGCCCCGCCTGTCCCCGGAAACAGCTGATCGAAGTCCCATGGGGTTGTCAGCGCATTCTCGGCCGTGGGCGCCTTCAACGGCAGGCCCGCCTCGGCCAGGCGCTTGAAGACCCGTGTCTCGCATTGGCGTATCTCCTGCTCGGAAGGGGTGCTGACATCGCCGGTGGCGGGGGCGTTCATCAGGACTTGAAACCGCTCAGCACCCGGTTGGCCGCCTTGGGCACAGACGTAAAGCGTCGGATCCTGTGGTAGGCGGCCAAGGCGGAACAGGTCGTCGAACTCGCGGCGGTAGTCATCGTTGAAGACCACAGAGTGGTGCGGAAGCTTCCCGGCGCCGGGATCCGCGGCAAAGGTCCAAACCCAAGCCGAGAGCGAACGTTGAGCGCGGGTTCGGGCCGGTGTGGCACTGCGCGCGGCCGCCCCGACAAGGCCCGCGGCCAGGGCTGCCGGGTCACCGTTGAACAGTACGGTGTCGGTTTCGATCACCTCACCCTCGGGCAGGGCGATGCCAGTTACGCGCCCGGATTTCGTCAAGATCGTCTCGGCCATGGTGTTGTATCGAAAGATCACACCGCGGGCTTTGCACAGCCCCTCGATACATTTGGCGATGGCCCCCATGCCGCCCGTGACCCGCGCGACGCCTGACGCCTCGGCATGCCAGATCAACGCCAGGATCGCTGGGGACAGATAGGGTGAGCCCCCCACATATGTGGCGTAGCGCCCGAACAGTTGTCGTAGCTTGGGTTCGGTGAAACTGCGCTCCAGCAAGCTGGCCAAGCTGCGCAGGGGGGCCATGTCGCGCAATAGTCGTGGCGCGTTGCCTAGGACGGCACTCGCAACGGACAGCGGCTTTGGGTCGGACGCGCGCATCACGGGCCCCTCGAGGGTCTCGAACAAACGGCGGGCGCGGGCCGAGAACGCGTCGAAGTCGCGCGCGGCTTGTGCCCCGGCAAAGTCGCCAATCGCATCGCGCGACCGTGCGGGATCCGCATACAGATCCAAGCTGGGCGCGCCGCGCCAATGATGACGGGCCAACCGGTCCAGGGGTGTCAGAGTCAAATGCGCCTCGAGCGATTCGCCAACAGCGGCGAACAGCTCTTCGAAAACCCAACGCATGGTGAATACCGTCGGCCCGGCATCCACCGGCCCCGCTTCGGTTGGCAGTGTGCGCATCTTGCCGCCCGGGCCCGCCGCGCGCTCAATCACCGTAACCCGTGCGCCCAATGCGCTCAGCTCCAGCGCCGCCGTGAGCCCGCCGATTCCGGCGCCGACAATGGTGATCTGTTGCGAGGTGAGGGGCATCCAAAGCACTCCATCGCAGGAATTGACAGGTTACTCGAAACTGTCCACACTGATTTACATATATGCTGTCATGAATTTTGGACAGTTTCAATTGGCACTTAAGGATGGGGGGCAACTTATGCCAGATCGGATCGAAGCCGCACTCAGGGCGGCGCTGGCCTCGGCAACCGGTCCCAGTGCCCCGCCGAAGCTGGCGGCAGCCCTGTCCCATGCGGTGTTTCCTGGCGGCGCGCGCGTGCGCCCTCAGCTTTGTTTGGCGGTGGCGCAGGCCTGTGGGGACGACACACCACAGCTGTCAGATGCGGCGGCGGCAGCGATCGAGCTGATCCATTGCGCCAGCCTGGTCCATGATGATATGCCCTGTTTCGACGATGCGGACACCCGTCGCGGCCAGCCCACGGTGCACGCAGCCTTTTCCGAGCCCGTGGCGCTGCTGTCGGGTGACGCGCTCATTGTGTTGGCGTTCGAGGTTTTGGCCCGTGCTGGTGTCCAGGCCCCCCAACGCCTGGCGCCATTGGTAAGCGCCTTGGCCCGGCACACAGGGATGCCTGACGGGATTTGTGCAGGGCAAGGCTGGGAGAGCGAGGCGACGGTCGATCTGTCCCTTTACCATCGCGCCAAAACCGGATCGCTGTTCGTGTCGGCGACCACCATGGGTGCAATGGCCGCGGGTGAGGAACCCGAGGCCTGGGTCGAGTTGGGCGCCCGCATCGGCGAGGCCTTCCAGGTCGCCGACGATCTGCGTGATGCGCTGCTGAGCGAGCAGGAGCTTGGCAAGCCGGTGGGCCAAGATGCGATCCATGAGCGTCCCAATGCGGTCGCCGCGCTGGGGGTCGAAGGGGCGGTCCAAAAGTTGCACGACATCCTGGGTGGGGCGATCAGTTCGATCCCCTCGTGCCCGGGTGAGGCGCGGCTGTGCGAGATCGTCTCGGCCCAGGCCAAGCGCCTGACGCCGGTGGAATTCAGCCGCGCCGTGGCCTAAGCACCGTGGCCACCGTGCTGGATCCGCCCGCGCGTACCGGGGTTCTCGGCCGTCTGGCCGATGCGGCCCGGCGCTGGCGGGACAACCGCATCGCGGATCCGCGCTTTCAGGCTTGGGCCACCCGGTTTCCGTTGACCCGGCGGATCGCGAACCGCCAAGGGGCTGCGCTTTATGACCTGGTTGCGGGCTTCGTCTACAGCCAGGTGCTCTATGCCTGCGTCGATCTGGATTTGTTTCGCAAACTGCAGGCTGGACCGCAGCATGTGGTGCCTCTGGCGACTGCGTGCGGCCTGCCGCCCGAGCGGATGGAACGTCTGCTGCAGGCGGCAGCCGCCCTCGATCTGTTGAAACGCCGTACAGCTGGGCGCTATGGTCTTGGGCCCCTGGGGGCTGCGCTACTGGGTGCGCCCGGGGTCGAGGAGATGGTTCGGCATCACCCCATGTTCTACCGCGATTTGGAGGATCCCGTAGCGCTGCTTACAGCGCCCAAAGGGTCGACGGAACTGGCGCAATTCTGGTCCTATGTCGCCACCGGCGCGCCGGATACCGAGGATGCCGCGCGCTACTCTGAGCTGATGGCGGTCAGCCAATCGATGGTCGCGGCCGAGACACTGGCGGTACATCCGTTGGACGGGATCACCCGGTTGATGGATATCGGCGGTGGCGAGGGGGCGTTTCTGACCGCTGCCCTCACCGCGACACCGGGCCTGCAGGGCATCGTCTTCGATCTGCCCGAAGTGGCCGCCCGTGCCACAGCGGCCTTTGCCCTGAAGGGTCTTGCCGATCGGGCACGGGCCGTCGGTGGCAGCTTTAAGGAGGGGCCCTTTCCGCCCGGCGCCGATGCCATCTCGCTGATCCGCGTGCTTTATGATCATGACACGCCCGTTGTGCGCGACCTGCTGGCTGCGGTTTTTCAGACCCTGCCCCCCGGTGGTCGGTTGATCCTCTCTGAACCAATGTCGGGCGGCGCGCGCCCCAGCCGGTCGGGGGATGCCTATTTTGGCCTCTACACGGCCGCGATGACCAGCGGCACGCCGCGCTCGGTCGAGAGCCACAGCCGCCTGCTGGCCGAAGCTGGGTTCACCAACATCCATGCCCTGCCTGCCCGCCAAAGCTTTATCACACAGGTCATCCGCGCTGAGCGCCCATCAGAGGATTAATCCGCGCCAAGCGTAATGTTCAATTGACAAAATAAGCTGTCTAACTAAACTTACAGTCCACGGAAGAAATTCAACGCGACCGAATGACGCGTCCGGATCGCGGTCAAAAAAGGGGGGCATATGCAAACGAACGCTGTACTGATGCGTGCCCCTGGCGATTTGGGCGTCGAATCAATTGGACTGCAGCCGCCGCGTGTGGACGAGGTGGTCGTTGAGATCACGCACTCGGGCATCTCCACCGGTACAGAAAAACTGCTGTGGACCGGCCGCATGCCGCCCTTCCCGGGTATGGGCTATCCTTTGGTCCCCGGTTACGAATCGGTGGGCGAAGTTGTCGAGGCGGGTGCGCTTGGGGGGTTGCAACCAGGCGCCCGGGTTTTTGTGCCGGGGGCGGATTGTTATGAAGGTGCGCGCGGGTTGTTCGGCGGCGCGGCCAGCCGGATCGTCGTCCCCGCCAGTCGGGTGATCCCGGTGGACACCAATCTCGGCCCCGAGGCTACCCTCTTGGCACTGGCCGCCACCGCACGCCACACTTTAGCTGGCCTAAGTGCGGACATGCCGCAGCTGATTGTCGGTCACGGCGTCATGGGGCGCCTGTTGGCCCGGATCGTCTGTGCGACGGGCGCGCGTCCACCGGTTGTCTGGGAGTTGGATCCCGCCCGCCGTGTGGGCGAAACGGACTATTTGGTTATCCACCCCGACGAAGACCGCACCAAGACCTATGACACGATCTTCGACGTCTCGGGCGATGCAAGTGGGCTGGATCGCCTAATCGGGCGGCTTAGCAAGGGTGGCGAGATTGTTTTGGCAGGTTTCTATCCCGACCCCATCAACTTTGCCTTCCCGCCAGCCTTTATGAAAGAGGCCCGGCTGCGTATCGCCGCCGAATGGACCCCACAAGACATGCTGGCCACACGCCTTTTGGTCGAAGAAGGCCACCTAAGCCTGGATAATCTGATCACTCATACGGCCCCGGCACGCGATGCCGCCGCCGCCTATGTCACCGCGTTTGAGGACCCGTCTTGTCTGAAGATGATCCTAGATTGGAAAGATCACAAATGACCATGCTTGATGACGCCGTCCCTGATTTGACCAGCGACAGTATCGCCGAGAACGATGCCCGCCTGCGCGACGAAGCGCATGGCCCCTTGGGCGAGGTGCCGATCCGCGAGGCGACCAAGAAGACCCAGATCATCGCGATCTATGGCAAGGGCGGGATCGGCAAGAGCTTCACGCTGGCCAACCTGAGCCATATGATGGCCGAGCAGGGCAAGCGCGTGCTGTTGATCGGTTGCGATCCGAAATCCGACACGACCAGCCTGCTGTTCGGCGGCAAGGCGTGTCCCACGATCATCGAAACCTCGACCAAAAAGAACCTGGCGGGCGAGCCGGTGAAGATCGGCGATGTCTGCTTCAAATCCGGCGGCGTGTTCGCGATGGAGTTGGGCGGCCCCGAGGTGGGTCGCGGCTGCGGCGGGCGTGGGATCATCCACGGGTTCGAACTGCTGGAGAAACTGGGGTTCCACGATTGGGATTTCGACTATGTGCTGCTTGATTTCCTGGGCGATGTGGTTTGTGGCGGCTTCGGTCTGCCCATTGCACGGGACATGGCGCAAAAGGTGATCGTCGTCGGGTCCAACGATCTGCAAAGCCTGTATGTGGCCAACAACGTTTGCTCGGCGGTCGAGTACTTCCGCAAACTGGGCGGCAATGTCGGCGTGGCCGGCATGGTGATCAACAAGGACGACGGCACGGGCGAGGCTGCGGCTTTTGCCAAGGCGGTGGACATTCCGGTGCTGGCCTCGATCCCGGCGGACGAGGATCTGCGGCGCAAATCGGCGAACTATCAGATTGTCGGCAGCTCCAAAACCCAATGGGGCGCGCTGTTCGGGGAGTTGGCCGAGAATGTCGCCGAGGCGCCGCCGACGCATCCCAGGGCGCTGGACCAGGATGGGTTGTTGAACCTGTTCTCGGCCTCAAGCACCGGTGCAAATGTCGTTCTGGAACCGGCGACGGACGAGGATATGCGCGGCAAGGACGCCAAACCCAAGGTCAGCCTTGAGGTGATTTACGACGATGTTTGACCTCGACGCGATGGATCAGGCCGATCGGAAGCTGCGTGAACTGGCGCCCAAACCGGACTGCGCGCTTGGGCCCGTACCGGCAAGAATCATCGCAGAGGCGCCGCGCGGATGCCCCTTGCAGCATCGGGAGGCCGCCCGATGACAGACGAGACAAGATATGACGAAACGGATGCGGTGCCCGTGTTGACCGGCGCCGCTATCGAGACTGAGTCCGCAGGCAGTGCGACCCCACCGGGGTCGGCTGACGGCATGGGGTGCCATGCCGGTGCGGACGAAATGCGTGCTGCGGCCCAGAACGCGGGAAAATCCGAGATCTTGGCGCAATACGCAAAGGACTACCCGACGGGCCCGCACGACAAGCCGCAAAGCATGTGTCCTGCATTTGGCTCGCTGAGGGTAGGGCTGAGGACGCGGCGGGTTGCGACTGTTCTCTCTGGTTCTGCCTGCTGCGTCTTCGGCCTATCATTCGTGTCGCATTTCTACGGGGCGCGGCGGTCGGTCGGTTATGTGCCGTTCAACTCGGAGACCCTGGTCACCGGCAAGCTGTTCGAGGATATCCGTGAGGCGGTGTTCAAGCTGGCGGATCCTGAGAAATACGATGCGATCATCGTCACCAACCTGTGCGTGCCCACGGCCAGCGGTGTGCCGCTACGGCTGCTACCGGACCAGATTGATGGTGTGCGGATCGTCGGGATCGATGTGCCGGGCTTTGGCATTCCGACCCACGCCGAGGCCAAGGATGTGCTGGCTGGCGCGATGCTTGCCTATGCGCGGGCCGAGGTAAAGGCTGGCCCGGTACCAGCGCCCAAGGGTGCTAAATCGGACCGGCCGACAGTCACGATGCTGGGCGAAATGTTCCCCGCCGACCCGATGATTATCGGGCAGATGCTGGAGCCGTTGGGCCTGGCTGCGGGTCAGACAGTGCCGGTGCGCGAGTGGCGCGAATTGTATGCAGCTTTGGACTGTTCCGCCGTCGCCGCGATCCATCCATTCTATACGGCCGCTGTGCGTGAGTTTGAGGCGGCGGGCCGTCCGGTTCTGGGTTCAGCGCCCGTTGGCGTCGAAGGGACCGAGGCCTGGATGAAGTCCATCGCGGACCTGCATGGGATTGCCGCGAACCGGGTGGAGGGCGCTTTAAACGGCCTGTTGCCGGCGATCCGGGGCGCCTTGGCTGCGGACCCTGTGAAGGGGACGATCACGCTGTCGGGCTATGAGGGATCCGAGCTGCTGGTCGCGCGGCTGCTGATCGAGAGCGGCGCGGATATCCCTTATGTCGGAACGGCTTGCGCGAAATCGCCCTGGTCGGCCGAGGATGCCGCCTGGTTGGAGGCGCGAGGCGTGACAGTGAAGTTCAGGGCCTCGTTGGAAGACGATTGCGCAGCGATGGAGGGGCTGCGGCCGGATCTGGCGATCGGGACAACGCCGGTGGTGCAAAAGGCCAAGGAACTGGGCGTTCCGGCCTTGTACTATACCAACCTCATCTCGGCCCGGCCCCTGATGGGACCTGCTGGTGCGGGGTCTTTGGCCACCGTCGTGACCGCGGCGATGGCCAACAGGGACCGGATGAACAAAATGCGCGGCTTCTTCGAAGGCGTCGGCACGGGCGACACTGCCGGGGTCTGGGAGGGCGCGCCGAATGTGCAGCCCGAATTCCGGGCGCGGCATCAGAAGAAGTTGGACAAACAAGCACGGGCGGCAAAGGCCGCCGAGATGATTTGATGATGGCGCTTGTGGCATATGCCGGCGCGGGGGGCTGTCTGCCCCCCCTTGGCGCATGCGCGCCAATTCACCCCCGAGGATATTTCGTGGACAAAGTGGGGGCGGGATGCTGATCCAGGATCATGATCGCGCTGGCGGCTATTGGGGTGCGGTATATGCCTTCACAGCTGTGAAGGGCCTGCAGGTGGTGATCGATGGGCCAGTGGGCTGTGAAAACCTGCCGGTGACCAGCGTCTTGCATTACACCGACGGGCTGCCGCCGCATGAGTTGCCGATTGTGGTTACCGGCTTGGGCGAAGAAGAACTGGGCCGTGAAGGGACCGAGGGCGCGATGAAGCGCGCCTGGGGCACCCTGGATCCGGCTTTGCCAGCCGTTGTGGTGACGGGCTCGATTTCCGAGATGATTGGCGGTGGGGTGACGCCGCAGGGGACCAATATTCAGCGGTTCCTGCCACGCACTATCGACGAGGATCAGTGGCAGGCTGCCGACCGGGCGATGACCTGGTTGTTCACCGAGTTCGGGATGACCAAGGGCCGGATGCCGCGCCAGCCCAAGCGCCCCGAGGGTGCGAAGCCTAGGGTTAATATTCTGGGGCCGATGTACGGCACCTTTAACATGGCGTCCGATCTGGCCGAGATCCGGCGGTTGGTCGAGGGGATCGGGACCGAGGTCAATATGGTCCTGCCGCTAGGTGCGCATCTGGCGGATATGGCCAAGCTGGTCGATGCGGACGCGAATGTCGTGATGTACCGCGAGTTTGGCAGGGGTCTGGCCGAAGTGCTGGGCAAGCCGTACCTGCAGGCGCCGATCGGGGTCGAGAGCACCACGCTTTTCCTCGAGACGCTGGGCGATATGCTGGAACTGGATCCGCAGCCCTTTATCGAGATCGAGAAGCATTCAACGTTGAAGCCGGTCTGGGATCTGTGGCGGTCCGTGACCCAGGATTTCTTTGCCACGGCCAGTTTCGGGATCGTAGCGAACGAGACCTATGCTCGGGGTATCCGGAAATATCTGGAAGAGGATCTGGGGCTGCCCTGCGCCTTTGCTGTTGGCCGGGTCGCGGGCAAGAAGACCGACAATGAGGAAGTGCGCGCGCTGATCCATGGGGAGAAGCCGCTGGTCGTGTTGGGCTCGATCAACGAAAAGATGTACATGGCCGAGATGGCTGCGGGCTTTGGTCCAAAGCCCGCGTTCATTGCCGCCAGCTTCCCCGGGGCGGCGATCCGGCGGCACACGGGCACGCCCTTCATGGGGTATGCGGGGGCGACTTATTTACTGCAGGAGATCTGCAACAGCCTCTTTGACGCATTGTTCCACATTCTGCCGCTGGGCAGCGAGATGGATGCGACCGAGGCTACTCCGACCACTTTAAAACGCGATCTGCCCTGGGATGCCGAAGCCCAGCGGGCGCTGGACGAGATCGTTGCGCGGCATCCGATCCTGACGCGGATCTCGGCCGCGAAGTCACTACGGGACGCAGCGGAAAAAGCCGCGCTCGACGCCGGGGCCGACCGGGTGGAGGCGGGTACCGTCGCCGCCCTGGCCCCGCCCCCCACAACCAAAGACAGGAAGGAGAACTAAGCATGGAAGCAAGGTCCCATTATGTCCCCGCACACCGCCACAGGTCAGGTGGGGTGGAATATGGTCTGTATTTCACCGCCGTTTTCGGCATCAGCCTGGTGCCCGCCGCCGCCCGCATGGTGGCACCCAAACGGGGGGCGCCACGCAAGTTCTTCGTCACCGACGCCTGGGCCCGCGCCCGCGAGGTGACGCCCGTCATTTTCCAGTCGCTGTGAGGCGGCTGGAACCCACCATTCGGGGGACCGCAAGGCCCCCCGGATAGCCCTGTCCCGCATGGGGCGGGGCACCCTGGCCGCGAGGGTTCCGCGGCATCGGTCTGACGATCCAGGAGGATAGTTAATGGCTGAAAATACTGGTCTGTCTTTCACAGGCTTGACCGATGACCAGGCGCAGGAACTGCACAGTGTCTACATGAGCGGCTTGTACTTATTTGTCGCCGTCGCTGTCGTAGCGCACATCGCGGTTTTCGCATACAAACCCTGGTTCTGAGGAGCACACCATGTTCGATATGAGCAAGTTTTACAAAATCTGGCTGGTGTTCGACCCGCGGCGCGTTTTCGTGGCGCAGGGCGTGTTCCTTTTCCTGTTGGCAGCGATGATTCACCTCGTCCTGCTGAGCACAGGAGCAGATGGCTACAATTGGTTTGATTGGGTGGCAGCGGAAAGCGCTGGCGGCTGAACCACTTGAAGCTTGAAGACAAAGCCGCGGGCGGGACTGGCGCCCGGCCGCGGCATATTTGAACGAAACGACGGTTACGCCTTTGGCTTGGGGCGGCCGCCACAGCGGAGATAGAAGTATGGCGTTGCTCAGCTTCGAAAGAAAATATCGCGTCCGCGGGGGGACGCTGGTCGGCGGCAGCCTGTTCGATTTCTGGGTCGGGCCGTTTTATGTCGGCTTTTTCGGCGTCGTGGGGATGTTTTTTACCCTGCTGGGCGTCGCGCTAATCTTTTATGGGGCGGCCATCGGGCCGACCTGGAACCCTTGGCTGATTTCGATCTATCCGCCCAAGGTCGAAGCCGGACTGGCGATGATGCCGCTGAACGAAGGCGGCCTTTGGCAGATTATCACCATCTGCGCGCTGGGCAGTTTTGGTTGCTGGGCACTGCGCGAGGTCGAGATCTGTAACAAACTGGGGATGGGGTATCACGTACCCTTTGCCTTCAGCGTCGCGATCCTGGCCTATGCGACGCTTGTGGTGATCCGCCCGGTCTGGATGGGCGCTTGGGGCTACGCTTTCCCCTATGGGATCTGGACACACCTCGATTGGGTGTCGAACGTTGGGTACAACTACGGCAACTTTCACTACAATCCCGCGCATATGATCGCGGTATCGCTATTTTTCACAACCACGCTGGCCCTTGCCCTGCATGGCTCGCTGATCCTGTCCGCCACCAACCCGAGCGAGAAAGAGGTCCGCACCCCCGATCACGAGGACACTTATTTCCGCGATTTCATAGGCTATTCGGTGGGTCCCTTGGGCATTCACCGCCTAGGCCTCTTGTTGGCACTGAACGCGGGCCTGTGGTCGGCGATCTGCATCGTGATCACCGGCACCCTTTGGGAGGATCAATGGGTGTATTGGTGGGATTGGTATCTGAACCTGCCGTTCTGGGCTGACCTGTAAGGAGGGGTGTGATTATGGCACTGG
Organism: uncultured Paracoccaceae bacterium; assembly: GCA_938049225.1. Lineage (GTDB taxonomy): Bacteria > Pseudomonadota > Alphaproteobacteria > Rhodobacterales > Rhodobacteraceae > Halovulum. The sequence continues at coordinate 11,837 of CALICM010000028.1, forward strand.
AATATCAAAACATCTTCACCCAAGTGCAGGTTCAAGGACCGGCCGAGATGGGAATGCCGGTCGAAGCTGGCTGGAACTCGGACCGTGTTGGCACGCCCAGCTTCTCGAAGCTGGCGGGCTGGTTCGGCAATGCGCAGCTGGGGCCGATCCACTTGGGCTTTTTCGGGGTGATCAGCTTGATTGCCTTTGCCCTGTGGTTCTTCATCGTCGGCCTGAACTTTTGGATCCAGGTGGATTTTAATCCGGCGCGGTTCCTGAAAGAGCTGTTCTATCTGTCGCTGGATCCCCCGGCCGAGGAATACGGATTGGGCATGGCACCCCTGATGGAGGGCGGCTGGTGGGTCATTAGCTCGGTCTTCCTGCTGGTGGCCGTGTTGGCCTGGTGGGCGCGCAGCTATAGCCGCGCGCGGGCCTTGGGCATGGGCTATCACGTGTGCTGGGCCTTTGCGTCGGCGATCTGGTTGTTCCTGGTGCTGGGCTTGATCCGGCCGCTGATGATGGGCAGCTGGGCCGAGGCCGTGCCTTATGGCATTTTCCCGCATCTGGATTGGACGAACAACTTCAGCCTGACCTATGGCAACCTGTTCTACAATCCGTTCCATGCGCTTTCGATCGTGTTCCTCTATGGGTCGACCCTGTTGTTCGCTATGCATGGCGCCACGATCCTGGCGGTAACCCGCGTAGGCGGCGACCGCGAGGTCGAGCAGATCCTGGACCGCGGCACCGCGTCCGAGCGCGCGGGCCTGTTCTGGCGCTGGACCATGGGCTTTAACGCCACGATGGAGGGGATCCATCGCTGGGCTTGGTGGTTCGCGGTGCTGTGCACGCTGACAGGCGGCATCGGCATTCTGCTGACCGGCACCGTGGTGGACAATTGGTACGAATGGGCCGTCGATCACGGGTATGGCCCGGTCTACACCGACGACATAGAACTACCGGGTATCAACGGCTGACGCGGCGCGGGCGGCGGGGCCCTTGTAGGGTCACCGCGCCCGTGCGCTTGATACCCGTATCCGGCCCCTGAACCGCACCGATCTTTTGATCCGGTGCGGTTTTTCATATCGTGTTACTGTCAGATGAAGACCTCACTTCCGATCGGGCGTGCACACTCAAGTGACGGATCATGATGATTGGGAGAGGAATGGAATGAGCGAGTATGGAGGCGGGTGCCTATGATACACGACATGGTATGCGTTCACGCGCTCGCCGAAATCTGCGATCAAGTGCTTTTGCCGTGATTGCCGACACGCTACCGGGGCCAGGTCAGCCCCTGAGCGCTCTCAGCATGACATCGACATTCGCCGGATCCGCCTCGGGTGTGATCCCGTGGCCCAAGTTGAAGATATAGGGGCCGTCGGCGAAATGGGCGGCGGTTTCTTGTACAGTACGGGTCAGGGCCCCACCGCCGGTGATCAGCAGGGTGGGGTCCAGGTTGCCTTGGACACAGGTTAAGGGTTGCAGGGTCGCGGCGGCCCAGGCTGGGTCGACATTGGTGTCGATGGCGCAGGCGGCGACTTGGGTCTGTTTGACAAAGGGCACGACTTTCTCGCCCGCCTGTCGCGGGAAGCCGATCACCGGCACGGCCGGGTGCACGGCGTGGATGCGTTGGATGATCCGGCGCGCAGGGTCGGTTGCATATTTGTGGAACAAGGCACCGGGCAGGGCGCCGGCCCAGCTGTCGAAGAGTTTGACCACCTCGGCCCCCGCCTCGATCTGCGCAATCAGATAGTCGGCGGTTGCCTCGGTCAGCAGGTCCATCAACGCGTCGAAGGTGGCCGGATCGCCATACATCAGCTTCTTTGCGGGGCCCTGTTCCTTGGTGCCCTGGCCCGCGATCATATAAGTCGCGACGGTCCAGGGCGCCCCGGCGAAGCCGATCAACGTGGTCTCGTTGGGTAGGGCGCGCTTCAGGATGCGCACGGTCTCGTAAACCGGGGCCAGCGTGTCGTGGATGTCTTCGATGGGCTTGAGTTGCGCCAGGCCCGCCGCATCGGTGATGGTCGACAGGCGCGGCCCTTCGCCCTCGACAAACCACAGATCAGCCCCCAGCGCTTGGGGCAGCAGCAGGATATCGGCAAAGAGGATCGCCGCATCGAACCCATAGCGGCGGATTGGCTGCAAGGTGACCTCGGCCGCCAGGTCGGGGGCGTAGCACAGCTCCAGAAAGCTACCCGCCTGGGCGCGGGTGGCGCGGTACTCGGGCAGGTAGCGGCCCGCTTGGCGCATCATCCAAACCGGTGGGGTCGGCAGCGCCTCTCCCGCCAGCGCGCGCATGATGGTTTTGTCTTTTGTCTGCATGGGTTCCTCGGGGGCTGCCTGGCGGGAAAGCTTAGGGGGTGTGATCGGTAAGTGGAAGGGCGTTATGGCAATTGCCTGCGCGAAACCAGCAGGTTAGGGTGCCCATCATGCAGGATCACGCCCCCTCGCCAGATACGCCGTTGCGCATTGGCACACGCGGCTCGCCCCTCGCGCTGGCGCAGGCGCATGAGACACGCGCACGGCTGATGGCAGCGCATGATCTGCCCGAGACTGCGTTCGAAATTGTGGTGATCAAGACCACCGGGGACAAGGTCTTGGACCGCCCCTTGGGCGAGATCGGCGGTAAGGGCTTGTTTACCAAAGAGATCGAAGAGGCGATGCTGGCGGGGCAGATCGACATCGCTGTGCATTCGATGAAGGACATGCCAGTGGAGCAGCCCGATGGTCTGGTGTTGGATTGCTATCTGCCGCGCGAGGATGCGCGCGATGCCTTTGTCTCACTGACATACGCCTCCCTGGCCGACGTGCCAGCGGGCACGTTGATGGGCACCTCCAGCCTGCGGCGGCGGGCGCAATTGATGCACGCGCGGCCTGATCTGCAGGTGGTCGAATTTCGCGGCAACGTGCAGACGCGGTTGAAGAAACTGGGCGATGGTGTGGCGGGGGCGACGTTCCTGGCGATGGCGGGGCTGACGCGGCTGGGAATGCTGGCGGATGTGCCACATGCGCCGATCGAGACCGACCAAATGTTACCGGCGGTTGCCCAAGGCGCGATCGGGATCGAGCGGCGCGTGGACAACGAGCGCGCCGCCGGCCTGTTGGCGCCGATACATCACGTGGAAACCGGCCTGCGGCTGATGGCCGAGCGGGCGTTTCTGCGGGGCCTGGACGGGTCTTGTCAGACGCCCATTGGCGGGCTGGCCGAGTTGAGCGCTGAGGGGTTGCGGTTGCGGGGCGAGATTATCCGGCCCGACGGGTCCGAGAGCCTGACCCATAGTCTGGCCGGTGGCGCCAACGACGGCGCAAGGATCGGGGCCGAGGCTGCCGCCAAGTTGCGGTCCCAGGGCGGTCCGGGCTTCTTTTCATGATGATTTTATGATAAATCTCAAGCGTTAGTGGTTCTTGAGTGGGGTATTTACCCCGGAAAGGACGCGCATGACCCGCGTCTACGAGGTGAACAGGCCCGAATACGCGAACCTGACCGTCGGTGTGGTGCAATCGGCGGGAGCCGCCGATTTGCTGGTGTATCGCAACGACCGGGCGGTGTCTCAATCCAATGCGGAGCCGATCTGGTGCTTTGTCAAAGGGCGTGAAACGGCGCATGTGTCGGTGTATTTCGTGCCCGCGGGGCATGGCGGCGCGCAGTTGCGGATCGCCTGGACCAAAACGCCGTCGCTGGCGGGGTGGATGCGGCACCACAAGTTCCGCGGCATGCTGGCGCGGCGACATCCCGACAGGGTGCCTGCCTGAGCTTGTAAAGTCGGTTCCGGTTTAAGTCGAAACGCGTTAGGCCGCCTCGCCAAAAATCTGGCCAGCGTGTTCTGCCATATAGATCCGCAGCCAAGGCGTGAAGCGGTCTGGCGTGTCGCTAATCTCGGTGCGCAGAGTATCAAGATCGATCCAGCGGGTCTCGATCACCTCATCGGGGTTGAGGGTTAGCGCGGGGCGGCCATGGCCCAGGAACATATGGACCACCTCATGTTCGGTCAGACCGCCGCCGACATCGGCGCGGTACTCGATCTGATCGCGTGGGGTCAGGGGTAGACCCGTTATACCCAGTTCCTCGCGCAGGCGGCGGGTGGCGCAGGTCTGAAAGTCTTCGTCCCAATGCGGATGCGTGCAGCAGGCGTTCGCCCACAGGCCCGGCGTATGGTATTTGGTCAGCGCGCGCCGCTGCAGCAGGGTACGCGACCCATCCATGATGAACACGGAAATGGCCGGGTGCTTCAGGCTCCTTTGATGGACCTCAAGCTTGTTGATCGGCGTTAGTTGGCCGTCGATCCAGGCGGGGATCGTCTGCGTCATGTCGCGGGGATCAGCCGGGTCAAATGGCCGATGTTCTTGGCCATAATCCGCAGATGGGCCAGGGGCCGGGCGCGGACGAGTTTCTTGTTCATATAGGCCTCGAACGTTAGGCGCTGCACATCGACGTCGCGGCAGAGCGTGACGAAACGCTCGCGCCGGTTGTCGGATTTATACCAGGTATCCTGCATCATGCGCAGGACGCGGAACACCATTTTATGTTCTTTCATGAAGAACCGCCGCGCCAGTTTCAAGTCCGCCGCTCGGCCCGAGGTCAGGCAGGCGCTGGCAGCCATGGCGGCGAATTGACCGCCGACCATCGCATAATAGATCCCTTCGCCCGAAGACGGCGCGACGACGCCGGCGGCATCGCCCGCCAGCACCACGTCGCGGCCGTTGTCCCAACGTTTGAGCGGTTGCAGCGGGATCGGGGCGCCCTCACGGCGGATGGTTTCGCAATTGGTCAAGCCCGAAGCGCTGCGAAGCGCGGCGGTGGCCTTTTTCAGATCGACACCCTTGATGCCCGAACCCATACCGACGCTGGCCTGGCCGCCATGGGGGAAGACCCAGCCGTAGAAGTCAGGGCTGATGCGGCCGTCATAGATGACGTCGCAGCGGGTGGGGTCATAAGCCTCGCTGGTGTGTTGCGGCGCCTTGATCACTTCGTGATAGGCGATGACGTAAGGAATGGTGTCGCCGCCGGGGACCTCGGCGCGGGCCACGTCGGACCGGGCGCCGTCGGCGCCGACGATCAGTTTTGTGGTGATCGGGACAGATTGATCGGCACCACGGGGGCGGTACCAGACCTGGGTGCCTCGCTCGTCGCGGGTTATTTTGGTGAAGGTGCCGGTGAAGCGCGTGGCCCCGGCGTCAACGGCACGGCCGCGCAGAAACTCGTCGAAATGCTCGCGGTCGACCATGCCGACATAGCCGTTCTCGATCGCGATATCGACCTTTTGCGCGGTGGGCGAGATCATGCGGGCGGTGTTGATACGCGCAACGATCTGGCTGTCGGGGATGTTGAAATCGCGGATCAAACGCGGCGGCACCGCCCCGCCACAGGGTTTGATCCGGCCCGCGCGGTCAATCATCGCCACCCGGTGCCCGGATCGCGCCAAATCCTCGGCTGTCGTGGCCCCGGATGGGCCGCCGCCCACAACAACAACATCGAATTCCATGGTTATTCTCCTGGAACCAGGGCGGGGCAGGGCGCCTCGCGGATGGTGATTCTGAGGGCGAGGAGGGCCGAGACGAAGAAGAGGCTCCCTTCGGCGATAAAGACGGCGCCATAGGCGGTGGCATCGGAGGTGGTGAGCGCCCGGGCGACGTCGACCGCGACGGTGCCCAGGAAGGCGCCTAGGCCAAAGGCGATGGCTTGGGCGGCGCCGAACACGCCCATGCGCACGCCCTCTTGCGGGCCGTCACCCTCGGACGCCAAGCCCATCATCGCGCCGATGGCGGCCACGGCGAAGCTGCCGTTGGCCAGGCCCAGCGCGAAGACGTTCAACGACAGGGGCCAGCTGTCCAGTTGAGCGCCCAGGCCAAGGGCGACCAGCGCCGCGCCTGAGGCCAGGCAGCCTCCGACGATCCAAGCACGGGTTGGAATATGGACGATGCGTTTGGCCCAGGTGGCCGAAATCAAAACCGCGATCATGCCCAAAAGCGCGCCCTGATGCAGCTTGGATCCAAGTGTCGTGCTTTCACCCGGGGTCATGCCGAAGACGTGCCCAGCAAAGGGCTCAAGGATCAGGTCTTGGGCGTTATAAGCGAACATCGCGGCGAAAACGAAGATCGCGAAGCTGCGGGCGCGGGGATCTGCCCATACCTCAGCAAGGGCGATGCGGAGGCTGCGCGGTGCGGGGGCTTTGGGACCCTCGCCAAAGACCCCTTCGCGGCTTTCCAGCCGTGCCCCTTCGATCCCCCAGACGCCGAGCAGCGCCAGCAGAAATGCCGCCGCGCAGACGATGCCGGTGATCACCAGCAGGCGTTGCGGGGAATAGGGGTCCAGGTTCAGGCCCACGGTGGCGCCGGTGATCGCCAGGCCTGCGACCATCATGATCCAAACGGCCGAGCCTGCGGCGGCCTTGCGCTCGGGCGCGACGCGGGCCGCGAGTAGGGCCAGCAGGTTGGTCCCGGCGGCACCGATGCCCAGGCCGATCAGCAGAAAGGCCGGGATGGCCAGCGCGATGCCCAGGACGGGCCCGCTGCCCATCAGGACCACTGAAAGCGTGGCCGCCAGCCCGCCGAGGGCCAGTGCCGCGACGCCGCCGATGATCCAAGGGGTGCGGCGGCGGCCTTGGTCGGCGCCGTGGCCGAAATGGGGGCGTAGGAATTGTGTGGCGTAATAGACCGCGAACAGAAACCCGGCCAGGGTGGCGGGGAAGGCCAGTTCCACCACCATGACCCGGTTGAGCGTGGTCGTCGTCAGCACCAACACGGCGCCCAGGGCCATTTGCACCAGGCCCAGCCGCAGAATGTTCGGCCAGCTGAGATAGGTCATGCCATCCCCCCCAAGGCAAAGGCGCTGGTCAGCATGCCCAGCACATACAGCATCACGCCGGTTGCATTGTACCAAGGTGCCAGGCCCTTAGGGTCGCGCAGCAGCCGGACCATTGCGGCGAATTGGGCGACCAGAAGCGCTGTGACGATGGTGGCATGGATCGGCGCGCCCCAAGTCAGCAGCAGGGCGATGACCGCGAGTTGCGGCACTGCCATGACCCAGCAGGCCAGGCGCGCGGCGCGGGCGGGCCCGAGGGTGACCGGCAGCGAGCGGACACCGGTCTGGCTGTCGCCCGCGAGCGCCTTGAAGTCGTTCAGCGTCATGATCCCATGCGCGCCCAGGGCATAAAGCCCTGCAATCAATACGATTTCCCAGCGCGGCGCGCCTGCGGTCATCACAGCGGCACCGGTGAACCAGGGCAGGCCTTCGTAGCACAGGCCGACGATGCCGGGCCCCCACCAACCGGATTTTTTCAGGCGTATGGGCTCGGCCGAATAGGCCCAGGCGCAGGCCACGGCGACCACTGTCGCGCTCAGACCCCAAGGGCCCAGGGGCAGGGCGATGACCAAGGCCAGAGCGCTCATCGCCAGGGCAATCCACAGGCCCCAGCGGCCTGGCATCCGGCCCGAGGGGATCGGGCGGTGCGGTTCGTTAATTGCGTCGACGTGCCGGTCGCACCAATCGTTGGCGGCCTGACTCATCCCGCAAACCACCGGCCCGGCCAACACAATACCAAGGGCGAACAAGGCCCAACGGTCCGAGATCGCGACGCCCGATGCCACAACGCCACACATATAGGCCCACATCGGCGGGAACCACGTCACGGGCTTGAGCAGCTCCAAAACAACCCGCGGATGGGGGCGTGCGACGACTCGTATCTCTGACGTGACACTCATAGTGTCAATTAAACACGACACACTTCACTTTGGAAAGGGTTTGGTGCCTTGCAAACGGGGTTTCTTAACCTTTGGTCCGTGCAAATATCCTTGGTCGATCAGTCTGCCTGATCGACCAGCCCATAGCGGCGCAGTTTGACATACAGGCTTTGCCGCGACAGGCCCAACATCTCGGCTGCGGCGGCGCGGTTGTTGTTGGTCAGGCGGACGGCGGTTTCGATGCACAGTTTCTCGACCACGTCGGTGGTGGACCGAACCAACTCTTTCAGGGGTGTGGAACCGACCAACTCGATGACATGTTCCACCGCCTCGGTCGTCAGCGTCGCCCCGGACTGGCGCGAGGCTTCGAGCCGCGTCACATCGCGGATGATAAACGCAAAACCGGGCGGCTTTTGGTCCGGAAGATACGTTGTCGAGATCTCGACAGGGATCTGCGCGCCGTACTCGCTGCGGATGTTGGTGCCATAGACCGACAGCCGCCCCGAGCGTTCGGCATTGCGTGTCATCACATCCATATCAACCGAAGGCCGTCCAAGGAATTTCGCCAGGTTGTATTCGCGCAACTGCTCTGGCACGGCGACATTCGCCAAGGATTGGAACGCCGCGTTCGATCGCAGGATCATTCCATCCTTGTCGGTAAAGACAATCGCGTCGCCCGCACGCTCGTACAGGTCCCCCAGTGCATCGGTCAAAGGATGCGCGCCCTCGGCCGCGACGGTCTGTGGGCGCAGGCGGCACAATACTAAAGTGTCCGAGACCGAGCGGAATAGTAGTGCATCCAGCCAAATCCGCCGGTTCTCGGCCTTGAGTGTTAGTGCAACCGAACGCTGTCCACCCTTCGTGCGGACGATCTCGAGCGTTTCACGCAGATCGGACTGCGAGGCGAGGTCGATTTTATTGGCGAAACTGCGATTAACCAGATCCGAGGCTTCGCGGTCCAGCAGGCGCGCCGACGCCGAGTTCGCGTCAAGGATCTTGCCGGTGTCCGCCGAGAGAATGACCAGCGCATCGGTCCCGGTTTCAAACAGCACGCGATAGCGGCTCTCGACCTGGCGGATCCGTTCATAGTCTTGTTCGATTGTCATCTGCGCCTGGACCAGGCGCTGTTGCAGCAAAGCCATCTCGCGTTTGTCGCGGCCCAGCATCAGGAACTTGTCGTCCAACGCCACCGCAGCATAGCTGACGGGGAAGCTAAGGTCCGCATTGGTTTTGTGGTTCAACTGGCGCCAACGGGGCGGCTCCTCGCGGCTTGCACCCTCTATCAGCGCGTGAAACTTGCCGACGGTTTCTTCGGCCAGGGTCGCTTCGAAGTGGGCGCCGCGCAAACTATCCAATTCGTCGAATGCCAATGTTTCGGCGCCAGTAAAGACCTGCTCGACATGCAGATCCGAGTTCAGCACCAACGCGAAGTCAGACGAGTTCGCGACCATCAAGCGGATCGGATCCGCCTCGAATGCAAGAAAACCCTCGGATGGGGGTTGGAAGAAGCCAGACTTATTCACAGGGAGGTCCTGACGTGCTGTGTCGCTGCGATGATAATGACGGTTTCACTATATCTCATAGGTCATACGTCCCCAATATTAAACGTATTCGCAATGCTTTTCAGCGCATTGGAACCGCGGGGTAACAGCAGATCCGCGCCAGCCAATTCAGCCGTATCTCTATGTGCGGTGACCATATGGCCGCCCAAGATGACTTTTGCCTTTGGCAGACTGCGGCGACTGGCGGCAATCGCCCTTTTCAGTCCCCGCAATCGCTCGCCGCACGAGGCGGTTAGACCAACCAGGTCAAAACCCTGCCCATCGGAGCTTTCTGCCAGTTTGGTGATGTCACCGGACAACTCCACACGGACCAGCCAGCCCGCATGCCGCATCTTTTGGGCGGTAAGAAGCAGTCCCAGGATATGTTCCTCCTTAGGCGCACGTGCCAGCAAGGCGCGAGGGCGGTCAGGTTTCATGAAGCTCGAAACGGGCGGCGCTGCCATGACGTGGTGCGCAACCTCAAGCAATTGCCCCATGCCGTGGGTGACCTGCGCAAAAGACAGCCTGTCCGTTTCCCAGGCTCGGCCCAGGTGGTCGGCAGCACCAGCGATATAGCCGTCCAGCAAAAGATCTTCGGAAACGCCATGATCCAACAATTGCTGTGCGTAGTGGATGGCCTTGGTAGGGCTTTCACGCAGCACTTCCGCAGCCAGACATTCCGCGATCATGCGATTGAACCTATGGCCCGGCCTCATGCGAACATGCGCAAGGGCTTGCTCAGCCAACAGGTCGGGCAAGGAAAACTGCGCCGGATCTATTTTGGATCGCTCCGCGATCATTTCCAGCAAGGACATTTTTCCTATTCCATTGTTATGCCCAATATCATGCGCCCCGCATCTGCGGCAGTGGCGGTATTTGTGGCTTTATAACCAAAGCACGAGACGGCGAAAATGTCAAATTACTTTGACACTAACTTTGCTCAACGTTGGGTTGATTTAGCTAAGTGATAAGCTGACTAATATACCAGTGTTATCAGCGTATTACCCGAATCTTGATCGTGAATCTGTAAGCTTAATCAAATGTAAGTTTAAGTTGACATTCGCGGCTTCTCGCATACTCTAGCATGTATCAGACGACTGGGCGGGGCCATTCGAATATATTAACCACTCAGTGATAAGGGAAGTAATAACAATGCTTTACACGCCAGAGCAGCGCTTCCGCAGGGACACGACGCCCTGGACGCTGGTTCAAGGGATTCTCGCCCCCGTTCAATTCGCGGTGTTTGCCGTCAGTCTTGGGCTTGTTCTCAGGTATTTGCTGACTGGCGCGGGGTTTGATCTCGCAACTGCCTCAATTTTAGTCAAAACAGCGCTTTTGTTTACGATTATGGTCACCGGCGCGATTTGGGAAAAAGTCGTATTTGGCCAATACCTGTTCGCGCCTGCCTTCTTTTGGGAGGATGTGGTGTCGATGGGGGTTATCGCGCTGCACATCGCGTATCTGGCGGCGTTGTTCGCGGGCGCGCCAGCGGGTCTACAGATGCTTTTGGCGCTGGCCGCCTATGCGGCGTACGCATTTAACGCTGCACAATTTGTTTTCAAGTTGCGCGCGGCCCGCCGTGATCGCGGCGCCCCTACCAGCAAGGCGGTGATGGCATGACAAGCGTAATTACTGAGCCGCTGGGTTGTTCTGACGCGCCTATCCTGAAGGAGCGCGGTCAGCGCGAGGTGTTCTGCGGGCTAACCGGTATCGTCTGGCTGCACCGCAAAATGCAAGATGCCTTCTTCCTGGTGGTTGGCAGCCGAACATGCGCGCACTTGCTGCAGTCCGCAGCCGGCGTGATGATCTTTGCTGAGCCCCGGTTCGGCACCGCGATCATGGAGGAGAAAGACCTGGCCGGTCTGGCCGATGCGAACGAGGAGTTGGACCGCGAGGTGGACCGCTTGCTGGCCCGACGGCCGGATATCAAACAGCTGTTTCTCGTTGGCTCTTGCCCCTCTGAAGTGATCAAGCTGGATCTGTCTCGCGCGGCCGAGCGATTGACCGACCGGCATGGTCCGCATGTACAGGTCGTGAATTACTCCGGTTCGGGTATCGAGACGACCTTTACCCAAGGCGAAGACGCTTGTTTGGCGGCTCTGGTGCCTACCTTGGGTGTAACTGCGGATAAGCAGCTTATGCTGGTCGGCAGCCTGCCCGATGTGGTCGAGGATCAGTTCGTGCGACTGTTCAAGGCGATGGGTATCGAGGCTGTGCGCAGCTTCCCTGCGACCGAGCGTGGTCTTGCCCCCAAAGTGGGTCCTGGAACCAAAGTGTTGTTGGCGCAGCCGTTCTTGGGTGATGCGGCCGCAGCACTTGCGGCTCGCGATGCCGATATCCTGTCGGCGCCTTTCCCTTTTGGCGCGGACGGCACCGCCGCCTGGATCAGCATTGGTGCGCGTGCCATGGGTGTGCCGCAAGCACGGATCGACGCTGTGCTTGAGACGCCACACCGCCGCGCGTCAAACGCTGTCGCGAAGGTCGCGCAAAACCTGCGCGGTAAGACGGTGTTCTTGTTTCCGGACAGCCAGCTTGAAATTCCCCTCGCCCGTTTTTTGGCGCGTGAATGCGGGATGATCCCGATCGAAGTTGGCTCACCCTATATTCACGGCAGCCTGGTGGCCGATGATCTGGCCTTGTTGCCAAAGGGGCCGCTGATCTCGGAAGGGCAGGACGTGGACCGGCAGTTGGACAGGGCGCGGGACGCGCGGCCCGACCTGACGGTTTGCGGCTTGGGGCTGGCCAATCCGCTCGAGGCCGAAGGGCTGACGACCAAATGGGCGATCGAGTTGGTTTTTTCGCCGATCCATGGGTTCGAGCAGGCGGCCGACCTGGCCGAGTTGTTCGCCCGTCCGATCCGGCGGCGGGCGATGATCGACAGCATGCATCCAGCGCGCGTGACGGCATGAAGCTGTCGGTCTGGACATATGAAGGTCCCCCACACGTCGGTGCGATGCGCGTCGCAACCGGGATGACGGGCCTGCATTATGTCCTGCACGCGCCGCAAGGCGATACCTATGCCGATCTGCTTTTTACAATGATCGAGCGGCGCAATCACCGCCCGCCGGTGACCTATACCACCTTTCAAGCGCGGGATTTGGGGTCGGATACGGCGGATCTTTTCAAACAGACTTGCATGGATGCTTATGAACGGTTCAGACCGCAGGCGTTGATCGTGGGTGCTTCGTGCACGGCTGAGCTGATCCAGGACGACCCCGGCGGCCTGGCCGCCAGAATGGGTTTGCCGGTGCCTGTGATCCCGCTGGAACTGCCCAGCTATCAGCGCAAGGAAAACTGGGGCGCGTCCGAGACGTTCTTTCAGATCGTGCGGCATTTGGCGAAGCCTTGCGCGCCGACGGCTGGGCTGACTTGCAATATTTTGGGCGGTACCGCATTGGGCTTCCGCCACCGCGACGATGTGGCTGAAATCACCCGGTTGCTTGAGGGATTGGGCATTGGCGTGAATGTTGCCGCCCCCCTGGGCGCGTCGCCCGCCGATATCGCGCGGCTGCCAGCGGCCGAGTTCAACGTGATGCTATACCCCGAGATCGCCGAGCCCGCCTGTCGTTGGCTGGAGCGCGAGCATGGCCAGAAGTACACCCGCACCGTGCCCATCGGCGTGGGGGCGACCCGCGACTTTGTTGCCGAGGTGGCCGAGATTACTGGGATGGCCCCGCCGGTCCGGGCGGATGAAAGCCAGTTGCGTTTGCCCTGGTGGAGCGCGTCGGTCGACAGCACCTATCTGACCGGCAAGCGCGTGTTCATCTTTGGCGATGGGACGCATGCCCTGGCCGCCGCCCGCGTGGCGCGCGATGAGATGGGGTTCGAGGTTGTGGGGCTGGGGTGCTATAACCGCGAGTTTGCGCGCGACATCCGCGCGGCCGCCAAGGATTATGGTGTCACCCCCCTGATCACCGACGACTACCTGGATGTCGAAGCCGCTATCGAGCAGGTACAACCGGAGATGATTCTGGGCACCCAGATGGAGCGGCATATCGGCAAGCGGCTGGGCATCCCTTGCGCCGTGATCAGCGCGCCAGTGCATGTGCAAGATTTCCCCGCCCGCTATTCGCCCGTGATGGGGCACGAGGGCGCGAATGTGCTGTTCGATACCTGGGTTCACCCGCTGGTGATGGGCTTGGAAGAACATCTGCTGCATATGTTCCGCGAAGATTTTGAGTTCCACGACGACGCCGGCCCCAGCCATTTGTCAGGCCATGCGAAGCCTGCGCCGAAGCTTGAGATCGTGCCGGACGCGCCTGCGCCCGAGGGCGCGTTTATCTGGGCCATCGACGCCGAAAAAGAGCTGCGCAAAATCCCCTTCTTTGTGCGGGGCAAAGCCCGTCGCAACACCGAAACTTTTGCCGCTGAGCGCGGGATCGAGGCGATCAGCATCGAGACCCTCTACGATGCGAAGGCGCATTATGCTCGATAGCGATCCGCAGCATAAGGCCACGCCCTTGCGGGTGGTGATCGTGACGCTGGACAGCCATCTGGCGGGTCCGGCGGCGCGCGTGCAACTGCAACTTTCGGCTCAAATCCCCGGTCTGACGCTCAGCGTGCATGCTGCTGCCGAATGGGCCGAGAACCCCGCCGCTTTGGAGGCGGCAAAGGCCGATGTCGCCCAAGGTGACATCATCATCTGCACGTTGCTGTTCCTCGAGGAGCATATTCGTGCCATTCTGCCCGCCCTTGAGGCGCGGCGCGATACCTGTGACGCGATGGTCTGCTGCATCGCGGGTGCGGAAGTTGTGCGGATGACCCGAATGGGCAGCCTGGATATGGCCAAGCCCGCCTCGGGCGCCATGAAGCTGCTTAAAAAGCTGCGCGGCTCGAACAAGCCCTCGGGTGCCAGCGGCGCGAAGCAAATGCGGATCCTGCGCCGCCTGCCACGCATCTTGAGGTTCATTCCAGGCAAGGCGCAGGATCTGCGCGGCTATTTCCTGACGATGCAATATTGGCTGGCTGGCTCGGACGAGAATGTCATCGCGATGGTCGCCTATCTGGCCTCGAAGTATGCGCGGGAACCGCGGGCGGACGCGGTCCGGGCGTTGATGGTCGCCGAGCCGGTTGAGTACCCCGAAACAGGCCTGTATCACCCGCGCCTCAAGGGGCGGATCGCGACGGATTTGACCGCCTTGCCTGCGCCAAAGGGCGCGGTGGGGACAGTCGGATTGCTGCTGCTGCGCTCGTATGTACTGGCCGGGGACACGGCCCACTATGATGCGGTGATTGATGCGCTCGAGGCCAAGGGCTTGCGGGTCGTTCCGGCCTTTGCTGCGGGTTTGGACGGGCGCCCTGCGATGGAGGCCTTTTTTGCCAAAGCTGGGGTCAGCACTGTCGACACGCTGGTTTCGCTAACAGGGTTCAGTCTGGTTGGCGGCCCCGCCTACAACGACAGTGATGCGGCTGAAGAGGCCCTGGCGGCCCTTGACGTGCCCTATGTCGCGGCCCATGCGCTGGAATTTCAAACCCTGGGCCAATGGCAGTCTAACAGCAGCGGTCTTGGCCCGGTCGAGGCGACGATGCTGGTCGCTTTGCCCGAGATCGATGGCGCGACCAATCCCACCATCTATGGCGGTCGGATGAGTCCTGAGGGATGCACCGGCTGCGCCCGCAACTGCGCCGGGGATCCAAGCACCCGCGCCATGGCCCCGTGCCCCGAGCGCATCGCCCGGCTGTCGGCGCGGGTTGCAAAACTCGTCGCCCTGCGCCGCTCGGATGTGGCCACGCGCAAGGTTGCTGTGGTGCTTTATGGCTTCCCGCCGAATGCGGGTGCGATTGGTACTGCGGCGTACTTGAGCGTTTTTGAAAGCCTTCATAACACGCTGCAATCGATGCGAACCGCTGGTTTCACTGTTGAGGTTCCCAAGACCGTTGATGACCTGCGGGCCTTGGTCTTGCAGGGCAATGCCGCAAAGTATGGCCAAGAGGCCAATGTCCTGGCCCGGATCCCCGCAGACGATCTGGTCGCGCGCGAGCCGCATCTGGCCGAGATCGAGGCGCAATGGGGCCCCGCGCCGGGCCGCGCGCAAAGCGACGGGACCGCGGTCTTTGTTCTGGGTGCCCAATTGGGCAATGTAATGATCGGCGTGCAGCCTGCCTTTGGTTACGAGGGCGATCCGATGCGGTTGCTGTTCGAAAAAGGCTTTGCGCCGACCCATGCGTTCAGCGCCTTCTACCGCTATCTGCGCGAGGATTTCGCCGCTGATGTCACACTGCATTTCGGCATGCATGGCGCGTTGGAGTTCATGCCTGGCAAACAGGTCGGCATGGGCAATGAATGCTGGCCCGACCGGCTGATTGGCGACATGCCGAATGTCTATCTCTATGCGGCCAACAATCCCTCCGAGGCTTCGCTGGCCAAGCGCCGCTCGGGCGCTGTGGTGGTCAGTCATTTGACGCCGCCGTTGGGCCAGTCAGGCCTTTACAAAGGGCTGCTGGATCTGAAAGCCAGTTTGGATCGCTGGCGCCGCGGCGATCCGCGCAACCCGGATCGTGACGACCTGGCCGCGTTGATCTTTGTTCAGGCGCAGGCTGTCGATCTGGCGGATGCCGCATGGGCCGATCCGCAGACCGAGATCGATCAACTGTGGCGCAAGATCCTGGACACCGAACAGGCCCTGATCCCACAGGGTTTGCATGTGGTCGGTGGCGTGCCGCATCCGATGGCGATCTCGGGTCAGTTGACGGCGATGGCGGGGGTCGAGGGCACCGAGCCCGAAGCCCTCGAGCGTGCCGCCACGCTGCTGACCCAAGATGCCGAGACCCCAGCGCTGCTGCGGGCTTTAGGCGGGCATTTCATCCGCCCCGTGCCGGGTGGGGATCTGCTGCGCAGCCCTGAAATCCTGCCTACGGGTCGAAACATGCATGCCTTTGATCCGTTCCGCATGCCCACCGCCTTTGCGGTGCAGGATGGGATGAAGCAAGCCGCCCGGCTGCTGGATCGGCATATGGATGCGGGGGGTGTGCTGCCACGTTCGGTCGCCATGGTCTTGTGGGGCTCGGACAATATCAAATCCGACGGGGGCCCGATTGCCCAAGCACTGGCGCTGATGGGCGCGGTCCCGCGGTTTGACAGCTATGGGCGGCTGTGCGGGGCTGCCTTGATCCCATTGGAAGACTTGGGCCGCCCGCGCATTGATGTGGTGATGACCCTGTCGGGCATCTTCCGCGACCTTTTGCCCTTGCAAACCCGCATGCTGGCCGAAGCCGCCTGGCTCGCCGCCAGCGCGGACGAGCCCGAGGGGATGAATTTCATCCGCGCCAATGCGCATGCCTATGCCAAGCGCATGGAGGTTGATCTCGAGACCGCGGCCTTGCGTGTCTTCTCAAACGCCGAAGGGGCCTATGGGTCGAACGTCAATCATCTGATCGACAGCGGCGCTTGGACGGATGAGGAGGAATTGGCCGATACGTTCGAGGCCCGCAAAGGTTTCGCCTATGGTCGCGACGGGAAGCCAACGGCGCAGGCGGCCCTTCTGAAAGCGGCGTTGGCGGATGTGGATGTGGCCTATCAAAACCTGGAAAGTGTGGAACTGGGGGTTACGACGGTCGATCACTACTTCGACACCCTGGGCGGTGTCGGCCGTGCGGTGAAGCGCGCCAAGGGTACGGCGCCAGATGTCTATATTGGGGATCAGACCCGGGGCGATGGCAAAGTACGGACGCTGACCGAGCAGGTCGCGCTGGAAACGCGGACACGGGCGCTGAACCCCAAGTTTTACGAGCCCCTTTTGCAGCACGGCCACGAGGGCGTGCGCGCGATCGAGGCGCATGTGACCAACACCATGGGCTGGTCGGCGACCACCGGTCAGGTCGAGCCTTGGGTCTATCAGCGGATCACCGAGACTTTTGTGTTGGACGAGGAGATGCGACGCCGCCTGGCTGAATTGAACCCTGTCGCCTCGACCCGCATGGCGAACCGGCTGCTCGAGGCGCAAGAGCGCGCCTATTGGGACCCTGATGAAGCGACGCTTGAGGCGCTGCGGCGCGGTGCGGAAGAATTGGAAGACCGTTTGGAGGGCGTCGGCATGGCCGATGTGGCCGCCGAATGAAGATGGTCTGTGAATACTGTCATCGCCGGAGCCTCCGGCGGGGATATTTTTTGAAAATGGTGGGAGGGCGCTATGAGCCCCAGGGATGAAGTGCCGAACCTTAAGGGCCAAGATGGCGATGGCTCGGTCCAGGTGCATCAAGACATGTCCATCAAGATCGACGGCGCCAAGGTTTTTGCCGTTTATGGTAAAGGCGGGATCGGCAAGTCGACCACCAGTTCGAACCTGTCGGTGGCGTTTTCCAAATTGGGACACCGGGTGCTGCAGATCGGCTGTGATCCCAAGCATGACAGCACCTTCACGCTGACCAAGAAGCTGATGCCAACGGTGATCGACGTTCTGAAGGACGTTGATTTCCACGCCGAGGAGCTGCGCCCCGGGGACTTTGTCTATGAGGGCTATAACGGCGTGAAATGCGTCGAGGCGGGCGGGCCACCAGCGGGAACCGGTTGTGGTGGCTATGTCGTTGGACAGACGGTGAAATTGCTGAAGCAGCATCACATGTTGGAAGACACCGATGTGGTAATTTTCGACGTGCTGGGCGATGTGGTCTGTGGCGGGTTCGCAGCACCCTTGCAGCACGCGGATCGGGCGGTGATCGTCACCGCAAATGATTTCGACAGCATTTATGCGATGAACCGAATTATCGCGGCGGTGCAGGCCAAGTCGAAGAACTACAATGTGCGGCTGGCGGGCTGTGTGGCGAACCGCTCGAAAGACACTGACGAGGTGGACCGCTATTGCGATACGGTCGGCTTCCGTCGACTGGCGCATTTGCCGGATCTGGATGCGATCCGCCGCTCACGCTTGAAAAAATCGACATTGTTCGAGATGGGCGACGACGAGGAAACAGTCATGGTCCAGAAGGAGTACCTCCGTCTGGCCGAGGTACTTTACGCGGGGATCGACCCTATTGCGCCGGCGCCGCTGGAAGATCGGGATATCTTTGAACTGCTGGGATTTGACTGATGTCGGACACGTTCGAGCATACACGCGGAAGGCTGGAGGCCTATTTCGACGGCACCGCGAACGAGGCGTGGAAGCGGTTGATGTCGGATGCGCCGGTCAGCCGGATCCGGGCGACTGTGCGGGCCGGGCGCGACCGGATGCGGGCGGAACTGCTGTCGCTGTTGCCAGCGGATCTGAGCGGGGCCCGGGTGCTGGATGCGGGCTGTGGTGCGGGGCAGTTGTCGATTGAGTTAGCGGCGCGCGGCGCCGAGGTGGTGGGGGCCGATATCTCGCCCAAACTTCTGGAATTGGCGGCGAGCCGGACCCCCGAGGCACTGCGCGCGCGGATCGCGTACCGCGCGGGGGATATGCTGGACCCAAGCCATGGCGATTTTCACTATGTCGTGGCGATGGACAGTCTGATCCATTACCGCGCAGCGGATATCGCGCATGGGCTGGCGGCGCTGGCACAGCGGACCCGAACCGCCATCGTCTTCACCGTGGCCCCAAGGACCCCAGCGCTGAGCATAATGCATCTGGCGGGCAAGTTGTTTCCGCGCAGCGACCGTTCACCGTCGATCGAGCCGGTGACCGAGGCAGCGCTGTGCCGCGCTTTGGCGCGCGAGGCAGGGATGGACGACTGGGCCTTGATGCCCCCCCGGGCACGGGTCTCGTCCGGGTTTTACATCTCACAAGCGATGGAGCTGCGACACGCATGAGCGACGAGCGTCATCCCCTAACCAAGTTCACGCTTGAGATGCTGCCCTTCGCGGATGCGGCCAGCGAGGGGTTGCCGTTGAAGCGGCTTCTACGGCTGGCTTTGTTCCAGGTCTCGGTCGGGATGGCGACGGTGCTGCTGCTGGGCACGTTGAACAGGGTGATGATTGTTGAGCTAAGCGTCCCCGCGATGCTGGTTGCAGTGATGATCGCGCTGCCGGTGCTGGTCGCGCCGTTCCGGGCGGTGCTAGGGTTCCGGTCGGATACGCATAAATCGGCCATAGGCTGGAAGCGGGTGCCTTACCTCTGGTTCGGCTCGCTTTATCAGTTCGGCGGGCTGGCGATCATGCCCTTTGCGCTGATCCTGCTGTCGGGGGATCAAGCCCTGGGGCCCGATTGGGCGGGCGAGGCGATCGCGGCGATCGCGTTTCTGATGACCGGGCTGGGCTTGCACATGACCCAAACCGCGGGGTTGGCGCTGGCAAGCGATCAGGCGACCGAGGAGACGCGGCCGCGCGTCGTCGCCCTTTTATATGTGATGTTCCTGGCGGGGATGGCGGTCTCGGCCATCGTGTTCGGCTTGCTGCTCGCGGATTTCAGCAAGCTGCGGCTGATCCAGGTGGTGCAGGGGGCGGCGGTGGTGACCCTGGCGCTGAACGTCGTGGCACTATGGAAGCAAGAGAAGATGGCGCCGATGAGCCGGGCCGAGCGGGCACAGCCCCGACCCCGGTTTGCCGAGGCATGGGCGGATCTAACCGCTGGCGGCACGGCGGGGAAATTGTTGTTGGTTGTGGCGCTGGGGACTTGCGCGTTTTCGATGCAGGATGTGCTGCTGGAGCCTTATGGCGGCGAAATTCTGGGGCTAAGTGTGGCCGCGACGACAGTCTTGACGGCCCTTTGGGCCGGGGGCGCCCTGGTTGGTTTTGGCCTGGCTGGGCGCTGGCTAAGCGCGGGCAAGGATCCGGCGCGGCTGGCCGCCCATGGCGCGATGGCTGGGGTCGTGGCCTTTTCGCTGGTGGTCTTTGCCGCGCCAATGAATTCGCCGGTGCTGTTCTACGCCGGCGCTGCTGGGATCGGTTATGGCGCGGGGCTCTTTGCCGTGGCGACGCTGATCTACGCGATGGCCATGCCGAAGTTCGGCAGCGCGGGCGCTGGCTTGGCGCTGGGCGCCTGGGGGGCTGCGCAAGCCACGGCGGCGGGCGTGGGCATCGCGCTGGGCGGGACGATCCGCGATGCGATGACCGGCGTGGCCAACACCGGCGTCCTGGGACCCGCGATGTCGGAACCCTATGTCGGCTACACGATGGTCTATCACATCGAGATCGGCCTGCTGTTCATCACCCTTATTGCCATTGGCCCGCTCGTCCGCACCGGGCGCGTGCCACAACCGGATCCGCAAGGCGCCAAATTGGGCCTGGCGCAGTTTCCGTCTTAGGAGGACCACCCCATGAGTGAACCATTTTTTGGTAATTTCGATCTGGCGCAGCTGACGCTGTACCTGTTCTGGGTGTTTTTCGCCGGGTTGATTGTCTATCTGCAGCGCGAGAATATGCGCGAGGGCTACCCGCTGGAGGATGACGACGGCAATATCGCCGCCAATCAGGGGCTGTTCCCCGTGCCGGACAAGAAAAAGACCTTTCATCTGCCGCATGGCCGCGGTTCGGTCACGGTGCCTGATGACCGGGTCGAGGGACGTACCGATCTGGCGATCGAGAAAGTGCTGCCCTCGGGTGGGTACCCGTTCGATCCCACGGGCGACCCGATGGCCGATGGCGTTGGCCCGGCCAGCTGGGCGGCCCGCCAAGACTGGCCTGAGTTGGACGGCGAGGGGCACCCCAAGATCGCGCCCATGTCCTCGATGACCGACTATCGCCATGCTGCTGGCCGGGACCCGCGCGGGATGGAGGTGCTGGACCGCAACTCTGTGGCCGTCGGCACGGTTACCGATATGTGGATCGACAAGCCCGAGTTGATGGTGCGCTATCTAGAGATGAAGCTGCACAGCGGCGAGACACGGTTGGCGCCGATCACCATGTCGCGGATCACCAAAAAGGGCGTGCTGGTGCGCAACTTGACGGCGCCGTTTTTTGACCGCGTGCCCACCACCAAAGCCAAAGATCAGATCACCTTGCTCGAGGAAGAAAAGATCATGGCATTCTATGCCGGGGGCCAGCTGTACGCCAGCTGACCGCCGCGCCAACCGAACGAGGGAGGGGGGAACCCTATGGCCCACGATGATTTTGCCGTAGAGGCGGCGCGCGGTTTGGCCAAGAAGCTGCCCAAGGGCGAGCGGATCCTGTGGCAGGGCTCGCCCGTGCCCTGGGCCCTGGCCAAGGCAGCCCTTAAAGTCCATTGGGTTATCGGATATTTCGCCCTGTTGGCGGTATGGCGCGGGCTGGCCCTTGGTGCATCTGATGGGGCAACCGCCGGGGTCGGTGCTGTGGTGTGGTATCTGCTTGCCGGTGCGGCGGCCGTGGCGGTGATCATGGTGATGGCTTGGGTGATGGCGCGTGCGGCGGTTTATACCATCACCGACGCCCGGGTTGTGATGCGGATCGGCGCGGCGCTGACGGTGTCGCTGAACCTACCCTTGAAATACATCGCCAGCGCGGATCTAGCGGCGGCCAAGGATGGTACCGGATCGATCTCGCTGTCGCTCAAGGGCGATACGCGGTTCGCTTATTTGGTGTTGTGGCCACATGCGCGCCCCTGGGTCATGCGCCGCCCCCAGCCCACGCTGCGGGCGATCCCAAATGCCGTTGAAGTGGCCGAAACACTGGCCGCCGCAGCGTCCGCCGCAACGGGGGCTGTCGTGAACCGTTTCGAGGTGGTCGAAGACTACGACACCCCGCAACATGCCATTCCGGCGGAATAAAGGAGCTGAGCTGATGCAGATCCATGCCCCCCAACGCCCATTGCGCGTCTCGGACGCGGATCAGCTGATCCCCAAAGTGCTGCTGCGCGCCATGCTGGGGCTGGTGCTGATCACCCTGGCGCTGGTCGGCTATGCCGTTGCAACTGACCGACCGCACGAGGCGCAGGTGCATACGGCGGCTGTGGTCAAATCGATGTTGATTGAGATCAAGGATGGCCCCGATGGGGGCACTAGGATTACGGATATGGAGGGGAACCTTTTGTCCGATACCAGCCGGAAAGCCTCGGGCTTTCTGTCGGTGGTGCAGAACGCGCTGGCGTTCGAGCGCAAGCAACATGGCATCACTGAAAACCCACCCGTTCACCTCATCCGCTTTGCCGATGGCCGCATAGGCCTTCGGGATGATGCGACGGGCTGGAAAATCAACCTGATCGGCTTTGGTCAGGACAATGCCCGGGTCTGGCGCGAGATTATCGACGGCTGACACCGGGCGGATGGACGGGAGAGAGAGAATGGGACTATTTACCAGAGAGAAGGAAGAGGCCCCCTGCACGGTGGAGGTGAGCCATAAGTTCGAAAGCCTGCACGCCCATATGCGCCTGAACAACGGTGCCGTGATCCATCCGGGCGACGAGGTGCTGATCCATGGCGCGCCGGTGATGGCCCCCTATGGCGAGATCGTCACCGAAGATCGCACCGCCACCATTACCCGGGCCAGCGCGCTCGAGCGGCTGTGGACCCGGTTGACCGGTGATTTGGAATTCATGGAACTGTGTGAGTTCTCGTTCAGCGAGGAGGCGACGCTATGAACATGCAAGCCCCCAAGCGCGAAGCGCCCACAGCCACTTCCGTTGATGGTGTGCCCTATGACAGCACGGTGACCACGGACATCGCGATGCAGGATACCCTGCTGACACCGCGGTTCTACACCACCGATTTCGACGAAATGGACGCGATCAGCGTCGAGGGTGTCCGCGCAGATTGGGACGCGCTGATCGCCAAGATGGAGGCGGACCCCAACAAGGGCCATTTCAAGAAGAACGAGGATTGGGACACAGTCGACTGGGAGGGGATGGAGCCGCAGCTGAAGAAAGAGTTCATCGACTTCCTTGTGAGTAGTTGCACTGCGGAATTCTCGGGCTGTGTGCTGTATAAAGAGATGAAACGCCGCGGTTCAAACAAGGATATCACCCAGCTGTTCCAGCTGATGGCGCGTGACGAGGCGCGGCATGCGGGGTTCATCAACGATGCGCTGCGCGAGGCTGGGATTGCGGTGAACCTGGGCTTTTTGACCCAGAAGAAGAAGTACACCTATTTCCGGCCGAAGTTCATCTATTACGCGACCTATCTGTCCGAGAAGATTGGCTATGCGCGCTACATCACGATCTATCGCCATCTAGAGGCGCACCCCGACAAGCGGTTTCACCCGATTTTCAAATGGTTCAAGGAATGGTGCAACGATGAGTTCGGCCATGGCGAGGCATTTGCCCTGCTGATGAAGACCGACCCCAAGTTGACCACCGGGCGCAATGTCTGGTGGATCAAGTTCTTCCTGACGGCGGTCTATGGCACCATGTATGTGCGCGACCACCAGCGGCCCGCATTTCACGAGGCGCTGGGCGTGGATGTCGACTGGTACGGACAGGAAGTGTTCCGCAAGACCAGCGAGATTTCCAAGCAGATCTTCCCGATCACCTTGGACATCGACCATCCGCGTTGGTTGCCGACGCTCAAGCGCCTGCAAAAGGCGAACGCTGATCTGGCGGCGGCCAAGGCGCGCGGCGGGGTGTCGGGGCGGCTAGGGCAGGTTGCGGCCTCGGCCCGGGCAGCGGCTGCTTTTGTCAGCCTGTATACCATCCCAGCGATCCGGCATGACGTGCCCATCAGCACACGGTTAGAACCGGCGTACTGATGGTTTGGGCGGCGGCATATGCGATCTTCTTCTGGTGGTTCTCCACCGGGGCGATCCTGTATGTCGTCAGCCGGGCCGAGCGCGAGGGGCGCGACGGTTATATGAGCGCGGTCGTGATGGCCGTGCCGGTGCTGTTTTTGGGCTGCGTGGGTGTGATGGTGTCCCTTGAGGACACAGGGCTGAAGGGCGCCTTTGTGGGGTTCACGTCGGCCCTGCTGATCTGGGGCTGGTTCGAGATGGCCTTTCTGGCCGGGATCATCACCGGGCCGAATTCTTATCCCACACCCAGCGAGACCCAAGGCTGGGAGCGTTTCGTGCGGGCCTGGGGGGCGATTGCCTATTCCGAGATGGCGCTGGTGTTTTCCGCGATCCTGATCACGTTGTTGTCACTCGGCGCGAGCAATCAGATTGCGGTATGGACGTTTATGGTCCTGTTTTTTGCCCGCATCTTTGCCAAGCTGAACCTGTATTTCGGCGTGCCCAACATCAACGACGAGTTTCTGCCGCGCCCGGTGCGGCATCTGACGACGCATTTCCGCCGGGCGCCGATGAACGCGTTTTTCCCGATTTCTGTCACGCTGTTGACCTTTGCCCTGGCCTGTTGGATCGAGCGGGCGGTTGCAATGCCCAGCGGATCAGGCGCCGAAACCGGCTTTGTGCTGCTGGCGGCCCTGACGGCACTGGCGCTGTTCGAGCATTGGATGATGATTTTGCCGCTGCCGGATGCGGCTTTGTGGCGCTGGCTGCTCCCCTCGCCAAAACAAGAAAAATATGACACTAAGATGGCTGCTGAAACGGCCCCAACGAGAGGTCTGTGACTATGAATTTCGACGCGCTCTTTAACGCTCAGCTCGACACCCTTAAGGCTGAGGGAAACTATCGCGTATTCGCGGATCTTGAGCGGTATCGCGGCAAGTTCCCTCAGGCGACCAATCATGCCGAGGGTGCCCAGCGGGATGTGACGGTTTGGTGTTCGAACGACTATCTGTGCATGGGCCAGAATCCGGCTGTTTTGCAGGCGATGCACGAGACGTTGGAGAAGTCGGGCGCGGGTGCGGGGGGCACGCGCAATATCTCGGGCACGAACCATCATCATGTGATGCTTGAGGCCGAGTTGGCCGATCTGCACGGGAAAGAGGCGGCCCTGCTGTTTACCAGCGGCTATGTGTCGAACTGGGCCTCGCTGAGCACGCTGGGCAGCCGGTTGCCGAATGCGGTGATCCTGTCGGACGCGCTGAACCATGCCAGCATGATCGAGGGGATCCGTCACGCGAAATGCGCGCGCAAGATCTGGAAGCACAATGATATGGAGGATCTGCGCGCCAAGCTGGAAGAATGCCCCGAGGATAGCACCAAGATCATCGCTTTCGAGAGTGTCTATTCAATGGATGGCGACATCGCGCCAATCAAAGAGATCTGCGATCTGGCTGATGAATACGGCGCGATGACCTATATCGACGAGGTTCATGCGGTTGGCATGTATGGCCCCCGCGGCGGCGGCGTGGCCGAGCGCGAGGGGTTGATGGACCGTATCACCCTGATCGAAGGCACGCTGGGCAAGGCCTTTGGCGTAATGGGCGGGTATATCACCGGCTCGGCCGCTTTGATTGACTTCGTGCGGTCCTTTGCCAGCGGGTTTATCTTTACCACCGCCCTTCCACCCGCATTGGCGGCGGGGGCTGCAACCTCGATCAGACATCTAAAGCAGTCGGACATGGAGCGCGCGCGGCAGCGGCAGCAGGTCGCGAAATTGCGTGCCAAACTGGATGCGATCGGTATTCCGCATCTTCCCAATCCCAGCCACATCGTGCCGGTGATGGTCAAGGATCCGGTGAAGTGCAAGATGATCTCGGACATTCTGCTGAACGATTATGGGATCTATGTGCAACCGATCAACTACCCCACGGTGCCCAAGGGGACCGAGCGGTTGCGCTTTACACCTGGTCCCGGCCATTCGGATGCGGATATCGACGCCTTGGTCCACGCCCTGCATGACCTTTGGGCGCAATGCGCTCTCAGCCGGGCGGTTGCCTAACCGCGTATTACCAACCATGACAGAAAAATCATTTTGACCATGGGTTAGCCCGGGTTAAGTGACACAAGAACAGACTTAGGGAGTACGACTTATGAAACTGACACTGACCCTTTCCGCCGCATTTGCCTTGACCGCCGGGGCTGTTTTTGCCGATGGGCACGCGTCGGGCGATGCCGAAGCGGGTGAGGCGATCTTTAAGCAGTGTTCGTCTTGCCATGTGATCCAAAATGGCGATGAAGTTTTGGCGGGTCGCGGGAAAACCGGCCCGAACCTGTATGGGTTGTTCGGGCGCCAGGCTGGCACGGTCGAAGGCTTCCGGTATGGCGACAGTCTTGTTGCCGCAGGCGAGGCAGGGCTGACGTGGAACGAAGAAGATTTCCTTGCCTATGTCACGGATCCCCGCAAGTTCCTTCAGGCGACGTTGGATGACAGCAAAGCCCGTTCGAAAATGAGCTTCAAACTGCGCAAGGGGGGCGAGGATGTTTGGGCCTACCTCGCGACCTTTGGCGAAGCTGCCACAAACTAAGACAATCGGGCTTCGGCCCATGAAGATATATGAAACGCCCGCCACGGTCACTTCCGGGTGGGCGTTTTGCATATGTGATTGCTGGGGCAGCGCTGGGAACGTATAGCTGCTGGAAAAGGCACTATTGGGATGGATGCAACGCCTCAGCCAACGCCGATGCCCCTGGCTGACCCCAGTTGGCGCGGTCATATTCGCGCCACCCTGAAATTGGGACTGCCGCTGATCGCCGCGCATTTGGGCCAGCAAGCCATCACGGTCACCGACACCTTGATGCTGGGCCGCCTGGGGGCCGAGCCGCTGGCGGCCGGCGTTCTGGGCACCAGTCTGTTTTTCGTGGCCTTTATAGCTTGTTCGGGGTTCGCGCATGCGGTGATGCCGATGGCGGCAACGTCTGAAGGCGAGGGCGACGTCCGGGGTGTGCGCCGCTCGGTCCGGATGGGCCTGTGGATCGTGACCGCCGTGGCTGCGTTGCTGATGCCGATCCTATGGCAGACCGAGGCGCTTTTGCTGCTCGCTGGCCAAGACCCTGGACTGTCCAGCCTGGCGCAAGACTATGTGCGCATCGCGCAATGGACCCTGTTCCCCGCGCTTTGGATTATGGTTCTACGTTCGTATCTGTCGGCGCTTGAACGCGCGGCAATCGTGATGTGGGCCATGTTCTGTGGGGTTTTGTTGAACATCCTGCTGAACTGGATGTTCATCTTTGGCAACCTCGGCGCCCCAGCGTTGGGCATCAAGGGCGCGGCGGTTGCCACCTTGGGCACCGCGTTGATCACCCTGTTCCCCCTGGTGCTATATGTCCGCCGGGTCGAGGCGTTGAAGAAGTATCGCATCTTCGTCCGTCTCTGGCGCGGGGATGCGGCCGCCTTGCGCGAGGTTTTGCGTTTGGGCGCCCCCATCAGCGGGACCTTTTTGGCCGAGGTTGGCCTGTTTGTCATGGCGTCGCTTATGCTGGGGTGGCTGGGCACCGTCGCGCTGGCCGCTCATGGGATCGCACTGCAAGTGATCTCGGTTCTGTTCATGATCCCGCTTGGGCTGTCCTCGGCCGCGACGGTTCGCGTGGGCCGCGCGTTGGGCCGCAAGGATGCGGTCGGTCTGCGCCGGGCAGCGATCACGGTGATGGCGATGGGGCTCAGCTTTGCCACCGCGTCCGCCGTACTGCTTTGGGTCATGCCCCGACCGCTGATCCAGATGTTCCTGGGGCAGGAGGAGCCGGACGCCGCCGAAATCCTGACCACCGGCGCGGGCCTTTTGGCCGTCGCGGCGGTGTTTCAACTGGTCGATACGTTGCAGGTCATGTCCGTCGCCCTGCTGCGCGGCCTGAAAGACACCCGTTGGCCGATGTGGATTGCGGTGGCCAGCTATTGGGGGCTGGGCGTCCCCAGTGCCTATCTCCTTGGGTTTGTGCTGGACCTGGGCGGCAAGGGTGTCTGGGGCGGGTTGGCAGTGGGCCTGACCGCCGCTGGGATTTTGCTGACCTGGCGTTTCTCGCGGCGCGAGGCGCTGCAATTGGTGCGGTTTTAGGGCGCGAGCGCCTTTTGCAGAGCATGCCACGAGGCTTTGGGCGTGCGCTCTAGCGTGTCGAAATCGACGTGGATCAGGCCGAAGCGTTTGTCATACCCCAGCGCCCATTCGTAATTGTCCATCAAAGACCAGATGAAATAGCCTTTCACGGGCACCCCCTCGGCGATGGCGCGGCGGACGGCATCGGTGTGTTTGTTCAGATAGTCAATGCGGGCAGGGTCATCACACGCGCCGCCCTGCACCGTGTCGTAACTGGCCATGCCGTTTTCGGTGACATAAATCGGCAGACCGTCAGCGTATTCGGCGTTCACCCAGGTCAGGAAATGGTGCAGGCCGTCGGGATAGACCTCCCACTCCATGGCGGTTTTGGGCAATGGTCCCTCGACCTCGGTCAGTCCGGGCCATAGGCCAGTGTCGTCAGGGCCGATCAGCTTCCGGGTGTAGTAGTTGATCCCCAGCCAGTCGACCGGCGTGCCGATTACGTCAAAATCGTCCTGCCAGCCAGCGGGCATATGCGGTTCGAGGCCTTCGAGCACGATCTGCGGATAGCGTTTGTGGCGCACCCCGGACAGGAACCACTGGTTGTAAAAGCCGTCATAGATCCGGGCCAAGCGCGCCGCCTGGGGGCTGTCGTCGGCGGGGGCGGCGTATTCGAAATTCATCACCGCGCCCAGGTTCGACATGCCCAGGGCGCGCATCGCCTGGATCGCGCGGCCATGGGCCAGCAGCACGTGGTGCATGGCGCGGGCGGTGGCACGAATGTCGCGCATACCCGGCGCATGATGGCCCATGAAGTGACTGAGCCAGGCGACGCACCAGGGCTCGTTGATTGGGGCGGCGGCATGGACCCGGTCGCCGATCCGACCCATGATCACGGTCGTGAAATCAGCGAACCAATTGGCGATGTCCCGGTTCCGCCAGCCACCCAGATCAGCCAGGGGCTGTGGCAGTTCCCAATGATAGAGGGTCGCGAAGGGTTTGATGCCACGTTCCAACATGCCGTCGACCAGCCGATCGTAGTAATCCAGGCCTTGCGCGTTGGGCTGACCGCGCCCCTCTGGCACAACCCGCGCCCAGGAGGTCGAGAAGCGATAGGCATCCAGCCCAGCGTCGCGGATCAGATCCAGATCCGCCTCCCACCGGTGGTAGTGATCGCAGGCCAGCGCGCCGTTCTCGCCCCGTACGACATTGCCCGGTGTGGCGGCGAAACTGTCCCAATGGGTCTGGCCCGCACCGCCCGCTGCATGCCCCTCGATCTGATAGCTTGAGGTCGCGGTGCCAAAGGTGAAACCGTCCGGAAAATCCGCGCGGGTGAACTTGAATGTCATGCCGTGCCTTTCAGGGCTGCGGTCGTGGCGCGGGCCCGGTAGAGGTGCCGAGGACCATCTCGGTCTCCCATAGCTCGGTCACAGGGCCGTCGATTCGGTGTTCGATCAGGTCGATAAATAACTCCGCCAGCCGCCCACCCGCTGCCCGCACCGAGGAGGTGGTTGAAGTAAACAAGGGCACCTGGCCATAGTTGGGCAAAAAGGACGTCGCATCATCATGGGTGATCACCGACACATCCCGACCCATGGTCAACCCGCATTCCGAGATCGCCCGGCTGATGCCCAACGCCACGATCAAGCTTGAGGACAGCAGTGCCGTAGGCGGGTTCGGGCCGGTCAACAGCGCTTTGGTGGTGTGATAGCCATAGGGTTCGGTCATATCAGCGCTGAAAATCAGATCTGGGTCTTGTGTGATCCCCGCTTGTGTCAGCGCATCCTGATAGCCCAACCGCCGCCGCCGTGCGAATTGCATTGCATCCAGCCCGTTCAGCAGGGCGATACGGCGGTGTCCCAGCTCCAACAGATATTTGGTTGCGCGGGAAAAAGACCTTCGGTTGTTGATGTCCAGCCAGGAATATTCCTCGGAACTTTGGGTCCGACCATGCACGATGAAGGGCATTCCCAATTGGCGCAGCAGCGGAATGCGGTGGTCATCTTTGCGCGGCCCGTGAACGACCACCCCGTCCACCGAGTTGGCGGCGACCATCGCGCGATAGCTCTCTTCCTCGGCGGTTTCGGGCACGATGCTCAGCAGCATGTTGTAGCCCGCCTTGGAATAGACTTCGCCCGCGCCTGCGATGAAATCCGCGAAAATCGGGTTTATCATGTCATGCTCGTTCAGCGGAACCACATGCCCGATCGCCATGGCGCGGCCGGTCGCCAGACGTTTGGCCATGCTGTTGGGGACATACCCATATGTCGCGGCCGCCTCGATCACACGTCTTCGCGTCTCGGCGTTGACCTCGGGATAGCCGTTAAGCGCGCGGCTGACGGTGGTGGGCGAAAGCCCCAAGACATCAGAGAGTTCTTTTAGGTTCATAAGGTCGATCCAACCAAAGCGGTTTGAATGTAAGCTGGTGATTGCCTCGAAATCAAGCAACTCGTTTTACGAATGTGGCGAAAATTAGTTGACAGCCGGGGGTTCCGAGACCATTTTGGCGCTGTTCAAAGCGGTTTGGGTGGTGTTTTCCTGTCGTCCGCCTTGGAAAACCGGCCGGGGAAGCCGGCCGTCAATTGGGAGGTTTAACCATGAAGTTCAATCCGTTGGCTTGCGCGGCCGTGCTTGCGCTGACTTCCGGAATGGCGTGGGCAGATGGCCACGCCGCACTAAAATTCGCCCCGGGCGAGGATTCGGCCTTTAACTGGGCCAGCTACGAAGACTTCGCTGCGGCGAATGATTTCAGCGGTCAGGAAATGTCGATGACCGGTCCCTGGACCGGTGCAGACAAAGAGCTGGTCGAAAATATGCTGGCTTATTTCGAGGCAGCGACCGGTGCTTCGGTCAACTACTCCGGCTCGGATAGTTTTGAGCAGGACATCGTGATCGCCAGCCAAGCAGGCTCGGCCCCGAACGTCGGCGTGTTTCCGCAGCCGGGCCTGGCCGCAGATCTGGCCGCCCGTGGTGCATTGGCCCCGCTGGGAAATGAGACCGCAGATTGGGTGCGCGACAACTATGCTGCTGGTCAGTCTTGGGTGGATCTGGGCACCTATGGCAACGAGAGCGGCGAGGACGAGCTGTTTGGCTTTTTCTACAAAGTCGATGTGAAGTCGCTGGTTTGGTATGTCCCCGAGGCGTTCGACGAGGCGGGCTATGACATCCCCGAAAGCATGGAAGACCTCAAGGCGCTGACCGATCAGATCGTCGCTGACGGGGGCACGCCCTGGTGCATCGGCCTGGGCTCTGGGGCAGCCACCGGCTGGCCCGCGACCGACTGGGTCGAGGATATGATGCTGCGGACCCAAGCCCCTGATGTCTATGACCAATGGGTCGCGAACGAGATCCCCTTCGATGACGAGCGGGTTCTCGAGGCCATCGAAGAGTACGGCTATTTCGCGCGCAACGACACTTACGTCGACGGCGGCGCGACCAGTGTGGCAAATACCGACTTCCGTGACAGCCCTGGTGGTTTGTTCGAATTCCCGCCCAAGTGCTATATGCATCGTCAGGCGTCGTTCATCCCCACCTTCTTCCCCGATGGCACCGAAGTGGGCGAGGACGTGGATTTCTTCTACTTCCCCGCTTATGCGGAAAAGGATCTGGGCAAGCCAGTTCTGGGCGCGGGCACGCTGTTTGCGCTGACCAACGACAGCCCGGTCGCGCGCGGTTTCATCGAGTTCCTGAAAACACCGATTGCGCATGAAGTGTGGATGGCGCAGTCAGGCTTCCTGACACCGCATAAGGGTGTGAACACCGACACCTATGCCAGCGACACGCTGCGGGCGTTGGGTGATGTTCTGCTGGGGGCCACCACCTTCCGTTTTGACGGTTCGGACTTGATGCCGGCTGAAATCGGTGCAGATGCTTTCTGGAAGGGTATGGTTGCCTATACCGGTGGCGAAGACGGCGCGTCGGTGGCCAAGACCATCCAGGACCGCTGGAGTTCTATCCAGTAAGGGACTAGCCTGCAAACTTAGGTGTTCGCGATACAGATCGCGGACACCCACAAATCAAAGTGACCTGGGGAGGGCACGACGATGAACCCGATGGTGCAGGGGATCTTGACGATTGTCATCGGGGTGGGCGGCTGTGTCGGCTACTTCTATTTCGCCAATCTGATCCTTGATAAGTTCATCTTTCCGGCCACCGGCCCGAACCCAGGTCACAACATAAATCGTGCGAACCAAGTGCGACCCTGGCTGTTTTTATTCCCAGCTATCTTTGCGTTGGGATTGTACCTTGTTTATCCAGTGATCGGATCGTTTTGGCGGTCGTTGTTCAACCGCGAAGGGTCCGAGTTTATTGGGATGGGGAATTACACCGCCCTATGGGCCGACGAGCAGTTCACCACCAGCCTGTTCAATAATATGTTGTGGGTGATCGTAGTGCCCGCTGGCGCGACCTTTTTTGGTCTGTTGGCCGCACAACTGACCGACCGGTTGAAGTGGGGAAATATCGCGAAATCGCTGATCTTCATGCCCATGGCGATTAGTTTTGTTGGTGCGTCGCTGATCTGGAAGTTCGTTTACGCCAATGACGCCGACATCGGTATGATCAACGCGGTGCGCGCGATGCTCGGGGCTGACACCCCTGTCGATGTGTTGCAGATCCCGTTCTGGAACAATTTCTTCCTGATGGTCATCCTGATCTGGATCCAAACTGGCTTTGCCATGGTGATCCTTTCCGCCGCGCTGCGCGGCGTGCCCGAAGATACCATCGAGGCAGCGATCATCGATGGGGCCAACCCGTTTCAGATCTTCTTCAAGATCAAAGTGCCGCAGATCATCGGCACCATCGTGGTTGTCTGGACAACAATCACCATTCTGGTGCTCAAGGTGTTTGACATCGTCTATGCCACCACGGGCGGCAACTTTGGCACCCAGATCCTGCCGAGTTACATGATGAGCTATATGTTCCGCGATGACGGGCGGGCGACCGCCGTTGCTTTTGTCATCATGATCATCGTGCTGCCGGTGATGATCTGGAATATTGCGCAAGCGCGCAAAGAAATGCGTTGAGGGGGCCGGGACATGGACAATATCGCAGGATCCAAATCCAGCCTCAGCTGGGCCACCAATATTGCCGTGGTCTTTATGGTGCTGGTCTGGCTGGTGCCAACGGTCGGTTTGCTGGTGTCGTCATTTCGGGACCGGGATCAGATCTCGGCCTCGGGCTGGTGGCAGGCGCCGTTTTCGGTCGAACTGACGTTTAGGGGCCGCGCCGATATCTCGTCGGCCAGCCAGGACGGTGGTGTCTATGTTGCCGAGGGCAATATTTTCGAGGACCCCGAGGTTCAGGCCGCCTTTTCCAGTGGTGAAGGGGCCGTCACGGCATTTGGCGACTCGGGTCGAAACCCGACCGAGTTTCCCGCGGGCGAAGTTGCCGATCTGGGCGACGGCGAGACTTTGGTTGTCAACGGCGACGGTAGCTACCGCTTCACCTCGGCCGAAGAGTTCGGAAACCGGGGCCCGCGGATCTATTTCGCGGCCAGCACGCCGCCGCAGTTCACCTTGGACAACTATCGCAACGTGCTGACCGCCGACAATATGGACCGCGCGTTCATCAACACACTGACGGTGACGATCCCCGCAACGATCATCCCGATCTTGATCGCGGCCTTTGCCGCCTATGCGCTGGCTTGGATGCAGTTCCCAGGTCGCGGCTTGCTGATCGCCTGCGTCGTCGGCCTGCTGGTGGTGCCGCTGCAACTGGCGCTGGTGCCGATGTTGAACCTGCACAACACTGTCGGGATTGGCCAAAGCTTTGTGGGGATCTGGATGGCGCACACCGCCTTTGGGATGCCGTTGGCGATCTATCTGCTGCGCAACTACATGGTCGGTTTGCCGCGCGATATCATCGAATGCGCCAAGGTGGATGGCGCCACGGATTTCGAGGTCTTTACCAAGATCGTCCTGCCGCTCAGCTTCCCGGCGCTGGCGTCTTTTGCGATCTTCCAGTTCCTATGGACTTGGAACGACCTGCTGGTCGCCAAAGTGTTCCTGCCCTCGGCGGACGAATCCAAGGTCATGACCGTCAAGATCGCCGACGACCTGCTAGGGTCGCGCGGGGGCGATTGGGGTATCCTGGCGACGGCAGCTTTCGTGTCGATCGCCGTCCCGCTGGTGGTCTTCTTCTCGATGCAACGATACCTGGTGCGCGGCCTGTTGGCCGGCTCGGTGAAATAACGGAGTTTCGCCATGAACATGGCACTTCCCGTGGGCCAACAAAGCAAGGTGGTCCGCGACCCTGATTGGTGGCGCGGGGCGGTGATCTATCAGATCTATCCGCGCAGCTATCAGGACAGCAATGCGGATGGGATCGGCGATCTGGCGGGGATTATCCACCGGCTGCCCTATGTGGCCAGCTTAGGCGTTGATGCGATCTGGATTTCGCCGTTTTTCACCTCGCCGATGTTGGATTTCGGTTATGACGTGTCGGACTACCGCGACATCGACCCGATGTTCGGTACCCTGGGGGACTTTGACGCGCTGGTGACCCGCGCCCATGAGCTGGGCATTCGGATCATGATCGATTTGGTGCTCAGCCACACCTCGGACCAGCACAACTGGTTCGCCGAAAGCCGTGCCAGCCACGACAATCCGCGGGCCAACTGGTACGTCTGGGCTGACGCCAAACCCGATGGCACCCCGCCGACCAATTGGCTGTCGATCTTCGGCGGCTCGGCCTGGCAATGGGACAGCGAGCGGCAGCAGTACTACCTGCATAACTTCCTGGCGAGCCAGCCCGATCTGAACTTCCATGAACCCAAGGTGCAGGACGCCCTGCTCGACGTGGCGCGTTTCTGGTTGGAGCGTGGCGTCGACGGGTTCCGTCTGGACACGATCAACTTCTATTTCCACGACGCGCAACTGCGCGACAACCCTCCCCTGGCCCCCGAAGACCGCAACGCGACCATCGCGCCCGAGGTGAACCCCTACAACTTCCAGAACCACAAGTACGACAAGAACCAGCCTGAGAACCTCGTCTTTCTCGAGCGGTTCCGCGCCTTGATGGAGGAGTACCAGGATATCGCCGCCGTGGGTGAGATCGGCGACGCGCAGTACGGGCTCGAGCTCATGGGCCAGTACACCGAAGGCACCAAGCGCATGCACATGTGCTACTCCTTCGACTTCCTCGCCCCTACCCCGGTGACCGGCAACCGGGCCGCGAAGATCTTGCAGGACTTCACGCAGATCGCGGCTGAAAGCTGGTCGTGCTGGGCCTTCTCGAACCACGATGTGATGCGCCATGCGAGCCGCTGGAACCTGAGCGAGCCGGCGATCCGCCTGCATCTGGCGCTGATCCTGGCCCTGCGCGGCTCGGTCTGCCTTTACCAGGGGGAGGAGTTGGGGCTGACCGAGGCCTATGTGGCCTACGAGGATCTGCAGGACCCCTACGGCAAGCAGTTCTGGCCGCGCTACAAGGGCCGCGACGGCTGCCGGACGCCCATGCCCTGGACCACCGACAGCCCCAATGCCGGCTTTTCCGAGGTCAAACC
The DNA here is from genome assembly GCA_938049225.1 of uncultured Paracoccaceae bacterium. Taxonomy (GTDB): domain Bacteria; phylum Pseudomonadota; class Alphaproteobacteria; order Rhodobacterales; family Rhodobacteraceae; genus Halovulum. The sequence goes on from CALICM010000028.1 coordinate 47,111, forward strand.
CTGGCTGCCGGTCGCGATGGAACACTTGCCCTATGCCGTCACGGCGCAGGAGGCAAACGAGGCCTCCGTCCTTAACTTCTATCGCACGATGGTGGCCTTTCGGGGTATGCGCAAGGCGCTCAGCAAGGGACTGCTGACCATGCTCGACGCGTCAGACGAGGTACTGGCCTTCACCCGGACCCTAGACGGCGAAGCGCCGATCTTCTGTGCGTTCAACTTCAGCGAAACGGCGCAGACCGTCCAGCTGCCCGGCGGAGACTGGGCCGAGATCAAGGGACTCGGGTTTACAAGCGAACGGCAGGGGGCAACGATCACCCTGCCGCCGTTCCAGGCATTCTTTGCCGAGAACTAACAAAAAGATAACGGGAGGGAACCATGGCGTCTTTGGAACTAACGAGTGTCAGCAAGTCCTACGGCGAGGTTGAGGTTCTGCGAAACATCAACCTCAGCATCGAACAGGGCGAGTTGGTGGTCTTCGTCGGTCCGTCGGGCTGCGGGAAATCCACGCTTCTGCGCATGATCGCGGGTCTGGAAACCATCACCGGCGGTGAGTTGCAGATAGACGGGCAGCGGATGAACGAAACGCCACCTGCGCAGCGTGGGATCGCGATGGTGTTCCAGACCTATGCGCTGTATCCGCATATGACGGTGCGCGAGAACATGGCCTTTGGTCTGAAGATCGCCAAAAAGCCCAAGGCCGAGATTGACGAGGCCATCGCCAATGCCGCCCGCATTCTGCAACTTGACCAATACCTGGATCGTCTGCCCAAGGCCCTGTCCGGGGGCCAGCGCCAGCGTGTCGCGATCGGTCGATCCATCGTCCGCGATCCCAAGGTTTTCTTGTTTGACGAGCCGCTTTCGAACCTGGACGCAGCACTGCGGGTCGCGACACGGATCGAGATTGCCCAGCTCAAAGAGAGCATGCCCGAAAGTACGATGATCTATGTGACGCACGACCAGGTTGAGGCGATGACCCTGGCCAGCCGCATTGTCGTCTTGCATGGCGGCGATATCGAGCAGGTCGGCGCGCCGCTTGAGCTGTATGAGCGGCCGGCGAATGTCTTTGTCGCACGGTTCATCGGCTCGCCTTCGATGAACATTCTAGGTGGCACCGTGTCAGGCACCGGTGCGCAAACCACTGTTAAGATGGACCAGGGGGGCACCATGAGCGTGCCCATTGCGAGCATAGACAGCGACATGGGCCAAAAGGTCCAGGTGGGTGTGCGCCCCGAGGATTTGGTCGAGACCGCAGGCGAGGATTTTGTGTTCGAGGGCGCGGTTGCGGTTATCGAGAAGCTTGGCGAAACGACCAACCTTTATTTCGAGGCCGATGGCACCGAAGATCCGCTGATCGCCAAGCTGCCCGGAACGCGCGAGACCCGCAAGGGCGATACGGTGCGCCTAACCGCCAGCCCTGACAAGCTGCATATGTTCGAGAAGTCGGGCAAATCATTTTTGTACCGGTGATCCCGGTCATCTTGCACTACGGTGCGCGGGACGAACTGGCCGAGGATTTGGCCGAGATTGTCGCGCGCGAACTGTCCGAGGCCCTTGCGGCCACCGGCAAGGCGACGCTGGCGGTTCCTGGCGGTACGACGCCTGGGGCCTTTCTGAGGGCTTTGGCGGCGCGACCGTTGGACTGGTCGCGCGTCACGGTCATGCTGACGGACGAGCGGTTCGTTCCCGAAACCTCCGACCGCTCGAACACCCGGTTAATCCGTGAAACCCTGCTGCAGGGGGCGGCTGCCGCGGCCACCCTGGTGCCCTTCTATGCACCTGCGGAGCGGCCCGAACAGGTTTTGGACACTCTCAGCGGGGCGGTGACGGCGGTCCTTCCCTTGGATGTCTGTGTGCTCGGCATGGGCGAGGATATGCACACGGCCTCGCTCTTTCCTGGTGCGGATCTGTTAGACCAAGCGCTTAGCCCAACCGCGCCGCCGCTGTTGCCCATGCGGGCGCCCGGCGCGCCCGAACCGCGCATCACCCTAACCGCCCCGGTGCTGCGCGCGGCGCGCAGTCTGCATCTGTTGATCACCGGTGCGGGAAAGCAACTGGCCTTGGAAAAGGCCTTGGCCGAGGGACCGGTGGTCGAGGCGCCCGTGCGCTGCGTTCTGACCGCCCCGGAACCGATCACGGTACATTACGCCGATTGACGGCCGCCCCTCAGGGGCCTATCCGGCAATGATGACCGGCCTTGCACCCAGCCTTTTGCCGTCCGGCGACCCCTATGCACCACCAACCGGGCCGCTAACGATCCTCCATCAGGACGAGGCGCTGATCGTGGTGGACAAACCTGCGGGCCTCCTCTCGGTGCCGGGCAAAGCCGTGGGGTTGGAAGACTGCCTTGAGGCCCGCGTCCGTGCCGCTTTCCCCGAGGCGCTGCTGCTGCACCGCCTGGATATGGACACATCGGGGCTGATGATCTTTGCCCGCACGCGGCTGGCGCAGCGCCATATCGCGCGGCAGTTCCAACACCGTCATCTTAGCAAAACCTATATAGCCCGGGTCTGGGGCCGCCCCGGGGCGCAGGCTGGCCACATCGATCTGCCGCTCACCTCCGACTGGTCCCGCCGCCCGTTGCAGATGGTCTGCCACGAAACTGGCAAAGCCTCGATCACCGATTGGCAGGTAATCGCCGCCGAAGGGCCACTCACCCGCCTACGGCTAACCCCGCTGACCGGACGCTCGCACCAAATCCGTGTTCATCTGCTCAGCATCGGCCTGCCCATCGCGGGGGATCGGTTTTATGCCACCGGTGCCGCCTTGGCCGCCACCCCGCGCCTGAACTTGCATGCCGAGACCCTGACCCTGCGCCATCCTTTGGGCGGTGCTGCAACCACCTTCCGCGCCCCTGTGCCGTTCTAAGCGGCAGTTTTCCAAGTCCTCGGGCTGTCCGACCAGAGGGTCTCGGGCTGCCCGACCTCAGCTACGCGGGGTCAGCCAAGCTGCGCCGCGCACACCCGAACTGTCCCCGTGAACATTCTGGACCAGTCGTGTGTTGAACTTATCGCCAAATACATGCGCCTCAATGCGCGGCGGCACGGTTTCGTAAAACCGCGCCACGTTTGACAAACCACCCCCAAGAACAATCACATCTGGGTCCAGGAAATTGATGATTGTCGCCAGGGAGCGTCCCAAACGGTCCTCGAACCGCGCCACGGTATTGGCGGCTGCGGCGTCGCCTGCGTCAGCCAAAGCGATGATCTCGGGGGCTGTGGGCCCATCCTCGATCCCCTGTGACCGCGCATGATCCGCTGCCAAGCTGGGGCCGGACAGCCAGGCCTCGACATGCCCCGGCACGCCGCAACTGCAAAGTGGCCCGGGCCGCTCGTCATCCATGGGACTGGGCAGGGGGATGTGCCCCCATTCGCCGCCCACAGCGTTCACGCCCTCAATTAACTGCTGATCGACCACCACGCCACCACCGACGCCAGTGCCCAAAATGGCGCCAAACACGACTTTGGCCCCCGCCCCTGCGCCATCGACGGCTTCACTCAGTGCGAAACAGTTCGCATCATTCGCAATCGCGACCGGCCGGTCCAAGGCCACGCGCAGATCCCCACGCAGGTCGCGCCCGTGAAGCCACAGCGAATTGCCCAGAGTCACGCGCCCGGTGTCCCTATCCACGGATCCCGGCACACCGATGCCCACACTTTCCGAAACGGCACCAGCCTCGACCTCAAGCTGTTGCATCAGTCCGCGAATGGCCCGCACGCCACCATCATAATCGTTGTAGGGCGTGGGCACGCGGCCAGACGCGAGTTTCACCCCCTGATCGTCCAGGGCGACACCCGCGATTTTCGTGCCACCGTAGTCAAATCCAATGCGCATGTGGTTCGTCCCTAGCCGCCCTTATCGACTTCTACAGAATGTCCGCCCCTGCGCAAAGCCTGATTGCCAAAGCGCTTTGGGCATTGCCCAAAAAAAGGCGCGGTTCAAAACCGCGCCCTTTGGAATGCTCATGGCATCGGAGCTATGCGTCCTCGGTGATCTCGGTGCCGGTTTCCTGATCGACGACCTTCATCGACAGGCGGACCTTGCCGCGGTCGTCAAAGCCCATCAGCTTGACCTTAACGTCTTGGCCCTCTTGCAAGATATCCTTCGGATGGCCGACCCGTTCGTTCGACATCTGGCTGACGTGCACCAGCCCGTCGCGCTTGCCGAAGAAGTTCACGAAGGCCCCGAAATCCATGATCTTCACGACCTTGCCAGTATAGATCATGCCAACCTCGGGCTCGGCCACGATCGCATGGATCATGCCACGTGCCTTTTCGATGGCTTCGGCGTTCGGGCTTGCAATCTTGATCACACCATCGTCGTTGATGTCGACCTTGGCGCCCGAAACTTCGACGATCTCGCGGATCACCTTGCCGCCCGAGCCGATCACTTCGCGGATCTTGTCCGATGGAATGTTCATCGTCTCGATGCGCGGGGCATGGGCGGAGAACTCGGTCCGCCCTTCGCTTAGCGCGTTGGCCATCTCGCCCAGAATGTGCATCCGGCCGTCTTTGGCCTGTGCCAAAGCCTGCTCCATGATCTGCGGTGTGATGCCCGCGACTTTGATGTCCATCTGCAGCGAGGTGATGCCGCTTTCGGTCCCGGCCACCTTGAAGTCCATGTCGCCCAGATGATCCTCATCGCCCAAGATATCCGTCAGGATCGCGAACTTGCCATCCTCCTCCAGGATCAGACCCATAGCCACACCCGCGACCGAGGCTTTGAGCGGCACGCCCGCGTCCATCATCGACAGCGAGCCGCCGCAAACGGATGCCATCGAGCTGGAGCCGTTAGACTCGGTAATCTCGGACACCACGCGGATGGTGTAGGGGAAGTCGGTTGGTGCAGGCAGAACCGCCTGCAAAGCGCGCCATGCCAGCTTGCCGTGGCCGATCTCGCGACGCCCCGGGCCCATGAAGCGCCCGGCTTCGCCGACCGAATAGGGTGGGAAGTTGTAGTGCAGCAGGAAGTTCGAGCGGCTTTCACCATGTAGCGCGTCGATGATCTGCTCGTCATCGCCGGTGCCCAGAGTGGTCACGACCAGGCCTTGGGTCTCGCCCCGGGTGAACAACGCCGAACCATGGGTGCGGGGCAGCATGCCGACTTCGGAGACGATGGGTCGAACCGTGGCCAGATCGCGCCCGTCTATCCGCTTGCCGGTGGCGATGATGTCGCCGCGCACGACCGAGCTTTCCAGTTTCTTCATCGCGGAGCCGAGGTTCTTGTCCTCGAGCTCTTCCTCGCTCAGACCCTCTTTGATCGCGGTCCGTGCTGCGGACAACGCAGCCGTCCGCTCTTGCTTGTCGGTGATCGCAAAGGCCGCGCGGATCGCCTCGCCACCCAGGCTTTCGACCTTGGCATACAGATCGCTGTACTCGGGCGGTTGGAAATCAAACGGCTCTTTGGCCGCCTCGCCCGCGAATTCGGTAATCATATCAATAACCGGCTGCATCTGGTCATGGCCAAATTTCACCGCGCCCAACATTTCAGCCTCGGACAGCTCGTAAGCTTCGGACTCGACCATCATCACCGCGTCCTTGGTCCCGGCCACAACCAGATCCAAGCGCTGCTCGGGGTTCAGGCGCAGCTTGTCCATGTCTTCGACGGCCGGGTTCAGGATGTAGTCTCCATCCACGAAGCCCACGCGGGCACCGCCGATCGGCCCCAGGAATGGCGCGCCAGAGATCGTCAGCGCGGCCGAGGCAGCGACCATTCCCACGATATCCGGGTCATTCTCAAGGTCATGCGACAGCACTGTGATGATGACCTGGGTCTCGTGCTTGAAGCCTTCGACGAACAGCGGGCGGATGGGGCGGTCGATCAGACGGCTGGTCAGCGTCTCTTTCTCGGTCGGGCGCGCCTCGCGCTTGAAGAAGCCGCCGGGGATCTTGCCGGCGGCATAGTATTTCTCTTGATAGTGCACGCTTAGCGGAAAGAAATCCAAGCCCGGCTTGGGCTGTTTTTCATACACAACCGTGGCCAGCACGCTGGTCTCGCCATAAGTGGCGACAACGGCGCCGTCTGCCTGGCGTGCAACCTTGCCGGTCTCGAGGGTAAGGGTATCATGCCCCCACTCGATGGATTTCGTCACAACATTAAACATATATAGTTTCCTCTCGCGGCGCTGCCCCTTGGCAGCCGGCCGCATCTGTCCCCCGGTTTCATCGCATCCTGGTGCCGGACCCGGGGACGGGGGAGGGCATCTTTCGGACATCTGCCGTGGGATCAGTGGGGCGCACGGCAACCGCCCCGTCGATATGCAAAAAGCGCATCCCCGGGGAACGCGCTTTGAGCGGTATTAGCGGCGAATGCCGAGCTTTCCGATGAGCGTCTTGTACCGCTCTTCGTCCTTGCGCTTCACATAATCCAGAAGTTTGCGGCGCTGGGCGACCATCATCAGCAACCCACGGCGGGAATGGTTGTCCTTTTTGTGGGTCTTGAAGTGCTCGGTCAGCGTCGAGATGCGGCTGGTCAGGATGGCGATCTGCACATCCGGCGAGCCGGTGTCGCCCTCTTTCGTGGCGTATTCTTTGATCAGCTGTTCTTTCAGCTCAGGCGTAATCGACATCGGGATCTCCTTCATAAGTGGAAGGTTTCAATGCCGGCTCTCAAGGCGGGCCACAGCCGGGATGTCGTCCAGCAGGGTCTGCACAGGGTCCGCGCACAGGAACACGGTTCCTGCGATGCGCGGCTTATGGCGCAAAACCATGGGAATGGGAAGCCCCCACGCGCATCCAAGGGCACGGAGGGGTTTGCGTGAATTCCCTTAGATGGCTCGGTACTGTCCTCAAGTGAACCATCATCCTTACTTAAGTTGATGCTCTCCGACAAAGCCGGGCCGGTTCAGTCGACGGCAGGCCTTGAAGTCTGACGAAGCGGCCTTTGGGTGGTAATGCGCACGGCTGGCGGCTTATTGCCATTTGCGCCCCTAGAAAAATCACTTCTCTTTCTGGTATAGGTCGGTCTCGAAGCGGGAATGAGTCGGCTTGGGCAAGTGCCTGAAGTGTTTCGACACTGAACCCCGGGGGTGTTTCGAGTGTTTGAGTGTGTGCTGTAATCCCGGGAGGATACTAACGCTGTGCAAAACAGGCTGCTGGGTCTTGATCTGCTAAGATTGCTGCTCGCGTTGGCGGTAGTGATCTATCACTACACCTGGTCGGGGGCCGCCAAGAGTGTGCTTCCAGACGTGGGCCCCGATTGGTTTTATTATGGCCGTTACGCCATTTTGACATTCTTCATGATCAGCGGGTTTGTGATCGCGCGCTCGATGGCAGGGCGAGATTGGCTGAGTTTCGCAATTGCGCGCTTTGTCCGGCTTTACCCATCTTTGCTGGCCTGCGCGACAATTACGTTCGCCGTATTGGTGGTGTCAGGCGGGGCCTTTGGCGACGCACTGACCCGCTATATGGTCGCGCTGTCGTTCTTTGGGATCGGCTTTGACCTTCCGCTGATCGACGCCTCGTATTGGACATTGGTGTATGAGTGGCGCTTTTACGCATTGGTGGCCCTGCTACTGGCGATCGGACGGGCCCGTTACCTGTCCTGGATAATGACCAGCCTGAGCGTTGCAGGGGGCTTGGCTGTCGTTTCAGGGTCGGCGGCCTTGGCGCAAACAGTGCCATTTTTCATTTATGCGCCTTATTTCGCCTTGGGGGTCGTCGTTTCTGTGGCGGTGACCGAAAGATGGTCGCCGCGTATCGTGGCCGTGATCGGGGCGAATGTGATCTCGGCCATTCTGATGATGCCCCAGATGATCTTGCCATTTCAGCGCGGGCTGATCGCGCCGCAATCGGTGCTTGAGTGTACTTTGATCGTGGCAGGTGTCGTACTTTTGTTCCCCGCGTTCTATCTGTTGAAGGTTCCCGAGCGGCTGGTGGGGCTGGTGCGCTTGTGCGGGGCGATGAGCTATCCGGTGTACTTGGTACATCAAGTTTTTGGCTATCGGATGATAAGGCAATTGGTCGACATGGGACTTTCGCCAATCATGGCGATTGTCGTGACGGTGCTGATGGTTCTGGGCATGTCTTGGGTCGTGGCTGAATTTGTGGAAAAGCGCATGACACCGGCCCTGCGGCAGTTCGTGACTCCACGGAACCTGCGCCGTTGGATCGGGTTACCCAGCCCTGCGGGGTCTTCGTGACTGTCTCTACGGGCGGTGCGATCAATTGATCCATATGACCGATGCTGGGATGTGGCGGACACCGAGGATTGCGGTTGCGGCTTTGTCGTCGTGGGTGGCGATGGCTCTGCCAGGCGTACCAATAGCGATCATGCTAAATACCACCTTCAAAGCTAGAGAAAATTTCGATAAATCTGAATCAAAATCTACTACCTCTAAATCAGAAAGATGCTGATTTCGAACGCAGATTTTGATAAGCTGTGTTGCAGATTAAATCGATTTCGCTACAGGCAGGTTAAAGCCGAAGCGCTTTGACTAAGTGGACACCTCTTACGAGGCTTTCAGCAATTCTTGGATCGCGGGTTGTTTATGCGGCTTTTTGGCAAGGGCGCGCAGCAGATCCGCCAGGTCGCGCTCTTTTACCGATTTTGCGGCGGTTTTGGCCGAGAACCAGCGGCGTTTGCGTTGGTCCCGCTCTTTCCAATTGCGCTTTAACGCCTCGACAACCATTGGGTAGACCCGCACGCGGCAGGTGATCTTGCTGCCGTCGTCTAAAACTTTCTTGTAGCGATACTCGCCCAACTTCTCGGAAGAGATATATCCCACCGCCCCGGCCTCCTCCAGCGCTTCGATCTCGGCTGCGGCCCAGGGTTTGCGGTCGTCCATCGTCCAACCTTTGGGCATGACCCAGCGACCTGTATCGCGTGAGGTCACCATAAGGATCCGCAGCTTGCCGTTATCATTCCAACGCATGGGCAGGGCCGCGATCTGTTGGCCAATGTCTTTCTTCATTCAGGATCCCGCTCGTTGACGCGCCTCGGCGTCTGATCTTGCTGTCTGTTGCAACATTTACGTTCCAAAAGATGGCGTTTGAGTTAAGTCGGCTGCGGCTTTGGCCGTTCTGGTGCCGGGTCGTTCCTTTTCGTTTTTAGTCCCGTGGTGTGTGCCGGCAGGGACGACTTTGCCTTGTCGGGGCGCTGATTTCTGACGATAGGGAATCATAAAAGTTGCCGATTTGCAACGACAATGTGGGATTTCGGCCCCATCGCCACGCCAAAAGGGGATACTTCTGGCGTTTCAATTTCACTGCTGAAAAGGGCCCGCAAAGTGATTCGACTGGACTTGGCAGATCAGCGGGAAGAAGTGCCGCTTTATTTTCTCACCATAGGGTTCGCCACGAGCGTGTGGTTGGAAAGAGCTTCGGAAACAGTAGGTTGGCCGTCAGGAATCGCAATCGGCAAAAAAGTATAAGCTCAGGGTGAGTGTAAGATATTTCGGACAGCTTCCGACAATATGGCCCCATGGAACAGAGAGAAAGAACCAAGGGTATGCGTTACACTGAGGCTGAGTATGGCGTTTTGCGGCGCGCTGGCCCAGTCGCCACAGAAGAAGTCTTTGAGAGTTGGAAAGGGCCTGAGCCGTTGGCCCTTCTGCAGACCCCTGAGATATCGATTGTGGTGACAGCGGCGACAGCGTTCCAGGCGCAAGCCAGGTCAGGCCAGTGTATGATTGTTATTCCCTTGCGCGGGGCCAAAGTGTCGATTGTCGGGGGTGCCGTGGTGAACCAAGTGGATCCAGGCCAATCCTTTGCGCTGACGTTCTTCCCCGATGGCGGCGGCCACCGGTTGCGGCAGTCCAGCCCCGTTGAAAGTCTGGTGATATCGGTTGATACGCGGCGCGTGCAGATGGTTTTGGACGCTGCGGGCAGCGCGTCGTTGCTGGGAAAGAAAGCGGTGGTTGGTTATCGCGACCAGGACATTTGGATGGTGGCGCAGTCGCTGCGGCGACACATGTTTGGGGCGCAATTTCAGAGCCCCGCATATGTCGAGGGGCAGACGGATATCCTTTTGTCGCACGTGGCCTTCGCGCTGAAACAAACGGCACCAACACCGCGGCGGGCGGCGGCAAGCCTGTCGGATCAACAGGTGACGGACATCGTGGCTTATGTCGAAGAGCATTTCCGCGGCGCTCTGACCGTGGCGGGATTGGCCGAGGCGTTCGAGATGGATCCTTTTCAGTTCTCGCGGATGTTCAAGGCGGCCATGGGCTGTACGCCGCAGCGCTATATCATTGACAGGCGCATCACCGAGGCGCGGCAGCTTTTGGTGGAAACAACGGATCCGATTTCGGGGATTGCCTATGGGGTTGGATTTTGCTCGCAAGCGCATCTGACGACGGCGTTCAAGACGTTGACAGGGATGACGCCCGGGCGATACCGTCGCAAATTCGCTGTCGACGGCGAGAAGACTCGCAATATTGGGTGATCTTTATGGGAGCGGCTGCAAGAATTCGTAATACCCCGGAAGTAGGATCTGTCACCATGTCGGTAGTGAGGTCCAACAAATTGAATGTGCACCGCCATGACAAAATCCGCTAGCGCCATTGCCTCAACCTTTGAAAGCCCGGCACCTGGCTGCGCAAAGCGAGAGGGCCTGACGCCAGCGCAGTTAATCGACTATTTCGGGTTTGAGTTGGGATGTGATCTGCGCGATGCGGCGCTGGCTTTGAATGGTTCGGGGATGTCCGCGGCCCTATGGGGGATGGATGACGTGCCAACACTGCACACCCCACCCCTGGGGTTTCATCTGTTCAGCTTGTGTCTGTCGGGCCACGGTCTTTTGACCCAGTCGCATTTGCCAAAGCCGGTTAACGTAGGCTCGGAGGTTTCGTTCTTCACACCAAGCGGGGCTGAGTTGGAGATCGGTCAACGCGGCAGCGCCACGATGCTGCATATCATGCTTGAGGAGCCGCTGATCCAGCGCGCGACCAAGAACGTCACGACCGGACGGCTGCCCGATGGCCGTTTGGCGCCGACGATGGGCTGGAGCGGGGTTTTGGATCCGGGCATGCACGCAACCTCGCTTATGATCTTGGTTGAATTGCTGAGTGGGCGATTGGATTCGGGCGAAGCCTCGACTTGGCTTGCCCAGGGCCTGTCCCTGCAAATCGCGCGGCGACTGCAGTCGTGTTCGGCTGAGGAGCCTGTGGGCGATATGCCACTGAGCAATGATATGATCGATCGGATCTTTGTGTATATGCATGACAATCTGGGAAAAAAGATTACCATCAAGGATGTCGCACACGCGCATGACGTGACGTTTGGTCGATTGGACGCGGCGTTTCATATGCGTCTGGGCATTGGCCCGGCAACTTATATGGAAAGGGCACGGGCATTTCGGGCCTGGATGCTGCAAAACGTGTTGGACGTTGAACCACAGGTCGCTGCGCGCCACAGCGGGTATGCTTCGACCCGGGAAATGCAGGAGTGCGCAGACAGGGTGGTTAACCAGGCTGATGCGATGGATGCCGCACAGGTTATGCACTAAGGGTCGGGGCGAACCCACCTATATGCCATCTATTTGCCAGACGATTTGCGCGTCAGTGATCACGGCGTTTTCGGGAACGGTCAAAAACAGCATCGCCCCCTGCGCATATGCTGGATGCAGCCGAAAGACAGCGACATTCCCCAAGTCATCGCGCTGATACGAGCCGCATCGTGCGATCCAGCCCCGTGCGCGGAGTTGGAGCACCTGGTCGCATAAGTCACGCAGATAGATCAGCCGATCAGAGGGGCTTACATCCGGATAGGTGTCGGCCAGTTGCTGAAACAGACGTGCAGTGTCGCGCGCCAAAGCTGCGGTGCTGATGTCGTCGATAGGGGGGGCCAGGCTGTCCGCATGTTCGACACCGTCCAGCACGTCCAGAAAATCGCCGGGCGAGATCGGAGCGATGGCGGGAACAGCCAAAACGTGCCGCGTCGTCGTTCCCGCCTGGATAACCGTATGATCGGCACCCAGGGTCGCCGCAAGCGCATTCAACGTGTTTGGCCGGGGGCTGCCCTGGCCGCGTTCGACGCTTTCGATCGTGCGTTTGGACAGGGCGGCACTGGCAGCGACGGCCTCTTGGCTGAGGCCAAGATGGCGTCGGACGGTCCGCAATATCGCTCCGCTGAGTGTGGGTGGGGTGCTCATCCGAGCCTTTTTTGTTCTCTTCTCGCGTTGCAACTCAAAGTGGCGCGATGATCGGCATCTGTCCTCCACAAAAACTCGCAGTTATGGAATTTTGAGGTTTTCCCGGTGGATTTCTGATAATTCCCAAAGAAATGCAAAGGCGATGCGTATCCTCAAAAATATGTAAGATACAAATTTGGGGAAAAGGCATATTCCTGGATGTTGGCGCCGACGGAGTACCTGGTTTGCGCACAGGCGGCGGCCGTGATAATTGGGGTGTGATATGGAACAACAGCTTGGAACGGGGCGCAAGGCCCCGAAGATGACAGAAGACATCTTGTCGACGCTGTTGCAGGCTGACAGACAAAGCGTAAAACCGCTTGCGCATATAAAACCGGTTGGTGGTAAGGCTGTATTTGCCACCCACTGGTGTGGGTCTTTTGACTATGTCGAAGCGCAGGTGCCGCAGGGGGTTTCAACGCTCGTGCTGCACTTGAGTGGGGAAGTGGTCAGCGGTCGGTACAATCGTTATGGGGGTGATACGGTCAATCCAGGACAGGATTCTTTGACCCTGCATCCCGAGGGTCATGGGGTTTATTGGAAATCAAGAGGCGTTGTTGATTTCATGCATGTCTATCTGCCCCAGGCGGATATGGAGATGCAAGCCCACCACATGTTCGGCAATTCGGCTGTCGTCGATAATCTGTCGCTAACCACCGGCCACGACGCCCCTTTGCGGCACTGCCTGCAAAGTTTGCGTAAAGCCGCCCAAGCTGGGGCAATGGGTGAGTTAGAGTTGCAGGGCTGGATCCATATGTTGATCGGTCAGGTGTTGCGAACCTTCGGTCAAGGGCAAACGCCACCGCGCGACGCGAAGGCGCTCGAAGCCGCGATGGTCAGCAAGGTACAAGCGCTGGTCGAGGATCGGATCGACGAGAAAATCGCGCTGGACGATATGGCCGCCCTGACCGGTTGGGACGTGTACCGCTTTTCGCGGGCGTTCCGAAACGCTGTTGGGCAGACCCCGCATCAATATGTGATGTCGCGGCGGCTTGAGCGGGCCAAGAAAGATCTGATCCAGACCAAACTGCCCTTGGCCGAGATCGCCTATGCGTCCGGCTTTTCCAGTCAGCAGCATATGACGAACCTGTTTAGCAAACACCTGGGCGTCTCGCCCGCGAAATATCGGACGAAGGTGTGCGAATGATGATGTCAGCCCCGGCGGTATCCTGACCTGCGTCCTTGCAAGAGGCTGCGCTCGACAAGCGGCTAATAGAGGAATACGGCACTCAGGAAGTAGCCAAAATAAGCCGAGTAACAGTGACGCCGTGTTCGCGGCCCAGTGGCGTGGCGCGTTCGATCTGGACGCGCCGTAAACGCTTGAGGGGCATTCGATGCTGGTCTGGCACGTTGGCGGCAACAGCGTCACCGGGCGCCATAACAAATGTGGCAATCCGGAGCATGAAACTCGCGTTGGCGAGGTGACGCTGCAATCGGCCGAAACCCCGGCCTATTGGCGGTCGCGCGGGTCTGTCGACTTTCTGCATGTCTATCTGCCTACGGCCGATTTGAAGATGCAGACGACGGTCTCGGGCCTGCGCGGTGATGTGATCGACAGCCTGGGGGTCGCTTTTTCCAGCGAAAAAGCGCTGAAATCCAGCCTGCAGGCACTGCGGAACGCGGCCAAGGCCGGTCCGATGCACGAGATGGAATTGCACGCCTGGACCCATATGATCATCGGCCAAGTGCTGCGGGTGTTTGGGCAGACCACGGCTGGGCAAACCAAGCTGGAGGCCAAGCCGATCAGCGATGCGGTGCGGGCGCAGGTGCGGGCGCTGGTCGAGGATCGGTTTGACGAAAAGATCACCCTGGACGATATGGCTGCCTTGACTGGCTGGGACGTGTATCGCTTTTCGCGCGCGTTTCGGAATACCGTCGGCCAGCCGCCGCATCAGTATATTTTGGCGCGGCGGATAGAAAAGGCGCGAGGCTTGTTGGCTGACACGACTGTGCCGCTGTCCGAGATCGCTTATGCGTCTGGCTTTTCCAGCCAACAGCATATGACGAACTTGTTTAGCAAGCATATTGGGATATCGCCAAGGCGCGCGGTCTTAAACCACCCGCTGGGCGCCGCTAATGTTGGTCGAAGGCGGGGTTGTGATGAAGATCATCGACCCATCGTGCCGGATCGACAACAGGCGCAGCACACCGATGGTTTGCAGGTCTTTCGTCTTGGTATCTGCAAGCAAACGGCTATAGCTGCCGACCCGCGCCGCCCATCCCGCTTTGCGCAAGGTGGACAGCAGGTCCAGCAGATCGCCCAGGTGAAGACTTCTGCGTAATGAGCCAATTTCCAGATTGGCTGGACGACCAAAATCCTGGCTTTGGTGGATGCTCTTGGCAACCTGGTGCGCTTCGTCCTGATGCCCGCCAATCGTTACGATACGGTTGGCGTCGCACCGTTGATCAGGGGCATCGAATTTGATGCGATGCTCGCGGACAAGGCCTTCGACAGCAATTGGATCATCGACGATATGAACGAGCGTGGCGCCAAGATCGTCCTTTCGCAGCGCCCCCAACGGTTGGAGCCGTTGGAAATTGACGACGAGATGTACAAATGGCGCCACCTGGTTGAGAATTACTTCCAGAAGCTCAAGGAGTTCAAACGCATAGCCATGCGCTCGGACAAAACCGACACGTCCTACGCCGCCATAATCAACCTCTGTGCAGGCCTCATCAACTCACAATGAATGTCCACAGACCCTAGGCCGATCACCAACGATAAAGACCAGCGTCTTGCCGAAAGTGTACTCAAGTATGTTGTGGTTTAGCAGCTTTGTTCACCTGCGAATTGCGTAGTCCTACGTAGCGTTTCGAGTGTCAAACATCGCCCTGTTGGTCGCGCCCCGGCATATTGGTTGCCGGAAATCATTGGTATGACCTGGTTAATGCACAAACATAATAAATAGAACCCTGCATGACAGATCCGCTTCAGAACAACGATTTAGCGACCACGACGGACTTCGGACAACTCCAAAGCGCCGCACTACCAGCAGACTCGATTGCTTTTGAAGGCCCTGTCCAGACCCACCTCGTCCCAACAAGTTCCGACAAACCCAACTTGAACATACCAGGCACCCCGCGGCTTCCGACCACGGCGGTTAACGACCGCTTGCTGCTGAACATCCAGACCAGGGGGGTCTTGCTACCTGCGGCTGTGGACGAGGCGCTCGAGGCTTTTGCTGAAAATCTGGTTGAAGCCATTCCTGGCCTGGGTGGTTTTGATAGATCCCGCGACAAAGTCGTCGGCGATATAGTCGAATCCATCCAGGACACGCCGAGGTACCGGCAGGCGCGTAATCAGATCTTAGGGGGTGCCGCCGGCATTCAGGAATGGGTGGGCGGCCTTGCCGGGGCTGTGCCTGGCATTGGTGCGGCACCGATTGATGAAACCAGTCCTCCACCATCAACTTCCACTGGTGGCAGCACCATCAACCCATTGAATCTAATTGGTTTCGAGCTGAATGCGCCCGTCTTCAACGAAGGCGCGCTCAGCAACTTCGGTGACGGAAACGGCAATGTAGCATCGGATATTGCCGACTATTTCTTTGATGTCTTTGAAAAGACCACCATCCATTTCAAGTTGTACACCTCCGATCTGGCGAAACTACCGGGCGTGTCAGACAGCGTTGTATCCATTGTTCAAGAGTGGGTTGGCGCGGGCATCTCGGCGATCGGTGCCGCGGGCACTGATGTCGAGTTGGGCACAACAATAACCGAGTATTTCTCCAACACTGCAAATCTTGTTCCCGGGTCGGACACACCCGTCGGGAACAACTTTCAGGTTGTCTTCAAGATTGGCGATTTAGGCTCGGGCCCCGGCGGCGTGCCGTTCGATGCATTCAGCCTGTCCCGCATTAGCTTTCCTGTGCCTTTAAGTGGTGGCGTACCGTCACTGGGCGACAACGCCTCGGCCTTTGCATCCATCGCCTCGATAAATCGAACCCAATTTCAACCAGATGAAAACGGTGCATGGCGCCCGACCGAGTTTCAGACCAGCAACAACATCGGTGTGTACGGGTTAAGTTTCAAGGGCGACGCCGGAAGCTACATCGTTGGTGTTCTGTCGTTGGGCCGCTATGCAGTTTATCAAAATGCCGATGCCATTGCGGATGGCTCGATCCGCCAGCTAGAAGACGGAACCCTGGGATATTTGCTCGAAGTCGAGGGAAACAGTTACTTTCAAGAGTTCAATCAGCAGGACAAAGAGTTTTTCGACAGCACCTTCGCCGAGCAGAATGACGACGTGCAGCTTCTTTCGGAAGGCGCCTATATCCCTTTGCCCCCGGGACTACTCGATAATGATGCCGACCTTGGCCCGGTTGCCAATTGGGTGGTTGAAAACGCAAACAAGCCATGGCTACAAAATCTTTGGTCGCTGACGCCCATCATACCGGCGCTGGTCACCGGCAATGGCCCGCTGACCGCATTGGGCGTGACAAACGCGTGGCGCGAGGTAACCGAAAACACATTCAACCGCATCTACAACGATGCAGTGGAAACTTATACAATCGCTGATGGCGGAGACGCCGGCTTCATTGACGCAGACGCGTTTGTCACGGCTGAGCTTTTGGGCTTCGCCCAAAGTCTGGATGACGTCGATGTGCTGTATGACGAGTTTAAGCAACTCCCATCGTACGCTGGCGAGACATTCGATGAGTTTCTTTCAGGGGTTTCAGGCGGCGTTGGGACCACACCATCGATCGAAGGTGGGGCGCTTATTCAAGAAGCCAAAGACATTCTGTCGGGGTTCGAGCTGCGCAAAGAAGGGCTTCAGGGGGTCATCAAGCGGTTTACCGAAGAAAGCCGCATAGATCTGGTCGACCTGCATGCAGCATTGGAACGTTTTGCCTCGGGCGAAGTCGCCTCACCGGAAGGGCGTGGTGATATACTTAAATCTATTGCGTCGGCTTTACTGGGTGGCAATAACTCTATTCAATATCAACTCAATGGAAATTCCTACACCACAAATTTGGCCCAGGATATATTTGCCAACTTGGTAACAATTCCTTTCGACAGTTCGCGACCGGAGTCGTTAAGAATACTTGCTGATACAGAGGGGCTGACGGACCTCTCGGGATTTCAACTTAAAGACTTGGACAAGATCGATACGGCGAGCGAACTCAGCCAAATCACCGAGATACTAATTGATCGGGAAGGCGTGGATCCCATACAGGTTTACAACCAAATCTACGCCAATCAATCCAGTATCCCAATAGATTTGCTGGTGAACCTGACGCCGTCATTGACCGTCCCGCATGAGTTTTTTGAAGCACTCAATGCAAGCGTAGAGGAAAACCTGGGCAGCTACACAACGGAAACCTCACCCGAGATATTAAGCCAAGTCATCTCCAGCCTTTCAAATCGAAGCGTAGATTTGTCCACATCTGGGTTGAACGGAATACTGAAACAGTATGAATACTTGCTCACAGAGGACCTTTCAAACGTTCCACCATCTATCACAGGGGGACAGACGGCCCTTCAGCAATGGGTTGCTTCGCGTGATTTCACCTCCGAGCAAGGACAAGAGATATACAACGCGCTGATCGATGATATCGCGATACGCTACGTCTCTAAGGGGGTGGGGACGTTGGAGACGGATCCTAACGTGGCGGATGCACCCGCCATTACTGGGATCAAAGAGCTTGATCGCCGCATCCTCTTTTTCAAACAAATCGGGGCCAGCGGTGTCCCAGACAGCAGGCTTGCCGAGGCGTATGACCTGTCCCAAGAACAGGCTGAGTTGCTCATCCAGGGCCGTAATGCGACCCCTTTGGACATCGCCCCTTACTTCTCACGAAACAACAGGGTGTTCTTGTCAAGCGGCCCCCCAGGCGATCCTTCCGCCCCCACGGGCCCGGGTCTAAACTCTGTGTTTCTGGCTGAGGTTAGTTCCGGCATCACGCCCTTTGTGCCTTTTGCTACTGTCGCGACCCAGACCGGCGAAGAAGGGGAAGGCGGGACCGCAGCAGGCTACCCCTATGAGATCGATCCCGAGACGGGCAGCTTGCAGCTGTCCAGTCAGGAACTTACCGCCGCGGATCGCGATGGTGTTGCGGACAATCCCGAGCTTGTGGGTCAGATCACGGCGTATGTACTGAGCGGAAACGCCACCTTGGATCGCTCGACCGAGGATGGGGTCGGACAGGGTGCGGCCTTCGATCTGGAGACCCGGGCGTTGATCCTCAACAACTCCTATCTGTCTCAAGCGGATGTGGATCAATTGGAAGCCGAGTTGTTCGTGAATCCCGACAACGAGCTCTATGTACTAAAGTCGGCATCGGACCTCAGTCCGGCCCAACAGACCTTCCAAGAGGCAGTCGACGCGATCCCCGAGGCGAGCCCTGATTATGATGCCCTGGTCACCTCGGCCTACGACGCCTATCAACTCGCCCCGGACGAGACGGGTCAGATTGCCAACAACGCTTACCGGGATGCCCGCAACGATACCTTAACAGCGGGTGATCTGGCCGAGAACGCGTCGATCGCAATTTTCGACTACAGCTATAACAAGAACGCCAACCTGCTGGTGTTGGCCGAGTCAGAACCAGACAGCGACGCGGGCATCGCTGCGCGGGAACAACTGGTGGCGGAAGGGTTGGTATTCCTGCCTAATGGCTTGTTGGACCGATCGGACGGCAACGGGCCAGTACAGCTTGGTCGCGCGGCGGTCAACGCCGCGACCAACCCGGAAAACAATGCGCAAGTGGCGTTGTTGCTAAGCGATGAAGCGACCGCTGCGACGGCGGCTGAGAACGTTCTGGACCCCGCGTCCGTTGAAGAACCCCCTGTGGTATTGTCTGCATCTGATTTGACGAATGATGAGGCTCGGACGGCGGTTTATGCGCAGCTTAACGGTTTGATTGCGGAGTCTTTTGATGTCAACGGTGATCGGTACAATCC
>CALICM010000029.1 GCA_938049225.1 uncultured Paracoccaceae bacterium
CGACCATCTGATCTCCCCAGTGCTCGAGTGGGGACCGCCCCAACAGTTCCAGCTGATATGAGAAACGGCCAAACAATTCTCATATTAAAGTGCAAAAACCTTCGGAACGACCGCATTCTTACATTTAAGTGCTAAGCGACAACCTCCTCCAGGGTTGGGAGGATGCCAATCAGAAGATCTTCGGGCCCGATCTCGACGCACTGACCTCCGCACTCGGCAGGGACGACCGCAATCTCGCTGGCGACGCGATCAATCCTATCGCGCGCCTCGCGGCAGTATGGACCTTCCACCGGTATGACCGGCGATGGATGAGCGACTTCTTCGCCAGCGGTTCCCGCGCGCTGGAGATGCTGCCCTTGCAGGACATGGCCAACACCGCTGCGGACTACGTGAACGCCCTGCCCCCGCTGCCACCGACCGACGGCACCGGGCCGGACTTAGAGAGCTATCGCACGCTTGGCGCCATGGCGATGTTGGAGGCAAGTGTTTATGGATCTGTGACCACCCGAGATATCGGTCGTTTCTACACCGAGTGCATCGATCACATCCGCTCCACCCAGGTGACACTGGCGCACAATCCAGACCGAAAGCCCATCGGCTACGCCGCTTGGAACCGCGATCCGGACACCGGGCGCGTGGTGATCCATCGTCAGATCGCGCCCTTCGGAAACCATCTTGAGTTGCAGGGTGCTATCGCCGCCGCGGCCGGCAAAGCAGAGACGGCGATCGCGCACCACCCCGACAGCGCCCGCGCCGCACAGGTGGCTTGGTAGCCATGGATCACTACGCTCACGCCGGCTATGCCGTCGAATTGCTGGCGCAGTCCGACTACCACAAACGCCATGATCTCAGCTCCTACCTGCAGACCGAGGTCTTTCCCGCCTTCTGGCATCGTCAGTACCGGTTCTATTTCGATGACGGCCAAAAACCGACCGCGCTGATCACCTGGGCTTGGATCACGGAAGAGGTTGAGCGCGATGTCCACGCAACCGGCCGTGCGCTTGGCCAGCGGGAATGGACCGGCGGCGACCGCATCTTCTTCAACGACTGGATCACGCCCTACAACAACATCCGTGAGGTCATGTACGACATTTCCCACAACGTCTTTCCGGATGTGGTGGCCACCAGTCTTCGCAGAAATCCCGACGGCTCGGTGCGGCGGATCAACCGCTGGACCGGTGTGAACAGGCGGAGATCAAAGAGAAAGCAGGTCTCATGAATATCGCGTTCCCCGGTCGCAGTTTTGAATCTGACAGCCTCGCCGTCGACGGCTTTATCGACTTGATCAAGGGCGGTTTCGAGAACCCGGAGGGCATTCGCGGCGCCATACGCATCTATGTGCCCGAACACCCCGAGCAGAGCTTTATCGCGAACTACGGACCGACACTCGCGGTTGAGAAAGACGACCCCGGCCGAGCCGTCGACACAGAGGTTGAGATCCCAATCGCAACCATCCATCGGATCTTTCGCGAGTTCGAATATCTCGATTGGCGGGACCCGTCGATCATCGGGACGGTCTCGTTTTCGGGCAACCTCGGCTTGGCGAACCACCTGGCAAAGCCTTGCATTCGACCGTCGAGCTGGACCCAAGCGCGGTTTCGCCGCGCCGAAGACCTTCATCGCTCCCGCAGCTATCACGCGCTGGATAAAGTGGAACATCTCCACCGCCCGTCGCAACGGATGATCCTCAAGGCGATCTCGGAAGGGCGGCCTTTGGTCGTCTCGGGTCTGGAGCCGGAGCCACCCTGCAAGGACTGGACCTTGGACAAACTGGCCGAGCGTTTTGGCAATGCCGTCGTACGCGTGCGCTCAGTAGCCCATCGTCAGACCATGGCCGAGTTCGTGGGCGAGTTGCAGGACTTTATGGCCAATCCCCACGACAACATCATCGAGGGGTTTGTAAAGCCCTACACCGAAGGCGCGAACCTGCCCAATGAGATGTGGGCCGACTTTGGACCACTTTTCGTTGGTCCGGACGACTTTATCGCGCCGCAGCTCTGGCTGGGCGCCGTGCCCACCCATATTCCCATATCCAGCCTGCACCGAGATCCGCTAACGGGCTTCCTCTTTCAGGTCATGGGGCGCAAACGCCTCGACCTGTACTCGGCCGATCAGGCAGAGCTTTTGTCGCCCATGAAGGCCTACAACAATTACCAGCCGTGCTGGTTCAAACCCGAGGGTCCCGACTACAAAATCTATCCCCGTGCGGAAGAGGCGCGGTGCATCTCGGTGACGCTGGAGCCGGGTCAACTTCTCTTGCAGCCGGAAGGGTGGTTCCACCAGGTCTACGCCCTCGACAGCCCCAACATGTCGGTCAGCTATTTCTGGCGCTACTGAGCGCCGGATTGGTTTCGTCCTTCGCATCTGCGGCGGGCGAAAGGTGGGTGGAGATACCGGCTAAGGAGATCTCCACCCGACTGAGCCGCGGGTCAAAAACCCGCAAACTGCAGCAACTGGGAGTTAGATATGTCTAACCAAACACTCAAGTCGTCTGTCGACGATACAGTGAAAACCCTCCTCAAGGAGGTCGAGAAATACCACGGCGGCGGTGGCGGCGGTGGTGGCGGCGGTGGCGGCGGTGGCGGCTACTCGCCCGTCAACCCCGGCAACGAAGTGTGATGCCACTCGGGGGCGCGCTGCTTGCGCGCCCTCAACCCTCACCCCGAACACACTGGTCGCACGATGTTGGACGCTCTCGAGAACGGGCAAATTGACGCCGCCTTTCGTCCTCGTGGCACAAAGGTGCTGTGGCATGCGCCCGGCATCTCGCCAGAAGCCGCTTTGAACGCGGCTGTCATCTCCAAACCCCAGTCAAGCCCCAACGCCGTGAACGACACGATGACTGTGCATCCTTGTGACGTACCAACCTTGCGCCCCTCAGGGTACGGGCGGGCAGCGCTTGTCAACTCCACGCGCGACGCATCGCCTGATCTGTGGGATTGGACAACCGACACAATCTTCGACGTCAAAGGATGCGGCGTGGCACAGGGCTGCACGCCCCGCGCCAAGCGCCACGCAACCGGCCTTCTGACCCTGGCCGAAGGGCTCCAAGAGGTGCTGATGGAGGAAATGGTCCGAACACTCCTGGTCCATGCCGACATCGGCCTCGAGACAGCGCGCTGCTTGGCTTTGGTGGATCTGGGGGCCACCGGATACTGCCCGCCGGAATACGGGTTTCCGGATCGCCAACCCGCTGTCCTGATGATGCGAGAAGCCCATCGACGCCCGGTTGACAATCGCCTCTGCATCGACGAGCCCACCTTGCTGCAAGGGGCGCTGAGCCTTGAGCTTTGGCTCCGTCATCTCGGCCTCACGACCACCAAGCGCGCCTTTGCTTTCCGTTTGGCGCGGGCCGAGCACGGTCTCTCCGTCTGCCGGGTCAAAACCGAGTTCACGGTACCGCGCGACCACCCGGTTTATGAGGACATGGCGCGGCATCTTAGCGCCAGTGACGGCCCGTGTTTTGCCACCTATCCGAACGTGCAATTCACCCATCCGCACCTGCAGGATGGCCGCAGACGCATCGTGGATTTCGGGCATTTCAACTTCCTCACACATCCAGGCGATCCGCTTGTGCTGCGTTTGCGCGACGCGGCCTTCGAATGGGGGCCAAGCCTCGGGCCCGGGGATCTGGCCTGGCTGGAGCCGGGCCAACAAGCCACTGCGCTGCGCAGCGCGCTGATCCTGGCCCCGGATGAGGCGAACGCGTGTTTGGAGGCTTACCGCCTACCGACATCCGTTCGGTCGCGCATCGGTTGGTATGATGTGCTTTGCCTTTGGTTGGCGCTCGAGCTTCAGCGCACGTCCGACCCAAGCGCGCTTGTCGCGGCGGAAATCGCGCGGCAAAGGGCGGCGGTAGAGTGCGCAATGGACCGGCTTAGAGGTGCGTGACCGTTCGCCACCGTTTCACGAGCCGCAATGCCTGGTCCGACACGGCTGGCAGCCGAGGCACGTCCAAAATGTCCTTGATGAGTGGGCGCAACGCGTCCTTTTTCCCAATGGCGACAATGGCGCGCAGGTAACCATCCTTCGACCACGCATGCGGCAGCGGCACGCCTTTTTCATCGGGACGCGCCAGAAGCAAAAGCGCCGAGGCGTTCTGGCGCAAAAACCCCCGTTGAAGTGCCGGCAAGACAAGCAACCGAAGCCGGGTCAACGGCGGGATCTGTTCGAGACCGCCGAACGCGCCAAGATGCTCGACGGCTTGGCGCGCCATCGCCTCGATCCGGTGCTCGCGTGCGGACCTAGTCGGCAACTCGCATCCGCTGCCATCCACAGGCTGAAACGCCGCAGCGATCGCTGGGGCTTCCTCGGCCGCCGCGGGGGGCGCAACGGCACCGATGTGGGTCTGAGCCGCGTCAAGGATTGCTTCGGGCGAAAGCGCCGCAAGATCTGGGGCCCCCGTCTCAAGAAACCGGGCCGCAGCGAGGCGAGCGGGAAGATAGGTGCAACGGTAAGCCGCGTCTCCGCCGCGCTCAAGGCAGGCCCAAAGGTCGAGAAAACTGTCGGTGAGGTAAAGCCGATCCTGCCGACACCGCTCCACCCGAAGGATGTCACGCAAGCCGTCCGGTGCAACGAACGCTGCGCTTCCCTCCGCCAGAAACGCTGCCACCTCATGCGTCGCCGGTGTGAACTCGCCGAGGTTGCGCAGCATAAATGCCGCGTGGCCCAGCTCATGCAGCAGAAAAACCAGATCCCGCGGCCGGTCGGCAAAGGGACAAGCAACCGTGACCGAGCCATCCTCGAGCCGCGCGGTGTAGGGATCTTCCCCCTCCGGCACCTGTCGAAAAACCGGGGCATCGGCGTCGGCCGGATAAACGCCCGCTGCCCGCAAAAGACCAAGCGCCAGGCGCTGCGCGTCTTCGAAGGACAGACCAAGGCGCGTGCCAGGATCGTCCGGCAACAGCGGCACACGCCAGAGCGAGCGCAGCCCTACCAGCCGGCGCACATCGCGATCGTCGAAACGATTGGTCGCCAACCAGCGCTCGTACCGGTCCATTCGGCTCAGCCCCCCCGAGGTCCTAAGTTGGTTTACGCTGAGGCGCCGCTATGACCAGCGTCGACCACGACATTGACGAGCGCTCAACCGACGCCGAACTCTCTTTCGGTTGGTTGTGGCATACAATCGGACGTTACAAGGGCCTTTACGCGCAGATCGTCGCCTTGGCGGTTTTTGCGCGATTGATGGCGCTGGTTGAACCGTTCATCTTTCAGATCGTAATCGACCGAATTCTGCCCTTTGGCACGATGTCGTCGCTCTATGCCGTCATTTTCGTCTTCATCGGTGTCAGTCTTTTCCAAGTTTTGTTCGAACTGATCGGCGGGCTTTTGTCGGCCATCGCATCGAACCATGTGGTCCGAGGCCTGGCTTATCGGCTGTTCGATCATCTGCTCGATTTGCCCTACGCGTCCCTGCGAACATGGTCGGTGGGCGGCACGATCATGCGTATTCGTGAGATCGACACGGTCAAAGACTTCCTTGTCGAGCGGGCCACGACCACGCTGATCGATTTGATTTTCGTATTTGTTTATCTAGCGCTTCTTTTCACGCTCTCGCCGCAGTTGACCGTTGTCGTGCTGATCGGGCTGCCAATCCAAATCGCCCTCTTTTTCGCGTTTGGCCCGCCGCTTCGACGCCGGCTCCAGGATAGGTTCACCGCCGCCAGTGCCTACCAATCCCGCGTGATCGAAAGCATTGGTGGATTTCAAACGATCAAAGCACTCTCGGCCGAGACCGAGATCGCGCGCTCGATCAAAGGTAGGCTCCGGCGGTATCTCGATCAGGACTTTCGTGTCAACGCGCTGTCCGTGATCAATGAAAAGCTCATTTTCGTGGTCGAGCGATCGCTTACCATAGCAATCCTTCTGCTTGGCACGGGCTATGTCGCCTCGGGCGATCTGACGTTGGGCGAACTCGTTGCCTTCTACCTTTTGGCCGACAAAATCGCCGAGCCCCTCTCCCAATCTTCGAGCCTTTGGGAAGCATGGCAGAACCTGCGCTTGTCGCGGCGACGCTTGAACGATATTATCGCCTCGCCGGCGGAAAGCGCGCCAAACCAGTCAAATCTGCCGGAGACCGTTTCGGCGCAGTTGTCTTTGGATGGGGTCTGCTTTGACTATGGCGACACCCCCGTTCTACGCGATCTCAGCTTTGAATTTCCGGTCAACGCCCTTTCTTTGATTGTTGGGCCATCGGGGGCCGGCAAATCAACGATTGGACGCCTTGCCGTTGGCTTAGAACGCCCGTCCCAAGGCACGGTGAGGCTGGGCGGAGAGGCGATTGATCTTTATACCCCGGCATCGGTCCGCCAACGCCTTGTCTATGTACCGCAAGACACAAACCTGTTTCGCGGCAGCATTGCGGAAAACTTTCGCCTCGTTCGCCCCGAAGCCACCGATGCGGAAATCTGGGCGGCCCTTGAACACGCCGGCGCGGTGGAGTTTCTTTTGGCCCGCGAAACCCGGCTGGAGACATGGGTAGATGAGCGCGGCGGCACGCTTTCCGGCGGGCAACGCCAACGCATCGCCTTAGCCCGCGCATTGATCACGAACCCAAAAGTCCTGATCCTTGACGAGCCGACCAGCGCGTTGGATTCTCAGACGGAAACACGCGTCGCAGCCACTCTGACCGCATTGGCAAAAGACAGAACCGTTATCGTCATCACCCACCGCCCAGAGGTGTTTCCGGCGGTATCAACGACCCTCGAGCTCGACGGCGGCGCCGGTCAATGAGCGGGCTTGAACGCACACTTCGCCGGGCGGGGCGTTGGGGCCTTTGGGCAGCGGTGCTGGCAATACTTGCGGTCACGCTCATCAAAGTCGACGTGGTGGTTTCAGTCACTGGAAAGATGGAGCCTCAGGGCCGTGTCACCAGTGTCCAGGCGAAGCGAGATGGACGGATCATAACGGTCCATGCCCAAAACGGCGATATCGTTTCCGCTGGCGACCGTCTTTTCGAACTCGATCAAGTCGAGATCAGTGCGGAACTCGAAGCGATTTCAGTCCAGATCAATGCACTGATCCGCGAAAGGAAGCGGTTGAGCTATATGCTCTGCAGCCTCGGCACCCCGGACTGCGCCCCGCCGGACCTGCTCACGCAAGAAAAAGCCCTCGCTGATGCGGTTCTGAATCGTTTGAAAGGAGAGATCGAAGCGCACCGCATGGAGCAAGCCATTCTCCTGAACGAGGCCGACACCGCAGCGGGTTTGGAAAGCAATCTTTCGCTTCAAATCGGCATTGTGGAAGAGCAGTTGAACGCCCTTCAGGAACTTGCGGGAAGGGCGGCCTCCCAACGGGATATTCGGCAAATCGAACTGCGGGTGCTCGAGCTCGGCCGATCCCGGCTGACCTACGCACGCCGTATCGATGAAACCGCTCGCATGCGCGAGCAAATCGACGTGCGTATCGAGATCCTGAAGCGCCAAGAAACAGAGCATTGGCAGACCCGGCGCGACGCCATATCGGCGGAGCTTGAAATCCTCCGGCAGCGCCAGAAGCAGCTGCAGCAACAACGCGCTGGTCTGGTGATTGAAGCCACGCGCAATGGTGTGGTGACGGGTCTCAGCGAAGAGATGATTGGCCGGGTCATATCCCGTGCCGAAACATTGCTGACACTTGTTCCGCAGCATCAGGAATTGGTCGTTGCAGCAACCATTCCCAGCCAAGACATAGGTTTTGTAAGAACCGGGCAGAACGCAATCGTCAAAGTCGATGCTTTCCCCTATCAGCGCTTCGGATCTTGGGACGCCGCCGTCCGCTATGTCTAAGATTTTTTGATGCGGGCCAATGCGTTAGGTTTGGTCTTGGCGGGATGGCCCGCGTTAACAAATCTGACAAGGTGGAAGCCGCGGGATACGTGCGCCTTCCTATGGGGAAAGCGCTGGCGTATGTTCCCGATGT
>CALICM010000030.1 GCA_938049225.1 uncultured Paracoccaceae bacterium
TAAGTGGATCAGGTGAAAATCCATTTGGATCAGGCAAGGTGGTGATGGTATCTCTCGTCATGTGGCATATCCCTTTCTCCGCGAGAATTGCGGCGCGTCAACACCGCCATGATATGCCGCCCCTCAGGGCCATCACCAACTTTCAGCTATTGCTCATCCCACGCTCCCCCTGCCAGGCCCGGGCGAGGTTTGGCCCATAGGGCTGGGGGCGGTGATCTATAACAGCCTGACACTTGGCGGCTGCGGCAGCCCCAGCGTGAGCTTTCCGTTGGAGCTGGAAAGTTGGGTCGTCGAAGACAATGGGACTGAGTTCGGCGGACCTGGCGACACGGAACTTGGCCGCATCACCGTAAGCGACCAAGACACCATCACAACGGCCGGAACCTATAGTTTCTCGTACACAATCCGGGCCAGTGACCAGGGTGGGGCGGTTTCAGATTTCGACCTGCGCGGCGCTGTCTGGGTCAACTGCGTCACCGACGAAACCTTGTGACAGTGCCCCGACCTACTCTGGCTGTTCCAGGCAGGGGTGGGATCTGCGCTGGCAAAGCACGCCATTTCCTGTAGGCTCAACTAAGTTGAGTTAACCGACTCAAAGGCTGGCTAAGCGCCAGAAGGCGCGCCCAGCCAAAGTTTGGCAACGGCACAGGGAGCGCATGGCCATGTTTTCAAATGTTAAATCTTGGGCCCTTGGGGCCTCGGTCGGGGCGATTGGTCTGCTTGGCACCGCCGCCCAAGCGGTCGAGATTGAGTACTGGCAATATTTTTTCGAGGCGCGGGTCACTGCAATGGACACTCTGATCGAGAACTTCGAGGCGGCCAATCCCGATATTACGGTTAAGATGACACATTTCCCCTATGCCGATTACCGCACCAAGGTAGCGGCGGCGATCCCGGCGGGCGAGGGGCCGGATGTGGTGCAACTGTTCTACGGCTGGCTGAACGACTATGTCGACGCCGAGTTGATCCAGCCCCTGCCCACGGATGTCTTCCCCCCCGATCGGATCGAGGCGGAATTCTTCCCAATGGTCAGCGCGATGCGCCGCGACGACGCCTATATGGCCTTGCCAACTGCGGTGCGCAGCCTGGCCCTGTTCTACAACGAGCGGCTGTTTGAAGAGGCCGGGTTTGCCGAGGCACCAAAGACGCTGGACGAGCTGATCGAGATGGGCAAGGCAATGACCAAGCGCGATGCCGCGGGCAACGTCACCCAAGTCGGCCTGACCACCGGCATGACCGGCCAAGATCACCATTGGTTTCGCGAAGTGCTGACCCGGCAATTTGGCGGCAACCCTTACGCGGACGGCTATCGCCAAGTGAACTATAATGACGACGCCGGATCCAAGGCCCTGCAGTTCTATATGGATCTAGAAAAGGTGCACGGGCTGACCCAATCGGGTTTCATGGACGAAGCCCAAGCCGCTTTTAAGGCCGGGCGCGCCGCGATGCATATTGATGGGTCGTTCCGGATCGGCGCACTGAATGACACCCGTGGTCTGAAATGGGGCGTGGCAGAGCTGCCGGCGGGCCCAGACGGCACCAAATCCAACTATTCGTCCTATTGGGTCAATGCGATCACCACGAAAGCCGAAGGCGAGAAATACGAGGCCGCGGTGAAATTCATGGACTACATCACCTCGGACGAGGCGATGCAGGTTTGGATCGACACGGTTGGCGAATTGCCTGCCAAACCCTCGGCCGCTTTGACCGAAGCGAATGCCTCGGACCCGATCTATGGCCCGTTCATCCGCGGGTTGGAATATGCCAACACCACGATTTTTGCCAACGAAAGCGAACAGCGGCAGATCCTGGTGGATATGGTCAGCCGGGTCGAGTTGGAGGGCCAATCGGTGGCTGACAGCCTGGCCGCGGCAGCGGCGGCGGAACAAGCCTTGCTGAACGAGTACTACGGCGACTAAGCGGCCCTGCGATGGGTGGCTCCAAGCTCGGAGTCGCCCGTCGAACGGCTATATCCACCGTGGGTCCGCGCAAAGGAAAGATTTAAGTGCAGCTTTATCGCAACCTCTCGATCCGGCAGAAGCAGGTTGTCTGGGCCTGGGGGTTTCTGGCCGTACCCATTGTTTTTTACGTTAGCATTCGCTTTTATCCCACTGCAAATGCAGTTATTTTATCGTTCATGGACTGGAACCTGCTGGGCGATAAAACCTGGATCGGTTTTGAGAACTACGTCAAACTTGTCCAGGATCCGGTGTTTTGGAAAGTGTTCGGGAACACCTTTCTCTACCTGATCATCGGCACGCCGCTCAGCTTGGTCGTGTCCTTTGTGATTGCCTATCATCTGGACAAAGTCCGGTTCATGCATGGCACGATCCGGGCGCTGTATTTCCTACCGTTCATGACCAGTGCGGTGGCGATGGCCTGGGTTTGGCGGTGGTTCTATCAGCCGGTGCCAATAGGGCTGTTCAACAACTTCTTGGCCTCCCTGGGTTTGCAGCAGGTCGCTTTCCTCAACTCGACCACAAATGCGCTGCCGTCGGTCCTGGCACCGGCGGTCTGGGCGGGTCTTGGCTTTCAGGTCATCATCTTCATGGCCGGGCTGCGCGCCATCCCCAAGACCTATTACGAGGCGGCCCGGATCGACGGTGTCTCGACCTGGACAGTGTTGTGGGAGATCACCCTGCCCCTGCTGCGCCCAACGATCGTCTTTCTGGTGGTGTTCTCGTCAATCGGCTTTCTGCGGATTTTCGATCATGTCTTCAACATGACCACCAACAACCCGGGTGGGCCGCTAAACTCAACCAAGCCGCTTGTCCTGATGATCTATGACACCGCCTTCAACAGCTTTGACATGGGCTATGCCGCCGCCCAAACGGTTGTGCTGTTCACGGTTCTTCTCTGTGTCAGCCTGCTTCAATTGCGCCTGTTGAGGGATCGCTGATGGCAACGGCAGAGGATCTGACGATCAAGCCCACCTCGCAGGCGCTGTTGTCCGACACGGCCCCGGCGCGCCGGCAAAATCTGGGGCAGGTCATCCGCTGGATGCTGTTGTTCGGCGGTGGTGTCGCGATGGTCATGCCGCTTGTTTACATGATCTCGACCTCTCTGAAGTTTCCGTTCGAGGTCTACAACCTCAACTTGATCCCCGAAGAGCCGACGCTGGAGAACTACCAGCTGGTTTTGGGCGATATCCGCTTTGCCTGGTGGTTCGGCAACTCGATCCTGATCGCGACGCTGACAACCGTCTCGAACGTCTTCTTCGATAGTCTGGTCGGCTATACTTTGTGCAAGTTCAAATTCCGGGGGCGTTATATCGTCTTTATCGCGATCCTCTCGACCCTGATGATCCCCACCGAGATGCTGGTCATCCCCTGGTATTTGATGAGCCAGCAACTGGGCTGGTTGGACACCCATTGGGGGATCATGTTCCCCGGCATGATGACAGCCTTTGGCGTTTTTCTGATGAAGCAGTTCTTCGAAACCGTGCCCGATGATTTTATCGAGGCCGCCCGCATCGACGGGTTGAACGAGTTTCAGATCTGGTGGTCCGTCGCCATGCCGCTGGTCAAACCGGCGTTGGCAGCCTTGGCGATCTTTGTCTTTCTGGGCAACTGGACCGCCTTTATCTGGCCGTTGATCGTGACCAACTCGCCCGAGATGTACACCCTGCCCGTCGGGCTTACGACCTTCAGCGTCGAGCAGCAGGTCGAATGGGAGTTGATCATGACAGGTGCGGCCATTTCGACCCTGCCGACGCTGATCGTCTTTCTGATCTTTCAGCGATTCATTATTCGCGGCGTGGTCATGGCAGGGCTGAAGGGATGAGCGCGGTCTTCTTATGCCGGACGCAGCACTGGTTGGCGGCAGCAGTCTATGGATATTTTTGGGACAAAGTGGTGTGGGGTGCCACCTTAACCTCACTTTGTCCTTCAAATATCCACTGTTGGTCCCGCAGATCTTGCGACACGGGGGGCGCGGGATGACCGACCGATCCCACTTTCTCGATCCGACCTATCGCGATACGGTGCTGGCCCCGCTGTTCGAGGGGGTCAAGACGCATTTCGCCGGGCATATGGCGCAGATCAACAAGGCACATTTGGTGATGCTGGTCCATTGCGGCATCCTGGTCCCGGCCCAGGGCGCGCAGATCGCGGCGGCCCTGATGCTGATCGAGGACGAGGTCGACCTGCAGGCGCTGGAATACACCGGTGCACATGAGGACTATTTCTTTCTGGTCGAGGCTGAGTTAAAGACCCGGCTGGGCGCCGATTTGGGCGGCATGCTGCACACGGCGCGCTCGCGCAATGACATGGACCACACGGTGTTCAAGATAGCGTTGCGCACGCGCGCTGATACGCTGACAGACCTCGCGCTCCGCCTGGCCGAGTCGCTGTTGGACAAGGCCCGGGCCGAGCGGGACACGCTGATCGTGGCGTATACGCACGGCCAACCGGCTCAGCCCACGACGTTTGGGCATTACTTAGCGGCCGCCCTTGAAGTTCTGCTGCGGGACATCGATCGGCTGGCGGCGGCCCGGGCCGCGCTGGATCATTGCCCGATGGGCGCCGCCGCAATCACCACCAGCGGTTTCCCGATTGATCGAGAGATGGTAGCGACGCTATTGGGGTTCGAGGCGCCTTTGCTGAATGCCTATGGCTGCATCGCCTCGGTCGACTATGTCACGGGGCTGTATTCGGCGATCAAGCTGATGTTCTTGCATCTGGGGCGCGTCGTTCAGGACATGGCGTTCTGGTCGGCCTTCGAGGTTGGGCAGCTTCATGTACCCGACGCGCTGGTGCAGGTCAGTTCGATCATGCCGCAAAAGCGCAATCCGGTCCCGATCGAGCATCTGCGGCATCTGTCGTCCATCACCTGCGGGCGCTGTGACATGGTGGTGAATACAATGCACAACACGCCCTTCACCGACATGAACGACAGCGAGGGGGAGGTTCAGACGGCCGGCTATGCCGCCTTCGACAGCGGCGGGCGGGTTCTGCAACTGCTTGCGGCTTTCCTCCCGGCTTGTCAGGTCAACGATAAACGTGTTGCCGCGACCACCGACGCCGCCTGCATTACCATCACGGAACTGGCCGATACACTGGTCCGCGACGAAGGGCTTTCGTTTCGTCAAGCACATGAGGTGGCCTCGGCCACCGCACGGGCGGTCATTGCGCAAGAAACGCCCTTAGCACAGGGGCACAGCGCCTTTTCCGCGGCCTTTGAACGGCAACTCGGCCGTAAGTCCGCCTTGGGACCAAAGGGTTTTGCAAACGCCGTAAGTGCCGAACGCTTCGTGGCCCTGCGCGACCGGCCAGGCGGGCCAGCGCCCGCCGCCCTGAACATGGCTTTCGCCCTCTACCAATCGGATCTTGACCGGCAGCAGGGTGATCTGAGCGCTCGAAAAGCTCGGATCACGACGGCTGCGGGCACCCTCGACACCGCCTTTCACGCCCTTATTTCGGAATAGTTTTTTGGCCAACCTCGCCCTTCGCAATCTAACCAAAACCTATGATAAAACCCAAGTCCTGCATGGGATCGATCTGGCGGTCGAGGACGGCGAGTTCGTGGTCTTTGTCGGCCCTTCGGGCTGTGGAAAATCCACCACACTGCGACTGATCGCGGGACTTGAAGAGGTCTCGGGCGGCGAGATCGAGATCGACGGGCGGATCGTCAACAATCTGGAACCCAAAGAGCGGAACATCGCCATGGTGTTCCAGAACTATGCAATCTATCCGCATATGAGTGTGCGCAAGAACATCGGCTTTGGGCTGCGTACATCGGGGCTGCCCCAGGCTGCGCGCACCAAACGCATAGACGAGGTGGCGCGGATCTTGGATATGACGGATCTGTTGGACCGCAAGCCCAATCAGCTGTCGGGCGGCCAACGTCAGCGGGTTGCGATCGGGCGGGCCATGGTGCGCAATCCGGCCGTGTTTTTGTTTGACGAGCCTTTGTCGAACCTGGATGCACAGCTGCGCACGCAGATGCGGCTTGAGATCAAGAAACTGCACCAACGCGTTGGCAATACAATTGTTTTTGTTACCCATGACCAGGTTGAAGCCATGACCATGGCGGATCGCATTGTGATTATGAAAGACGGGCGGATCCAACAGGTCGGCACGCCGGCGCAGGTCTATCACAAGCCCGCCAACACCTTTGTCGCGCAGTTCATCGGCGCACCCTCGATGAACATGTTCGAGGCGCGCGTCTCGGCCGGGCAACTGACGCTTGCCAACGGATCGACCCTGGCCGCCCCCGTGCCCTTGTTCGGGGATCGACCGGTGATCCTGGGGATCCGTCCCGATGATTTGGTTGCAGGGGGTGATGCACCGCTGCTCGAGGGTCGGATCGAAGTGCTCGAACCCCTGGGCTCGGAAACTCTGGCATATGTGGGTGTTGCGGGGCGCGAGGTGATCGCCAAAGCCTCGGGGCGCGCGCCACCGGCGGTGGGCGACAGCGTCAGCCTCAGCGCCGATCCTTCTAACATGCATTTGTTCGATGCGGAAACCGGCGAAGCGCTGTCTTGATGGCGCATCGTGGGGTGATCTGTGCGGGGCGGTTTTACACCGATTTGGTATTCACCGGGCTGCCAGATATGCCCCAACTGGGGACCGAGACCTTTGCGCAGGGCCTGGCCCTTCACGCAGGCGGTGGCGCCTTTATCACCGCGGCGCATTTGGTGGCCTTGGGGCGCCCCGCAGGGCTGCTCGCCACCCTGCCCGGCGCGCCGTTCAACGGGGCTGTCGCTGCAGAGTTGGCGCGATCAGGGGTGGACCTTGGGGCCTGCGCCAACGCAGCGTCTGGGCAGGACCCGCAGTTGACGGTCGCCATGGCCACCCAAGGGGATCGGGCGTTTCTGACCCGCCGATGCGGGCGGGCAACGCCGGACCTGCCCGCTAACTTGAACGCCTACCGTCATCTGCATATCGGTGAGTTGACGACACTTTTAGAGCAACCAGACCTGGTGACACGGGCGCGCGCGGCGGGGCTGACGGTCTCGTTGGATTGCGGATGGGACAACGCTCTAGCCCGGTCAGATTTGGCCGACCTTTTGGCCACTATCGATGTGTTTCTGCCCAATGCCGCCGAGGTGGCAGCGCTGGAAGCTGCGGGTTTGCGCCACCCGATGGCGCCGTTGACGGTTATTAAACGCGGGGCTGACGGTGCGGAAGCCGTGGTGGGCACGGACCGGATCCCCGCGCCGACCGCATCGGTGGCGGTGTTGGATGCAACCGGTGCAGGCGACGCCTTTAACGCCGGTTTCTTGGCCACATGGTTACAGGGACAGCCTGCCGAAACCTGCTTGGCCGCGGGAAACCGGCAAGGCGCCCTCGCTGTTTCGGCACCGGGCGGGGCGGGCGTGTTGGCGTATGCACGCATGGCACCGGCGGTGGGCGGGGCACACTGACGCGCTGATCCGCCCTCGCCTTTTTGGGGCGGTCCGGGTTAACCGTTGGATGGACCAACTTGGCGGAGCCCCAATGATGCATACCCCCCTGCCCCTAACCCAGGATCTGGTGTTGATCGGTGGGGGCCATACCCATGCATTGGTGCTGCGTCGATGGGGGATGCGGCCTGTCCCAGGGGTCCGGTTGACACTGATCACGCCAGAACCGACCGCGCCCTACACCGGCATGCTGCCGGGGCATGTGGCGGGGCACTACCGGCGCGAGGATCTGGACATTGATCTTGTTCGGTTGGCCCGTTTTTCCGGGGTACGGCTGGTTCTGGGTCGGGCCGAGGGAATTGACCGCGCGGCGCAGACTGTGGCCATACCTGGGCGGCGCCATATCCGTTATGACCTGCTGTCCCTCGATATTGGGGCAACCTCCGAGATGGCCGAAGTGCCCGGGTTCGCGGAATTTGGAGTGGCCGCGAAGCCCCTGGGGCCCTTTGCTGCCCGGTGGGCGCGGTTCGCGGACAATGGCGGACCGGTTGCGGTGATCGGCGGCGGTGTGGCGGCGGTCGAGTTGGCACTTGCAATGCGCCATCGATTGGGGAAAACGCCGAGCGTCGCGGTAATTGCCGATGGCCCGATCCTTAACGGTTTGCCCACAGCGGCCGCGCGGCGACTGCGAGCCGAGATGGCGCGCCAGGGGATCACGCTGCACGAGTATGTCCGGGTGGTTGAGGTTACCGCCGTGGGCGTGGTTTTGGACAGCGGGACAATTGTGCCCGCATCAATGGTTGTGGGGGCGGCCGGTGCGCGTCCCCATGCCTGGCTGGTACACACCGGATTGGCCCTGCAAGATGGATTTGTGGCGGTCGACGCTCAGTTGCGGGCGGTTGACGATCCAAACATCTATGCGGTCGGCGATTGCGCGCATCTGAGCCATGCGCCACGGCCCAAGGCCGGGGTCTATGCGGTTCGGGCGGCACCAACGCTGTATCACAATCTGCGCGCACAACTGACGGGGCGCCAGCGGCAGGCGTTTTGGCCGCAACGGGATTTCTTGAAACTGATCTCGCTGGGCGATCGACGCGCGATTGGCCTGCGCTCAGGGGTGCATCTGCAAGGGGCGTGGGTTTGGGCCTGGAAAGACCAGATTGATCGCAAGTTCATGCGGCAGCTTACCGATCTGCGTCCGATGCCCACACCACGGGCACCATCAAATGCGGCACTTGGGGTCACGCAAGCCGCGGGGGCGCAGCCGATATGCGCAGGATGCGGATCCAAGCTGGGCGGCCTAGAACTGACACAGGCGCTGTTAGCTTTGCCCAGGCCCACGCGCACCGATGTGACCCCAACGCCTGCGGATGACGCGGCAGTCCTGAGCATTGGCGGGGCGCGGCAGGTGATATCGGTCGACCATCTGCGGGCCTTTACACCGGATCCCTGGCTTTTAGGGCGCGTCGCCGCCAATCACGCCCTGGGCGATGTTTTGGCGATGGGGGCGGAACCGCAGGCGGCTTTGGCCAGTATCATCGTCCCCCCAATGCACCCCAAGATCCAGGCCGATGCCGTGGCCGAAATCATGGCCGCCGCGGCAGAGGTTTTCAACGCCGTCGCGGCCGATATCGTCGGCGGGCACACGACCCAGGGTGCCGAGATGACCGTGGGATTTACGGTTACCGGCCTGGCGGCACGGGCCCCGATCTTGCTAAGCGGGATGCGTGCTGGCGACGCGCTGGTACTGACCAAACCCATTGGCAGTGGGACGATACTAGCGGGCGAAATGGCCCTGAAGGCCCGGGGCGCTTGGGTAACGACCCTGTGGGCGGCAATGGGGCAATCACAGGCGGAAGCCGCGCGGATCTTGCGCGACGCACATGCGATGACGGATGTGACAGGCTTTGGTTTGGCGGGGCATCTGGCGGGGATGCTGCGCGCCTCAGGGGTTGGCGCGGAACTGAGGTTGAACGCTGTGCCGGTGTTTGACGGCGCGCTGAAACTGGCCGCCGTCGGCATCCGTTCAACCCTCTATGCGGCAAATCGCGCCGCTGTTGAAATTGAGGGCGCTGATGGGCCAAGGGCGGCTTTGATGTTCGACCCGCAGACTGCAGGGGGGCTTTTGGCGGCGATCGATGCCGCCAAGGCAGAGAGGGTAATCGCCGCGCTACAGAACGCGGGCTACACAGCGGCGGTGATTGGCATGGCGGTTGAGGGGCCGCCGAAGATCCGGCTAATCGACGCGGATTAATGGCTTAAGCGCAGCCTCAATACGGTCAGCGCCCTCCGCCAGGCCGACCTCGTCAAGGTTGTCGAGGGGCACTTCCGTCACAATCCCGGCGGCGTGTCGCCCCCGGGATTTCGTATAGCGTGGGTCATAATGTGCCGCCATCAGTTCTGCGGCCAGCGGCTCGAACGCCCCCTCTTTCGCAAGGACCTGCCAATGCGCCACTCGCGCCGCGCCCTGCAGGGGAACCAGGCTCTCAACAATGCCAGACAGCGCTGCGGGATCAGCAGTCATATCCGCATAAGCACGCACCAGATAAGCTGCGCGGGCCGCCAATGGGGCCGTCAGCCGCAGACGAGGCGCCTGCACCATCGCTGTCCATAGGCTGGGCGGCAACTGAACCTGTCCGATCTTGCTCGACTCGGCTTCGGTTAACACGGGGCGACCCGGATCGCAGGCGGCCAGGCGCATCGCAAGCTGACCCTCGAACGCCTTTTGCGACGGCTGCACGCCTTGATCGCCAAAGACCGAACCGCGGTGGTTGGCAATGCCTTCCAAGTCCAGCACCTGATGACCCCGCGCGGCAAGGCGCCCCAGAAGGGCCGTTTTTGCCGTACCTGTGTTGCCATCCAGCACGATCAGCCGATGCGCCAGCGGCCTGTCGTGCAAGGTGCCGACAACCTGGCGTCGGTAGCTGCGATACCCCCCCTCCAGCACGGCCACACGCCAGCCGATTTGACTCAGAATGGATGCAAAGGAACCCGACCGCTGCCCGCCGCGCCAGCAATAGACCAGCGGCTGCCAACTGCCGGGTTTATCCCGCAACGCCGTTTCCAGGTGGCGGGCGGCGTTCCGCGCCACCAAGGCGGCCCCCCGTTTGCGGGCTTGGAACCGGTCGATGCGGGTGTAAAGCGTGCCAACCTCGGCCCGCTCGGCGTCGCTGAGCACTGGCAGGCTGATCGCGCCGGGGATATGATCCTGCGCATATTCCGCGGGCGCACGCACATCGATGATCGTATCGAACGGCGGTTGGGTAAGTTGGGAAAGGTCCGTCAGTTCGAAGTTCATCGCTGGGTTCTACAGCGCTTTGCGCGAAATGCCGAGGGGGGTGTCACACGCCGCTCAGCGCTTTTTTCGGCCGTAAAGCTCAAGACGGTGGTGAACGATCTCATAGCCCAAACGTTCCGCGATTTCGTCCTGCAACGCCTCGATCCGATCAGACGCGAATTCGATCACATCGCCCGTGTCCACATCGATCAGATGGTCGTGATGCGCGTCGCCTGCGTGTTCGAACCGCGCAGGGCCGTCGCCAAACGCATGACGTTGGATAGCACCGTTTTCCTCAAGCGCCTTCATGGTGCGATAGACCGTCGCAAGCGAGATTTGCGCATCTTGCTTCACCGCCCGCTGAAAGATCTGCGCGGCGTCCGGGTGGTCGTCCGTCTCGGTCAAGATCTGCAAGATCACTTGGCGCGGGCGGGTAATGCGCAGGCCCGCCTGACGCAGCAGCGTTTCATAATCAGGCTTGCGGTTTGGCGCTGTCATTATTGAGAATTATCCCTATTGAGACGCAGTTGCAACTGACCTTATTGCAAACGGTTTGCATTTGCAGAATTGCCCCCTATGTTGCGCGCAAAGGCATGAAGGGGGTGTGATGCGAATCCTGCTTGTTGTGATTCTGATGCTGGCGGCCCTGCCCGCGCGCGCCGAATTGAAAGTGGTCACCACCTTTACGGTGCTGGCCGATATGGCGCAAAACGTGGCGGGCGACACAGCCCAGGTTGTGTCGATCACCAAACCAGGGGCCGAGATCCACAATTACGAACCGACCCCCCGCGACATTCTAAACGCCCTCGACGCGGATTTGATCCTGTGGAACGGGTTGAACCTGGAACTGTGGTTCGAGCGGTTTTTCAAGAACCTGGGCGATGTGCCCGGCGTGATCCTCTCCGAGGGGGTTCCGCCGATCTCGATCAACCAGGGGCCCTATTCGGGCAAACCGAACCCGCATGCGTGGATGTCACCGTCGGCTGCTTTGATCTATGTCGATAATATCGCGGCGGCAATGGCCGCCCAGGACCCCGAGAATGCGGACACCTATGTGGCGAATGCCACCGCCTATAAAGCCCGGATCGAAGCGCTTGTTGGGCCGATCCGCGCAGCTTTGGCCGACGTGCCCGAGGCCCAGCGCTGGTTGGTGACTAGCGAGGGCGCGTTCAGCTATCTGGCGCGCGATTTTGGGCTGCGCGAATTGTATATATGGCCAATCAATGCAGACCAACAGGGCAGCCCACAGCAGGTCCGACGAGTGATTGACACGGTGCGGGCCGAGGGCATTCCGGTGGTGTTTTCCGAAAGCACGATCTCGCCCGACGCTGCCCGGCAGATCGCCCGGGAAACCGGCGCGCGTTATGGTGGCGTGCTGTATGTGGACAGCCTGAGTGCCGCGGGCGGCCCGGTGCCCACCTATCTGGACCTGCTGCGTGTGACCACCGAAACGATTGCCGAAGGATTGCGAGAATGACCGCGCCCGCGCTTGCGCCAACCCCCAGCCTGCCCGGGTTGCGGATCGAGGACGCGACGGTCACCTATCGCAATGGGATGACCGCGCTAGAGGCCGCAAGTTTCAACATCCCAAGGGGCTCGATCACAGCACTGGTCGGCGTCAATGGTGCCGGGAAATCCACGTTATTCAAGGCCATCATGGGGTTTGTCCCCCTGTCCCGAGGGCGGGTCGAGATCCTGGGCCAACCGGCTAAAACCGCGCTTAAGGCCAGCCAAGTCGCCTATGTCCCGCAGGCCGAGGAGGTCGATTGGGATTTCCCAATCCTCGTCGAAGACGTGGTGATGATGGGCCGCTACGGCCGTATGGGTTGGCTACGCCGCGCGTCGCCCGCAGACCGTGCTGCCGTTAGCCAGGCGCTGGATCGCGTCGGGATGACGGCCTATCGCACACAGCAGATAGGGGAGCTTAGCGGCGGTCAAAAGAAGCGCGTGTTCCTAGCGCGTGCGCTGGCGCAAGACGGCCAAGTCATCCTGTTGGACGAGCCGTTTACCGGTGTCGACGTAACCACCGAGACCGAGATCACACAACTTTTGCGCGAAATGCGGGACGAGGGACGTGTGATGTTGGTCTCGACCCACAACTTGGGCTCGGTCCCCGAATTTTGTGATCGGGCGGTGTTGATCAACCGCACCGTTCTGGCCTCCGGGCCGACTGAAGAGGTGTTCACCGCGGCGAACCTGCGCCGCGCCTTTGGCGGGGTATTGCGGCACTTTGTGCTGGGCGGCACCGACCTGCATCACGATGATCATGACGACCAGCGCCGGGTCACGGTGCTGTCGGATGATGAGCGTCCCTTTGTGATCTATGGCGACGACGAGGCACATAAGTGAGCTTGCTGGAACCCTTCTCGTATCTTTATATGACCAATGCAATTTGGGTCAGCGCAATGGTTGGCGCGCTGTGTGCATTTCTGTCTTGTTATCTGATGCTTAAGGGCTGGTCTTTGATCGGGGACGCGCTGTCGCACGCGATCGTTCCCGGGGTCGCCGGGGCCTATATGCTGGGGCTGCCCTTCGCCTTTGGCGCGTTTCTGTCCGGCGGTCTGGCGGCCGGGGCGATGTTGTTCCTGAACCAGCGGACACGGCTGAAACAAGACGCGATCATCGGGTTGATTTTCACGTCGTTTTTTGGGCTGGGGCTGTTCATGGTCTCCCTAAATCCCGCCGCCGTCGATGTGCAGAGAATCGTCCTAGGGAATATTCTGGCGATCACCCAAGGTGATGTGATTCAACTGGCGCTGATCGGCGGGATCAGCCTGCTGGTTTTGACCGTGACGTGGCGCGACATGCTGGTGGTGTTCTTTGATGAAAGCCACGCACGCACGGTAGGGTTGCGCCCGACGCTCCTCAAACTGGTGTTCTTCACCCTACTCAGCGCCTCGACCGTAGCCGCTTTGCAAACCGTTGGGGCCTTTCTGGTGATTGCCATGGTGGTGACCCCAGGGGCGACGGCCTATCTGCTTGCGGACCGTTTTGAGCGGCTGCTGGGGATCAGCCTTTGCATCGGGGCGCTTAGCGGTGCTTTTGGGGCGTATCTCAGCTATTTTTTAGACGTGAACTCCGGTGGCTTGATCGTGCTGCTGCAGGCAACGTGCTTCGCCCTTGCGTTCGTTTTCGCCCCCAAACACGGGCGACTGGCCGTGCGTAAATTAGCGAGGGGGCAATGATCGACGCGCTGCTTCTGCCCCTGCAACTGCCGTTCTTGCAAAAAGCCCTGCTGATCACGACTTTGGTGAGCATTCCCATGGCTTTACTGTCGGCCTTCCTGGTGCTGAAAGGCTGGTCATTGATGGGCGATGCGATCAGTCATGCGGTGCTGCCAGGCGTGGTCATCAGCTTCATTCTTGGTCTGCCCTTGATCTTGGGCGCCTTCGCGGCGGGGATGGTTTGCGCGCTGCTAACCGGTTATGTCGCGGACAACAGCCGGGTAAAGCCCGATACGGTGATGGGCGTCGTGTTCAGTTCGATGTTCGCGCTGGGGATTGTTCTCTACGGTCTGGTCGAGACAGAAGTGCACCTGGACCACATCTTGTTTGGGAATATGTTAGGCGTATCTTGGGCGGATATTGCAACTTCAGGTGTTATTTCACTCATCGTGACGAGCACAATATTGATAAAGCGCCCCGATTTCACAGTACAGGTATTTGATCCAACACATGGACAGGCCATTGGACTTCCGGTTCGCACACTAAATACGGTAATTCTAGCTTTGATTTCTTTAAGCGTTGTTGCCGCGCTTAGCGCTGTTGGTCTCATTCTGGCAATCGCCTTGCTTATTTCCCCAGCCGCGATTGCGCTCCTGTGGGCGCGGAGATTCGGGACAATATTGATGCTTTCCGTTGCAATATCAGTGTTCTCCGCCTGGCTTGGCGTATACATTAGTCTTGCACTCGATAGCGCGCCCGCCCCAACGATTGTCATGGTTTTAACACTGATGTTTATCGGGTCGTTTTTGCGACTTTCACTTAAAACAAACTGAATATGAATTGTGGCGTCGACGCCTTATTCACACAATATGTTGTTGTTGCTGGGTTTTTCTTTAACTATTTGGAGTAACCAGCTTCGATAAATCACTTTAACTAATGGGCAAGGTTGAGGTAGTATTAAATTTCGACAGTTAAGAGAGCCGTGGGGGCCTCGAGTGCGTTTGTAAAGGTGTGTACTAATGAGTAACCGAACCGTACTGCCATTTCGTAGGGTTTCGCGTTTCTGTACCGACCAGGACGGCTCGGCATCCACTGAATGGATTGTCGCGGTCGCTGTGGTGGTCATGATGGCGGTCCCGGTAATGGCTTTGATCGGCGAAGGGTCCGAGATCAACTCTGAAAACGTTGTAATATCGATCCAAGATGCTGACAGTTTTGGTGGCCAAGGTTTCCATGGAAACGACGGCGATCAAATTGCATTCGACCCTGACGCGCCGGACAATGACGAGGATTTCAATCCGGGTGAGGATCTGGGCATAGGGTTTCCCGATCCGGACAAAGTGACCGCCCGAAATGAGAATGACGAGGTTGATCGGCCGCGCTTTTACACAAGTGCTGGCGGTGGTGGGATTCGTCGGGACAAACCGACGGTACTTGCAGCCCGCCCGAGCGGCGGTGGCGGCGTTGTGCAGGGTTCGAACCCAAACCAGCCAAATATCCAACTTCCCACGGGGAATAATCGACGGATCGTATTGGGCGAGAACAATTGCTTCGTTGAGAGCAGAGAACAGACAGCCGATGCGTCGGGCGTCGTTCCCATCGAAGAAAACTCGATCATTGCGTCCGGCCGTTAGGGCAACTCGTAGAACAGAGGGGGCAGGTATGATCTGCTCATCCGAAAGGTATGAATCGCGCGCGCCAAGGCCAAACTGACGCCGCCGGCCTCGCTTACAACTTCGACTGCCTGATCCTCTACGGGCGAAAGGCGACGACGGGTTAGGTTTAAAACAGACTTACATACCGTCCGGAGCGCCAGAAAGCGCGCGACCCTGAAGTGTCAGCCCCTCATGCTACCTGATTGTGGGCTTAGTTTGTATGTCCTGCCGCTTTCACTGACTGAAGCGGGCGTGCGGCGGCGTTGCGCTTGAAGCTCTCACCCGCAACAGGCGCGCGGTGGGCG
Source organism: uncultured Paracoccaceae bacterium (assembly GCA_938049225.1). Taxonomy (GTDB): domain Bacteria; phylum Pseudomonadota; class Alphaproteobacteria; order Rhodobacterales; family Rhodobacteraceae; genus Halovulum. The sequence continues at coordinate 15,747 of CALICM010000030.1, forward strand.
TTCTCAATCCGGCGGACGGGTCAGGCCCGTGCGGCGCCCCAAGGTCGGCCCGAGGGCATGGGCAAACTCGACCCGCACCG
>CALICM010000031.1 GCA_938049225.1 uncultured Paracoccaceae bacterium
ATCCGTCGCCCAGGCCGCAAAACATCTCGGCATAGGCAGATCAACAGCTTACAAAGTGATCAGAAACTCCACGCCATAGGCAACGTTCATCCTTCGTTCTTGCTTAGCGTGGTTTTAAGAAGAAACCTTCCGATGGGGCCATTCTAAACAGAAGGATGTCATGTGAGTCATAGACGCCGGACCTTGGATTCGTGACGTGTGAGGCGGAAGATCAGACTTCTATCGCGGTGCAACCGAAAATTGCTGCGAGCATTGCGAAACGGATGCTGAGGGCGGAACCGACCGCGCATCTGGGCTCTGAAAAAGGTAATGATGCGCCGGCTGATCAGACCAACCGCCGCAAGGCAGCGGCGGCAAGCGCCTCAGCAACGCTGGCTGAGATGCCCGTCAGATCAAGTCCGAAGTTTTACAGGTGAGTTTTGCGCCTCAATGCCCTCGGCGGATCAGCCAGACCTGCCGCGGAAATCCTTCATCGCGCGCCTCGACAAGTTCATGTCCTTGCTCTGTGCAAAAATGCGGGACATCGACCAAAGCGGCAGGATCGTCGGTCACGGCGCGCAGGACTTCGCCCACCCCAAGTGCCTGCAAACGCTTGCGCATCTTTAGCACTGGCAGGGGGCACAGCAGCCCGCTTGCGTCAAGATCATCGGCCCAATCCATGTCCCAGCGCTACCGCCCGCCGTAATACTTGTCCACGCTTATGTGACCATAACCTGCGTGACCCATCCGCGCCTTAACGTTACACAAATAAGAAAAGCAGTAAGGCAGGCCCTATGTTTGGCATCGACCTCATCGACAGTTCTCTCGCGCTTGCGCTGTTGATTGCCCTTTTTGCTGGCGTGCTCAGCTTCCTTTCGCCTTGTGTCCTGCCCATCGTGCCGCCCTATCTGGCCTATATGGCGGGCACCACCATTCCCGATGTGCAAAACCGCCGTGGCGCTGATCCGCGCGTTGTCACCGCCGCATTGTTCTTTGTGCTCGGCCTCTCGACCGTCTTCATATTCCTGGGTTTCGCCGCCTCCCTCGTGGGCCAGTTTCTTTTGCAATATCAACGTGAAATGGCCATCGCCTCGGGTATCGTTATCCTTGTCTTTGGTCTGCACTTCTTGCACGTCTTTCGCATCCCCCTGTTGGACCGCGAGGCGCGGATGGACGCCCCCGATGGCGCTGGCACCGCCCTGGGCGCCTATGTCATGGGGCTGGCTTTCGCCTTTGGATGGACACCGTGCATTGGCCCGGTCCTGGGCATGATCCTGTCCCTGGCCGCCCAAGAGGACACCGTCAGCCGGGGTGTATTGATGATGGGTGCTTACGCTGTCGGCTTGGGCTTGCCCTTTCTTCTGGCCGCGATCTTCCTCAATCGCGCATTGGGCACGATGACCCGCATTCGCCGACATATGCCAAAGATCGAGATGGCCACCGGCGGCATGCTTGTGCTTGTGGGCGCCGCCCTGGTGTTCGGGTTTTTCACGCAGTTTTCTTTCTGGCTGCTCGAAACTTTCCCCGCCCTTGGCCTGATTGGCTGAAGACGCCTTTCCCCCGCCGCGCGCAGGGCCTAAACTAGGGTCAAACAAAACGCGAGCAGCCCGCCCATGACCCTTTCGCCGCGCCCGGTGCGCAAGCGTCACGTGTTCTTCATCCCCGGCCATGACCCGGCCAGTGGGCGGCGCTATCACCGGATCTATGCCGAGGAGGGGCCAAAGCAGGCGGCCATCTCCGATTACCAGATCACGGTCCACGACCCACAGGCCACCGACGACCGTTATTGCTGGCAGGTCACCGCCGCCATCGACGGCGCGACAACCGAGACCACCATCGACTTTCTGCTGTGGAACGACCTGGTCAAACAAAGTCTGTCGAAATCCGTCGCCTCGGCCTATTGGCTGATGCTGCGCACACTTTGGATCTATGTCACCACTGGCGTGATCTTTGCCGCCGCGCGGGTCCGCCCGGTGATGCTGATCCCGATCCTCTATCCATTTGGCATCTACCTTGCCCAACCGCTGATCGGCATCGCGATCGGTCTCGCCATCGCCTGGCTGATCAGCCTTGCCGTTCCGGTTCCCTGGTGGGCGACACTTGCGCTGATGGCGCTCGCCACCGCCGCTGTCGTTGCCATCTTCCGCCGCTTCTACGACCGCCGTCTTTTTACCACCTATCTGATTTTGGCTTACGCCTATATCGCCTCGAACCGCGGCGGCCCCCCATCCGGCCTTTTCCAGCGGGGCGAGGCTTTTGTGGATCGTATCGCCGCTGCACTGGCCAGCGATGTGGACGAGGTTCTGATCGTCGGCCACTCTGCGGGGGCCGGCATCGGCGCCTCGCTCTGCGCCATGCTGTTGCGTGGCGGCCATGTCCCGCCGGGTAAATTGGCGCTTTTGGGCATCGGTTCGGTCACCCAAATGCTGAGCTTCCTGCCGCGCGCGGGTTGGATCCGTGCCAATCTGAACCAGCTCGCCAAAACCGACCATCTGGCCTGGGTCGAGGTTTCGGCCCCTTCCGACGGTATGTGCTTTGCGCTCGCCGACCCTGTCGCGACTTCGGGTGTCGATCCGGATCCGTCCGAAAAACACTGGCCCGTGGTCTTTTCGGCCACCTACCACAAAACCCTCAGCGCAGAATTCCGGGCCTCGGCCGATTACACGATGTTCCGCCGTCACTACCAGTATATCTACGCCTTCGACCAACCCGCTGGGTATGACTATTTCCAAATTACGGCGGGCCCGAAAACGCTGATGGAGCGCTATGGCACCCGCCGTTCCACTGCCTCGCGCATCACCCGGCCCGCCAGCCGCTATCGGGACTTGGGCGCGTGACCACCCCGCCCGAGTATACGCCCCCCATTCCCCGTTGGCGGCCCGAGGGCGCCAGCATTTTGCAGCGCCTGCGCCTGGCGCGCAAAGACGTGTTTTCCTCGCAGCCCAAACGCCTTTACCGCGCTTGGATGGCACAGCAGAACGCCATCCTCTTTGACAGCTACACGATCAACCAGCCCGATCTGATAAAGACCATCCTCGAAGATCGCCCCGACGATTTCCCAAAGTCTAACATCATCCAAGATACGCTGAAGCTGTTGCTGGGCGAGGCTGTGTTCGTGACCAATGGCGAGACTTGGAAACGCCAGCGCCGCATCATCGACCCTGCCTTTGAGGGGGGCCGCCTGCGCGAGGTTTTTCCCGCCATGGTCGCCGCGGGCCAAGCCAGCGTCGCGCGGTTGGCCCCGCAAGCGACCGGCACCCCGACCGAGATTGAGTTTGAAACCGCCCACGCCGCCGCCGATGTCATCTTCCGAACGCTGTTTTCGATCCCGATCACAGACGAAAAAGCGACGGCGGTCTTCCACGGTTTCCGCGCCTATCAGCGCGCGCAGCCGCTGATGACCTTTCCCGCGCTTCTGAAAGCCCCCAAATGGGTCCCGCGCTTTCGTTCGTCAAAATCGGCCAGGGCGGCGCAGGCGATCCGGAATGTGCTCGCCGACATTATCGCCCAACGCCAGGATCAATTGGCCGCGGGCACGGCGCCTGATGATCTGGCCACCAAAATCATGACCACTGCCGATCCGCAAACCGGCGACATCTTTGGCGCCAAGGAAATGGTTGATCAGGTCGCCATCTTCTTCCTTGCCGGCCATGAAACCTCGGCCTCGGCGCTTGCTTGGACGCTTTATCTGCTCGCCGCCCAGCCCCATGTGCAGGAACGCGCCGCCGCCGAAGCGCAGGCGGCGTGGGGGGACGCCCCCGATTTTGCCAATATGCGGAACTTGGCCTATGTCCGCGACATCTTCCGCGAGGCTCTGCGCCTTTATCCCCCGGTCCCTATGATGGTCCGCGAGGCGACACGGCCCGAGACCTTCCGCAGCCGAACCGTTAAACCCGGCAGCCTGTGCATCCTCTCGCCTTGGCATCTACAGCGCCATGAACGACTTTGGGATCGCCCGCATGTTTTCGACCCGGACCGTTGGCAGACGGCCGAGACCCGCAAAACCGCCCGTGATGCTTATATGCCCTTTTCCAAAGGACCCCGGGTGTGCACGGGCGCTGGCTTCGCGATGATCGAGGGGGTCATCTTGCTCGCACTGCTACTGCGCGCCTATCGGTTCGAGACGGTCGAGGGGAAAACGCCCGTCCCAGTCCAACACCTGACTGTGCGCTCGGAAGAGGGGATCTGGCTGAGGATCACCCCGCGCCTGCCTGAAGGCAGTCCAAGCGGCGGCACGCCAAGTATTTAGACCACGACGGGCAGGCCGGCCCTTCTACTCGCCAAAAACACTCAAATCCCGCCCGTGTCAGGATCCAAGGCGTGCGCGAGCACATACAGACGGATCGCACCCGCGAGTCCGCAGTCTAGGCCGCGCGCCGCATCAATCTCGGCCGCCAAGGCATTTATCGCTTTGCCCTCAGTCGCCGCGATGGCCAGAAATCCGCGCCAAAACGGCTCTTCAAGCGAGACCGAGGTTCGATGTCCCTTCAACGTCAGCGAGCGTTTGCGCGGCGGCACGTAGTCAATCGGCATCGGGCTTGGGGTCTGGCGTGGGCACCAATCGATGCCCTTCGTGCCGCGCGGCCTCCAGCTTGGCATCCGCCGGGCTGGGCTGGGCGTCGATCCGTTTCGCGACCTTCGCCCGCCGGTCGTCCCGCGCCCTGCCTTTGCGGGCCCGGCGCAGATTGATGACCTTGGCCCTCACCGCAGCACCCTCAACGCAGGGCCATCGCCTCGGCCCCCGACAGGGCAGGGGCCCCGATGGGGCGCGAAGCCAATTGCGGGAACAGTTCCAGCACTTCGCGCCACGTTGCTTCCGACATGGCCTCAATGGCGGCAGTCGACGGATCCAAGCTTTCGCTAAGGCATCCTTCGGCCAGGACCATTTGGTGGCTGTCCAACAGCAGATGCCAGTATTCCACCTGTTCGTGTGCGTCGTCGCGCACAATCGTTTCGCCATTGATCAGATCGCGCGCGGCCACCAGCACCTCGGTCGCGCCAAACAGCGCCTCGGCCCGCCAGCCACGGACCAGCATCCGATGTGCGGGCGAGACCCGCAGGTCGGCCGTGTTCCCCAGCCAACTGCCCGCTTTGATCCGTACCGGCATCTGGTCGGTACGGGCGCGGATCGCCGAGGCACCGATCCAGCGCAGCACATGCGACCGGCCATCCGCGCCAATGATCTGGTCGCCCGGCTGCAGGGTTTCGATGGCCCGCGGCCCCCGATCCGTGTCAATTCGGGTCCCCCGTAGGAAGCAAATCGGATCCCCCTCGATCACCAGATTGTCGATCGCCATTTCTTCCAGGTCAGCATTGGTGTCGACCTCGACCACCAACTGCAGCGAGGTGACCGACGCTGGCACCTCAAAGTTAATTGTCGCGACGCCATCGGTGAAGGCGGTCAACTCAACCGGGTCTAAGTCGAGCAATTCGAAATCACCCTGATCGGTCACGGCAGTGATCTTGAAACTGTCCGAAGCCCCGTTGCTGGTTTCATACATCGCGTTGCGGACAAAGTAGTCCAACGACAAGCTGACATTTTCGAAGCTGCTCAGATCGACGGTATCAAAGGTTAGCGCTATGGCGCCGTCCGTGTCGCCAAAGGCATAGGCCTGGGCGCCATCAGTGAAAACAACACCGTCGACGTTGAAATCAAACGCGCTATTGGTCACGACGCCGATCGTATCGCCGTCACTTGTCCCAACGGCACCGGAAGTGCCTGTGCGAGTGTCGGTAAAGGTCGCCGAATAACCAAGCCCGGTATTGGCCCCAGTGCTCTCGACGACACCGCCGGGCAGGTTGGGCAGATCCACCGTTGTGCCCAGGGTCAGGTTGGCGGTGCCAGCAAAATCGTACTGGTCGTCGGTTGTTGCCGCAGTTTCTTCCTCGAAACTTTGCGATGTGATGATAGCCATTAATTTCCCCTCTAAAACCTTGGCCAATATGGCTGGGTTTTTGAGTTGGCACAACGGCTTTGGGGCCGCTGACGGGCCGGTGTTAGGCGTCTTTGGGCCCGATCATCTGCTCGGGCCGAACCACACGGTCGAAGGTTTCCTCATCCACGAAACCCAAGGCAATTGCTTCCTGTTTCAAGGTGGTGCGGTTCTTGTGCGCAGTCTTGGCCACTTTGGTGGCATTGTCATAGCCAATCTCGGGCGCCAAGGCTGTTACCAACATCAGGCTTTCCCACATCAGCTGTGAAATCCGCCCTTCATCCGCCTCGATCCCAACCACACAATTGTCGGTAAAGGCGACGCTGGCATCGCCGATCAGCTGCATCGATTGCAGCACATTATAAGCGATCATCGGTTTATAGACGTTCAGTTCGAAATGCCCCTGGCTGCCTGCGAAGCCTACGGCGGCGTCATTGCCCATCACATGCGCACAAACCTGGGTCAGCGCTTCGCATTGGGTGGGGTTCACCTTGCCCGGCATGATTGAGGATCCTGGCTCGTTCTCAGGCAACATCAACTCGCCCAGCCCGCAGCGGGGGCCAGAGCCCAGCAGCCGGATGTCGTTGGCGATCTTGAACAGGCTGGCGGCGACGACCTTGAGCGCACCTGACATTTCGACCATCGCGTCATGGGCGGCCAAGGCTTCGAACTTATTGGGCGCGGTGACAAATGGCAGCCCCGTGATCTCGGCCATATTCGCCGCCACCAACGCGTCCCAACCCACTGTTGTGTTCAGCCCCGTGCCCACCGCGGTGCCGCCTTGGGCCAATGGATAGATGTTGTGCAGCGCGTGCCGAACCCGTTTGATCCCTTGTTCGACCTGAAAGGCATAGCCGCCGAATTCCTGGCCCAGGGTCAGCGGGGTCGCATCCTGGGTGTGGGTGCGGCCGATTTTGATGATGTCCTTAAAGGCTTCGGCCTTGGCGCTCAGCGCGAAGTGCAGCTTTTGCAACCCGGGCAGCACCACATCATTGGCCACCATCGCTGTTGCGATATGCATCGCCGTCGGAAAGGTGTCGTTCGAGGATTGCCCCATATTACAATGATCATTGGGGTGCACCGGATCTTTGGACCCCCGCACGCCGCCCAATACCTCGATCGCCCGGTTCGAGATCACCTCGTTCGCGTTCATATTCGACTGAGTGCCCGAGCCAGTCTGCCACACCACCAGCGGGAAATGATCGTCAAGTTGACCCGCGACCACCTCGGCCGCCGCTGCGCTGATCGCTTCGCCCAGGCGTGCATCCAACTTGCCCAGTGTCACATTGGCCTGCGCGCAGGCCTGTTTGATCACACCTAAAGCACGAACGACGGCAACCGGCTGTTTCTCCCAGCCGATGGGAAAGTTGATCAGGCTGCGCTGGGTCTGAGCGCCCCAATACCGGTCGGCGGGCACCTCGAGCGGGCCAAAGCTGTCGGTTTCAGTGCGGGTGGCGGTCATGCGGGCTCTCCGTGCTGCGGTTTTCCTTGGGTATAGACCGCCCATTAAAACGGTGCCACCGGATTTGCGGGCGGGCACAGGGGCGTGACTGGGTCAACCATCGCCCTTGCGAAACCGATCCAAGCTGACCACATCGCCGCTGCCGCCACCACCACCCGATGGTGGGGGGTCGTTATCCTCGTCGGCTTGGGGCTGTTCCGGGTCCGGTGCGACCTCGCCCAGATCCAGATCATCCACCTCGTCACTGCTGTCAAAGCGCAAGCCAAATTCGACAGACGGGTCGACAAAGGTCTTGATCGCATCAAAAGGGATCACCAGCGGCTCGGGCACATCGCCGAAATTCAGTGTTACCGCAAAGCGTTCGGCGGTCACGCTGAGCGCGTCGAACCATTCTTGCAGAACAATCGTCATCTCGTCCGGGTGGCGCTCGCGCAGAAAGTCGGGGATGTCGACGCCAGGGTGGTTTGTGTCAAAAGTGATGAAGAAATGATGCGCCCCGGGCAGGCCGTTTTCGGCCACATCTGACAGTACTTCTGCCATTAGACCGCGCAGGGCCTTATGCATCAATCGCCCGTAATGGATGTGCCGACTCATCTGACCCCCGTCCGAATGGGGTCAGCATACCGAATTCAACGTCAGAGGAAAGTGACACAAACTGCGGCAAGAGGCACACGGTTCATTTTACAAATTCTTAACCAGGATAGCATCAAAGTTGAAGTAGAGCCGAGGGTCGTCTACCTTGGATATCAGCGCGTGTTTCGGGGGCGACCTGCGTTGGTGTATATCAACAAGGGGCCGATGCCGGTGACCACACAGACCCTCTTTAGGACACGCGCCTTTCGCCAATTGCCGATACGCACCCTGTGGCGCGCAGCACTTTGGGTCGGCCACGTACTGCTGCGGCGCGAGGGGGTCTACCGTGATCGTGCCCGTCAGGTTGTGATGTATCTACCGCCGCGCCTTCCCGGTGGTGGCAGCGGTGGCGTCTATATCCGGCGTCGCTATTACGAGCCAGCCTATGAATATCTGGAAAAGCTGGTGCATCGCGGCGACACTGTGATCGATTGTGGCGCGGACCTGGGTCTTTACACCCTGGCCGCAGCCGGACTTGTGGGGCGCCGGGGTCAGGTCCTGGCGGTCGAGCCGCAAACCCGCGCCGCCACGGGTATCCTCAGGTCGGCAAAGGCCAGTGGATTTTCGCAGATCCGTGTCGCCGAAGTGGCGGTGTCGGACCATGACGGTCTTGCGATGCTCGATGTCTCGACCGGCGTTGCCGCCGCCTCGATCGTGCACCGCGCGGACCGGGCCGAGGGGGCAAAGGGACGTCTGCAGGTCCCCGCCCGCACACTGGACAGCCTGGTGGCCGAGTATGAGTTGACCCAAGTCGACCTGATCAATCTGGATGTCGCGGGCGCCGAGGAACAAGCCCTAAACGGTGCCCTACTGACACTGCGACGGCACCGCCCGGACCTTTTGTTTCCTGTCCACGATCCCAATGATCTGGCCGTGTATCGCTGCGAGTCCCTGCTGCGAGGCTATGGCTATCGGTTCATGCGCTTTTCCGAGAGCGGCGCGCTGATCAAACTGCCAGGTCTGACGCAGGTCGATCCCGGCATTTTGTGCCGCGCCAGGCCAGGCTGACCGCAACCTGCGCAATTGCCGCACAGCGTCGTCCTCGTCCTCGTCCGCGTTGCGGTCGTTGGATGAAGCGAACCCGAGTTCGTCTGCTTTCTAAAGTTTGGCTATCTCCACAATCTTGACGCTGCGACGACAATAAGTAAAAATTATTGCTTGAGTTAATTTTCGTATTTGACGATAGGTACGCCTGATGACACTCCGAACGGATAAGGCGGAGGATCAGATGGCACCCTTGGATGATCGCAAAGGCGTTTGGAAGTCGGGCAAAGGCAAGGGACGCAGCACGCCTAAAGGGCGGCAGCACAGTGATGCCGCGCTAGCTCAGGTCCGCGAACTGCTGGCCGACCGGCCCCGCCGCCGGGATCTGTTGATCGAATTTCTGCACTTGATCCAAGATCACTACAATCACCTCTCGGCGGACCACTTGGCCGCTTTGGCGGACGAGATGCGCCTGTCCCAGGCCGAGGTTTACGAGGTCGCCACCTTTTATGCCCATTTCGATGCGGTGCGCGAGGGCGAGACGCCGCCGCCCGCGCTGACCATCCGTGTTTGCGACTCTCTCTCTTGCGAATTGGCCGGGGCGCAGGTCCTGAAAACCGCGCTGGAAACTGGGCTCGACCCCGCGCAAGTCCGCGTCTTGCGCGCGCCCTGTATGGGCCGCTGCGACACGGCCCCCGTGGCCGAGGTCGGGCATCATCATGTGGAACATGCGACGCCTGCGCTCATCCAAAAAACCATTGATGCTAAGCACTTTCATGCGGATATCGCAGACTATCAGGATCTGGCCGCCTATACCGCAACTGGTGGCTACCAGACCCTAAAGGATCTGCGCGGCAACGGCGATTGGGAGCAGGTTCAGGCCCAAATCTTGGACAGCGGTCTGCGGGGTTTGGGTGGTGCGGGCTTTCCGTCGGGCAAGAAATGGGGCTTTGTGCGCGCCGCCGACGGACCGCGCTATTTGGCCGTAAATGGGGACGAGGGTGAGCCGGGGACGTTCAAGGACCGCTACTACCTGGAACGCACGCCGCATTTGTTCCTGGAGGGCATGCTGATCGCAGCCTGGGCGGTCGAGGCCGAGACGTGTTTCATCTATATGCGCGACGAATACCCCGCTGTCCTTGAAATCCTGCGGCGCGAGATCGCCGCCCTTGAGGCCGCGGGCCTGGTCCCAAAGGGCCATATTGATCTGCGACGCGGCGCGGGGGCATATATATGCGGCGAAGAAAGTGCGATGATCGAAAGCATCGAGGGCAAGCGTGGTCTGCCCCGACATCGCCCGCCTTATGTCGCCCAAGTCGGCATCTTCAACCGCCCCACGCTGGTCCATAACGTCGAAACGCTGCATTGGGTCGCGCGCGTCTGTCGCGAAGGCCCCGGGGTTCTGAACACCACCCAAAAGAACGGCCGTGTCGGCCTGCGCAGCTACTCTGTCTCGGGCCGCGTGGCCAAGCCGGGCGTTTACCTGCTGCCCGCCGGGTCCACCATTACCGATGTCATCGAGGCTGCCGGGGGTATGGCGAAGGGGCATGTTTTCAAAGCCTATCAGCCGGGGGGGCCGTCGTCAGGGCTGTTGCCCGCCGCGATCGACGACGTGCCGCTGGATTTCGACACCCTGCAACCCTTGGGCAGTTTCATCGGTTCGGCCGCCGTGGTCGTCCTGTCCGACCAAGATCGGGCCCGGGATGCGGCGCTGAATATGCTGCGGTTTTTCGAGGATGAAAGCTGTGGCCAATGCACCCCGTGCCGGACGGGCTGCGAAAAGGCGGTGAAGCTGATGCAGGCCGATCGCTGGGACCAAGATCTGCTGGCGGATTTGTGCGAAGTGATGGAGGACGCCTCGATCTGCGGTCTGGGCCAAGCCGCGCCGAACCCCATCCGCCTGACAATGAAGCATTTCGGGGGCGAGATTTAATGATGCGCTTGGTCATAACGCGCAGGATTCCCTTGTGCCACAAAGTGCGGGCGCAGGTGTATGATCATTGAGGCATACCTCATCACCTGGGCAGGCGTGATCGCGGCACAAGCGGCGCCGGGTCCAAACCTTGCCGCCGTGGCGAGCGTGGGGTTGGGGCAGGGGCGCCGCCCTGCGTTGTGGATTGTCGTGGGCATCGCCTCGGGCATGTTGGTCTGGTCGGCGGCAACCGCCTTGGGGTTGGCGGCGGTTCTTGAGGCTTTCCCGTTGTCCTTGGTTGTCATGCGCTTCGTCGGCGGGGCGTATCTGTTGTGGTTGGCAGCAAAGGCGCTGCGCTCAACGTTGCGGGGTGAGGCTGTGACAATCCGGGCTGATAACGCCCGGCTATCCGACCGGGATGCCTGGCTGCGGGGAGTGTTCGTGGTGCTGACCAACCCCAAGGCGGGGCTCATGTGGGCTGCGGTGGCGACATATCTATTCGGTGTCGGCCTCAGCGGTTGGCAAGTGTTGCTTTTTGGGCCGATGGGCGCGCTCAGTGGACTGATGGTCTATGGATTCTATGCGTGGCTGTTTTCCACCCGCACCGCAATCGCGGCGTACAGCCGGGCAGCGCGCGGGATCGAGGCGGTGTTTGCAGGGGTGTTCGGCCTGCTTGGCGGCCGTCTTATCTTCGAGGGCCTGCGCGAGATGCGGGGTTGAATGGGGGATCTGATGGCGGTTGTGAAGGCGAAAACAATGATTGATGACGCGCGGGTGCTGGTCCATCGCTACGACTTCCAGCCCGGGGACGAGACCGGCGCGCATGTTCATGGACTGCCTTATGTGATTGTGCCGCTGACCGATGGCGTTTTGCGGGTGGTCGATGACATGGGTGAAGCGGTCATGGCGCCGCTGACCGCGGGGGAACCCTACTCAAGGCCCGCGGGCGTCTCGCACAATGTGTTCAACGGGGGTGACGCGCCCGTGTCCTTTCTGGAAATCGAGATCAAGCCATGAGCGAAACAGTTACCTTTTCACTGAACGGAGAGGACGTGACAGTCCCCCAGGGCTGGACGATCTGGGAGGCCGCCCAAGGCCGTGGTCTGGTCATCCCGCATCTGTGCCACAAGCCGGAACCGGGGTATCGCAGCGACGGTAATTGCCGCGCTTGCATGGTCGAGGTTGAGGGCGAGCGGACACTGGTCGCCTCGTGCATCCGCCCGGTGGCCGAGGGGATGGTGGTGACGACCGACAGTGCGCGGGCGACGAAGGCACGGGCGCTGGTCGTGGAGTTGCTGGCAGCGGATCAGCCGGCGGTGTCGCATGACGCCTCGTCCCACTTTTGGGATACGGCGGCCGCCACGGGTGTCACCGAAAGCCGCTTTCCCAAAGTCGCGGCGGATACCGTGCCGCTGCTGGATGACAGCCACGTGGCGATGCGTGTCAACCTGGACGCCTGCATCCACTGCAACTTATGCGTTCGCGCCTGTCGCGAGGTGCAGGTCAACGATGTCATCGGCATGGCGGGCCGGGGCCGCGCGGCGCAAATCGTGTTCGACATGGGCGACGCGATGGGCGCATCCTCGTGCGTGGCCTGCGGCGAGTGTGTCCAGGCCTGTCCGACCGGCGCGCTGATGCCGGCCACCGCGCTGGACACGGCCCAGGCGGGCGACAGCAAGGACTACGACCGCGAGGTGGAGAGCGTTTGCCCCTATTGCGGGGTGGGCTGCCAACTGAGTTTCAAGATCAAGGACAACAAGATCAAATATGTCGAGGGGATCAACGGCCCCGCGAACGAGAACCGGTTGTGCGTCAAGGGGCGCTTTGGGTTCGACTATGTCGATCATCCGCACCGGCTGACCAAACCCCTGATCCGTCGCGCCGACGCGCCCGCCAAGGGGCTGAATGTGGATCCCTCGAATGTGCTGACCCATTTCCGCGAAGCCTCGTGGGACGAGGCGCTGGAGGCTGCGGCGAACGGATTGCGCGGCCGGGGGCGCGAGATTGCCGGGTTCGGTTCGGCCAAATGCTCGAACGAGGAGGCGTATCTGTTCCAAAAGCTGATCCGGCAAGGGTTTGGGCACAATAACGTCGACCATTGTACGCGTCTGTGTCACGCCTCATCGGTTGCGGCGTTGATGGAAAATGTCGGCTCAGGCGCGGTCACCGCCACCTTTAACGAGATCGAGAACGCCGATGTGGCCATCGTTATCGGCGCCAACCCGACCGAGAACCACCCGGTCGCGGCCACTTATTTTAAGCAATTCGCCAAACGCGGCGGCAAGCTGATCGTGATGGACCCGCGCGGTCAGGGGCTTAAACGGCACGCCAGCCATATGCTACAATTCCGCCCTGGTGCCGATGTCTCGATGCTGAACGCGATCATGCATGTGATCGTCGAAGAGGGGCTCTACGACCGCCAATATATTCAAGGTTACACCGAAAATTGGGAGGCGATGAAAACCCATCTGGCCGATTTTTCGCCCGAGAAGATGGCCCCACTGTGCGGGATCGAGGCGGATGTGCTGCGCGACGTTGCCCGCATCTTTGCCACCGCCAAGGCAGGGATGATCTTTTGGGGGATGGGTATCAGCCAGCATATCCACGGGACAGACAATTCGCGCTGCTTGATCAGCCTGGCGCTGATGTGCGGTCACGTTGGGCGGCCAGGCGCAGGACTGCACCCGCTGCGGGGGCAGAACAATGTGCAAGGGGCCTCGGACGCGGGTCTGATCCCAATGTTTTTGCCAGATTATCAGAGCGTGACGGACGATGGCGTGCGGTCGGCGTTTACCCAAGTTTGGGGAACGGCAGACTTTTCGAACGAAAAGGGTCTGACGGTGGTCGAGATTATGGAGGCGATCCACGCGGGCAATATCAAGGGCATGTATATCCTGGGCGAAAACCCCGCCATGTCGGACCCGGATGTCGATCACGCCCGCGCCGCGCTGGCCAAGCTGGACCATCTGGTCGTGCAGGATGTTTTCCTGACCGAGACGGCGAATTATGCCGATGTGATCCTGCCCGCCAGCGCGTGGGCCGAGAAGACCGGCACAGTGACCAACACCAACCGCCAAGTGCAAATGGGCCGACCCGCCGTGGCCCCCCCGGGCGAAGCGCGCGAGGATTGGTGGATCGAGACGGAATTGGCCAAACGCCTGGGCCTGAACTGGACCTATACCCACCCGCGCGAGGTTTTTGCCGAGATGAAGCAAAACATGGCCTCGCTGGACAACATCACCTGGGAGCGGCTGGAGGCGGCGGCAGTCACCTACCCCTCGCTTTCGCCCGAGGATCCAGGCCAGCCGATTGTGTTCGGCGATGGTTTCCCCCGGCCCGAGGGGCGCGCGCGGTTCACCCCCGCGAACATCATCGCCCCTGACGAAACCCCGGACGACGCTTATCCCTTTATCTTGATCACGGGGCGCCAGCTTGAGCATTGGCATACCGGCTCGATGACCCGACGGACCACCGTGCTGGACGCGGTCGAGCCCGAGGCGAACTGCTCGCTGCACCCCCGGACCCTGCGCAGGCTGGGTGTCGCGCCGGGCGGTTCTGTGCGTCTGACCACAAGACGCGGCAGCGTTACGGTCATGGCCCGCGCCGATCGTGCGGTGTCCGAGGATACCGTCTTTCTGCCCTTCGCCTTTGTCGAGGCCGCGGCCAATATCCTGACCAACGCGGCGCTGGATCCCTACGGCAAAATCCCCGAGTTCAAGTTCTCGGCCGTCAGGGTCGAGGCGGTAGTGCAGGGCGCGGTCGCCGCCGAGTAGCTGCGCATACCATGCGCCCCTGAGCCCGGTTCGTGTCCCAAAACCGGGCGCGCTGGCCAATGGCTGCTGGGGGTTTGAAAGGGTTCGCTAAGCAGGCTGCAGATATCTGATAACGGCGCCGGTGACACGATCCCGCAAGGCGTCTTTGTCGGTTTCACCGGCAAGGCTTGCCCTCTCGATCATGGCTTGGACAATCGCAATCATATCTCGGGCGATCTCGGGTTTAGCTGGCAAATTCGACGCCTCCAAAAAACTGAGTATCGCGGCACCCATTTCTTGCTCAAATGCCCGGGTTTCGTCTGCCAGTGGGAGGAAGGTCTGCGCGCGATCCAACGCGCGGGAAAGCTGTGGCCATGCCCATTGATGCGCGATGGTGGCCCGTATCAACTTGTCAACCGTGACCGCGAACGGCTCGCGTCCCTGTTGTGAGAGCGCTGTCTTAAGCCCAGAAAGGAGTTTGCGCCGCTTACGCCGGATAAGCTCGGTCGTAATGGCCTGTTTGTTGGGAAAATATTGATAGATTGATCCAACGCTGACACCTGCCCGGTCCGCGATCCGGTTCGTCGTCAG
Organism: uncultured Paracoccaceae bacterium; assembly: GCA_938049225.1. Classification (GTDB taxonomy): domain Bacteria; phylum Pseudomonadota; class Alphaproteobacteria; order Rhodobacterales; family Rhodobacteraceae; genus Halovulum. The sequence continues at coordinate 15,247 of CALICM010000031.1, forward strand.
TTTCTCAAAACCAAAGTCGACCAAAATGCGAGCCGTGGCCTGAAGGATAACCTCGACGGTTGCCTCAGAGCGGCGCTGTTTGGGTTGTTTCCTAGGATTTTCGACCATCCTGAGTGGGGTCCGCAATGCGAGTACAAAATGCGAGCAAAAGCTCATATTATTGGGTAAGCGAAATTCCCATTCGGAGCAACATACATGAGCAAATACAGTTTTGCCGGGCGCACGGTACTTGTGACCGGGGGTACAAGGGGTATCGGGCGTGAATTTGTCCGACAGCTTGTGGATGAGTGTGGTCAGGTCCTCATCGTTGGCCGAAATCAGCAGGACCTTGATGCGGTCGTTGGTGACAGCCTGGACAAGGTGAAGGCCTTCAGGGCGGATCTATCGAGTGCTGCGGATGTTGATGCGCTTATCTTACGATTGAACAGTGAGCATCCAGAGTTGTCGGTTCTCATCAACAACGCGGGGATCCAAATTGAATGCGACTGTTTTGAAGCAGACAGCACAAGCGCCATTGCAAACGCGCGTCAGGAGATCGCGATCAACCTGGGGGCAGTTGTCAGTCTGACTTTGGGGTGCTTGCCCACGCTTGTTGCGCATCGGGGTATGGTGCTCAATGTATCTTCCGGCCTTGCAGTTGCCCCGAAAGAGGCTGCTCCGGTTTATTGTGCGACCAAGGCCGGACTGCGGAGCTTTTCGATCGCGCTTCGGTATCAAAGTCGTACCCACGGCGACCCTGTGCGCGTTGTCGAGGCGATTATGCCGCTGGTCGACACCGACATGACGAAAGGTCGGGGCAGCGGAAAGCTGCGGCCGTCCGAGGCCGCCGCACAGGTGTTGCAGGGCGCACGCGCGGGGCGATCCGAGGTATGGGTTGGAAAAGCGCGTGTCTTGCGGCTGATCAACAGGCTTAGCCCGGCTTTGGCCGCACGGATCCTGCGCTAAGTGGGTTTGTAGCACCATTGTGATGCTGATCATGACCCAAATTGCTTAAGGCTTTGCGGTTCTCTATCCGCCCGCACGCCGATCTGCCTATTTCAACACGCCTATATAGCTGACATCGACCACACACAGCGCCAAAATCAAAACCACCAATCAGCCGAATGGTTTTGGATCTGAGCCACCTGTTGATGTCCCACGGCTAGTCCCGGGTTGTCGGGTCGGTCATTTGGACTGTTGGTTTGAGGCGCCAGGCATGGCCGGTTACGCCCAACCGGACGCCAGTGTCTCTGAGCCGATCCAGCAGATGTGCGGCCTGGCCGCGCAGACCGGGCAGCAGCAGCGGGTCCAAGCCTGTCCAAGGCAGAAAGGGTCCGCGGCGCAGGGTCGCGTAAAGCTCGACCCGGACTGTGGGTTTCGTGCTGGGTGTGCGACCGTGAAAGGCGTGGGTGTCGGCCACAATCAAGGTGTTGCCTGTCACGGCCATCTCGACGGGTTGTGGTAGGGCCATCTGCTCCAGGTCTTGGGGCCGGACACGAAACGAACCGCGGTCACTGTAGCTGTTACCACCCCCCGAGGCGGCAATGGATTGCGCCTTCTCCCAGGCGCGGCGCTCGGGTGTTAAACGGTGCGAGCCCGGCACAAACCGAAAAGGCCCATCCTCGGGGCTGACATCGTGCAGAAACAGCCATGCTTTGGCGATGGGATGAAAAGTATCCATATGCAGGTCGGTCTGCGGGTCGGTCCGGCCACCATCCGGATCGGCGATAATCACCTGCAGGTAGAAGAATGGCTGCGCGAAATGGGCGGCGACATAGCGCACCAGGCCGCGAAAGCGCGGATCTTCGACCGCCTGGCGGCAAAAGGGCAGGGCGGCGCGGTCAACCGCGTCCAGCGTCACGCGGCGGGTGATCGCCTGACCCTGGCGCATCTCGCGCGGCGCGGCGGTATGGACAAATGCTTCCTCGCGGACCTTTTTGTAGAGCTCTGGTGGAAGGAAGTTTTCGACCTTGACGTAGCCGTCCCTTGCAAAGGCGTGTTTTTGTTCGGCGGTTACGACCACAAAAGGGCCGATCAGCCGCCGTCGCCAGGCCGCGAGGGCCTGTGCCAGGCGCACCCGCGCGACATGCAACCCGCGTTGGTTCAGCCACAGCGAACCGATGACGGGATTTCTGACAAAGGATTTTGCGCCGGTAAGGACCGCTGCCGCATAAAGCGGAAGCTTGATGACCTGCCCGATGCTCAGTTGGCTCACTCTAAGGTTCCCTCTCTCGACACCCGGGTCGCCCCCTTCAGATAGGGGGTCAAAACCTCAGGTAGCACAATCGAACCATCCGCCTGTTGACCATTTTCGATCACCGCAATCAAGCAGCGGCCGACCGCCAATCCGGATCCGTTCAGGGTATGCACGAATTCGGGCTTCGCCCCCGGTGTCGGGCGATAGCGCGCGTTCATCCGCCGGGCTTGAAAGGCGCCGGTGGTCGAGCAGCTTGAGATTTCGCGATAGGTGTTTTGGCCGGGCAACCAAACCTCGATATCATGGGTGCGCTCGGCCCCGAACCCCATATCGCCGGTACACAGAACGACCGTGCGATACGGCAGGCCCAGGGCTTCGAGGATCCCTTCTGCGCAGGCCGTCATGCGGTCCAACTCGGACCGGCTGTCCTCGGGGCGGGTGATCGAGACCATCTCGACCTTTTCGAATTGATGCTGGCGCAGCATGCCGGTGGTGTCCTTTCCCGCACTCCCCGCCTCGGACCGGAAGCATTGGGTGTGGGCGGTCAGGCGGATTGGCAAAGCGTCGGCCGCCAGGATCTCGCCCGCCACAGAGTACGTCAGCGGCACTTCGGAGGTTGGCACCAGCCACCAGCCATTGGTGGTCTGATAGCTGTCATCGCCGAACTTGGGCAATTTATCCGTGCCCAGCATCGCCTCCTCGCGGACCAGAACCGGCACCCAGGTTTCCGTCAGGCCGTTCTGATCGATGTGGGTGTCGAGCATGAACTGGGCCAGGGCGCGGTGCAGGCGGGTCATCGCCCCGCGCAGCAACACAAAACGAGAGCCCGAGATTTTGGCGGCGGTCACGAAATCCAGACCCGGGACGGCGGCCGGCACTTCGAAATGTTCTTTGGGATCAAAGGCAAAGTTGGGAATGTTACCCCAGCGCTTTAGCTCCCCATTGTCGGCTTCGTTATCCCCATCGGGCACCTCGGCCAAGGGCAGGTTGGGCAGGGTCAGTAGGATCTGATGCAACTGGGCTTGCTCGATCCGGGCTTTTTCTTCCAACTCGGCCTGTTCTTGTTTCTTGTCGGCCATCAACTGGCGCAGCCGCTCAAACTCAGCCTCGTCGCCGCGGGCTTTGGCATCACCCACCCCTTTGCTGGCGCGATTACGCTCGGCCTGGGCGCTTTCCGCCGCCTGGATCGCTTCGCGTCTGCGCGCGTCGATGGCCAGGATGTCTTCCGACCACCCCTCTTCACCACGGCGGGCCAGGTTGGCATCAAACCCTTGGGGGTCGTCACGGATCAAACGGATATCATGCATTGGAACGGGCCTTTGGAGTGAATCGCACAAGGTTCTATCGCATAGGGACCCTGGGTTAAAAAGACCTGCAGATCCCGACGAAATTTATGCATACGCCCTTTCCCCCAGGGTCATCCACGCTTAGGTGCAGTTTGCTTGCCTTTGGTAAGGGGGCCCAGTAGGGTCCGCGCGATTTTGATGGGTCAGATGCCGGGCCCCAAAGACAAAACAAGGGGTCTGACGATGTTTGCAACACCAGCATATGCACAAGCTGCCGGCGGGGGCGGGGCCGCGGGCGGATTGCTTGGCTTCATGCCGATCATTCTGATTTTTGCGATCATGTATTTTCTGATGATCCGCCCCCAGCAAAAGAAAATGAAAGAGCATGCGGCGATGGTGGCCGCTGTGCGCCGGGGCGATCAGATCGTGACCCAAGGTGGTCTGATCGGCAAGGTGACCAAGGTTAAGGACGACAACGAGGTTGAGGTCGAACTGGCGCCCGATGTTAAGGTGCGTGTCGTCAAAAACACCATTGCCACCGTGCTGACCAAGACCGAACCGGCTGACGCCGCCAAAAGCTAAGGGCCCGACGCCAGATGCTTCAATTTCCCATTTGGAAGAAATTTTCGATCATTCTGGTCTGCCTGATGGGGGTGATTTTCACACTCCCCAATGGGTTCTACCAGCGGGTTGAGACGGCGAACGATGCGCGTGCGCTTGTCGCGGCTGGTGAGGTGGAGACGCCTGAATTGACCGCGGATATGGCGGGTTGGCCCAGTTGGGCACCTTCGGGGCTGATCAATCTGGGTCTGGATCTGCGTGGTGGGGCACATATCCTGGTCGAAGTGCAGGTCGAGGATGTTCATGCCGAGCGGCTTGAGGGGCTGTGGCCCGAGGTGCGCGACGTGCTGCGCGAGCGGCGCGATACCATCGGCACGATCCGTCGGGTCGAGACGGTTCCCACTGAATTGCGGGTGCGGATTGGCGAAACAGCGGGTATGAGTGCGGCGCTTGAGGCGGTCCAGGGGCTGACCCGACCATTGCAAACGCTGACCGGTGCAACCTCGCGCGACTACGAGGTGCGCGCGGAAGGGGATCAACTGGTGGTGACCCTATCCGAGGCCGAGAAGCTGGCCACGAACAACCGCACGATGGAGCAAAGCCTGGAAATCATTCGCCGCCGCGTCGACGAGACCGGCACGCGTGAGCCCACGATCCAGCGCCAGGGCGAGGATCGGATTTTGGTGCAGGTACCGGGCATCGGTTCAGCCGAAGAACTGATCGAATTGCTAGGCCAGACCGCGAAACTGGGGTTTCACGGGGTTGAACGCGTCACGGGCGACCCGGACGAGCGCCCCGGCGGTGGGAATGTGATTTACCCCTCGCTGGACGAGGAGGGCGTATATTACATCGTGACCCGCCGCGCGATTGTCTCGGGCGAGCAATTGGTCGATGCGCAGCCAAGCTTCGATCAAAATGGGCTGCCAGCGGTGACATTCCGGTTCAACCCGGCCGGTGCCCGGGCGTTCGGGCAATATACGGCCGAGAATGTCGGGCGGCCCTTCGCGATTGTGCTGGATGAAGAGGTCGTCTCGGCCCCCCGGATCAACGAGCCGATCCCGGGCGGGAGTGGTATCATCACCGGCAATTTCGATATCGCAGAGAGCACGCGCTTGGCTATTTTGCTAAGGGCCGGTGCCCTGCCTGCCGAGATCAAAGTGTTGGAACAGCGCACCATCGGTCCGGAGTTGGGCCAAGACAGTATCGACGCGGGGCGGATTGCCTGTATCGTCGCCTTTGTGGCGGTGCTGGTGTTCATGGCGCTCAGCTATGGGCTGTTCGGGATTTTCGCCAATATCGCGCTGATCCTGAACGTGTCGTTGATCTTTGCCTTGCTCAGTATCATCGGGGCCACGCTGACGCTACCAGGGATCGCCGGGATCGTACTGACCATCGGCATGGCGGTGGACGCGAATGTGCTGATTTTTGAGCGGATCCGCGAGGAGTTGAAGCGTGCCAAAGGGCCTGCGCGCGCGATTGAGTTGGGCTATGACAAGGCGTTTTCAGCCATCATCGATGCGAATATCACCACGTTTATTGCCGCGGTGATCCTGTTCGCCATTGGCTCGGGGCCGGTGCGCGGCTTCTCGGTCACGCTGGGGCTGGGGATCATGACCTCGGTCTTTACTGCATTGTTCGTGACGCGGTTGTTCGTGACCCTGTGGTTTGACGCGCGCAAACCCAAGACGGTGGAGGTCTGAGCGATGATGCGTCTGAGATTGGTCAAACAGGGCACGAAGTTCGATTTCTTTGCCGCGTCGAAGTTTTGGCTGGGGCTTTCGGCAGCATTAATGTTGCTGTCACTGGGGCTGTTTTTGGTCAAAGGTCTGAACTACGGCATTGATTTTCGTGGCGGGACGATGATAACCGCAGCGACGGTCGAGGCGCCGGATGTGGGGCTGTATCGCGACACATTAGACGGCCTGGATGTCGGGGATTTCGCGGTGACCGAGATCTTTGATCCGGCCGCCGAGATCACCGGTTCGGTCCCCAATCAGGTGACGATCCGGATCGAACAGCAAGGCGATGATCCGGATGTGCAGCAGTCTGTTATCGTCGCCGTGAAGGGCGCGCTGGACGAGGCGTTTCCGGGCATTCAATATCTGCAAACCGATAGTGTCGGGGCCAAAGTGTCGGGTGAATTGATCCAAGCGGGGGTTCTGGCCGTGCTTTTGGCCATTGGGGCGGTGCTGTTCTATATCTGGTTGCGGTTCGAATGGCAGTTTTCGGTCGGTGCCGTGGCGGCGCTGGTGCATGATATCGTGCTGACCATTGGGGTGTTTTCCCTGGTGGGGCTTGAGTTCAACCTGGCGATTATCGCGGCGATCCTGACGATTGTGGGCTATTCGCTGAACGATACGGTGGTTGTGTTCGACCGGGTGCGCGAGAACCTGCGGCGGTTCAAGAAAACCCCACTGCGCGAGGTGTTGAACCTGTCGATCAACGAGACCTTGAGCCGGACGTTCATGACCTCGGCCACGACGTTGCTGGCCTTGATCGCGCTTTATGTTTTGGGTGGGGATGTAATCCGCGGCTTCACCTTCGCGATGATCTGGGGGGTGATTGTGGGGACGTATTCGTCGATCTTCGTGGCCTCGGCCATTCTGCTGCGGTTGGACGTGAAGCGAGACTGGGACAAGCAGGATCCGGCGGCGGGCACGCAATTCGCGAACATTGACGCATGATTGAACTGAACGAGGTTCGATTCAAAGCGGGTCAGCCGATAGACGGCTATGGACCGGGGTTCTTTCGGCTTGGCGATCATGCGCATCAGGGCCCGCTGGCGATTCTGCCCAGCGGCGTGATGGCCTGGCAGGGGTTCCCGCAGGTTGATCTGTTCATCGCGGCGAAAGACGCGTTCGACATTCTTTTGGTGGGTATGGGGGCCGAGATCGCACCGCTGCCCAAGGATCTGCGCACAGCTTTGGAGGCTGAGGGGATCGGGGTGGAGGTGATGGGCACGCCCCCGGCTTGTCGAACCTATAACGTCCTGCTGGCCGAAGAGCGGCGGGTGGCATTGGCCGCACTCCCGGTCTGAGACCGAATTTTCGTATTGAAATGTGCCCTTGCAGGGCAAGTATACCCTCCCCAAACCCGCCGAGGCGGGTTCGGGGCCCGTGGCGACCTTGGGGCGGTCTGGACCCTTTTGTGCTAAGTCACCGCGTGGGGCGCCGAGAGATGTTTCGCCGGGGAGGACCAGTGGGGCTGGTCTGATCTGACATGCCGTTTGGGATTGAAGGAACTTATTGGCAGCAAGGGCTTCCTTCCCCTGCTGGCGGGTTATATGTCTCGGCTAGAGGCCGGGTGTGACCCGTGCCCCGCTGTCTTGCAACAAAGGATCACTGTCATGGCTTTTGAACTCCCCCCCCTGCCGTATGCTCACGATGCGCTTGCCGATGCGGGCATGTCAAAAGAGACCTTGGAGTATCATCACGATTTGCACCACAAAGCCTATGTCGACAACGGCAACAAGCTGATCGCGGGCACCGAGTGGGATGGCAAGTCGCTGGAGGAGGTCATCACCGGCACCTATGATGCGGGCGCCGTGGCCCAGAACGGGATTTTCAACAACATCTCGCAGTTGTGGAACCACAATCAGTTCTGGGAAATGATGGGACCGAGATCCTCGGCCATGCCGTCTGAATTGGAAAGTCGGATTGTGGATGCTTTCGGCTCGGTCGATCAGTTCAAGGCGGATTTTTCGGCCGCTGGCGCCGGTCAATTCGGCTCGGGCTGGGCGTGGCTGGTGGTGGACACCGATGGGACGTTGAAGGTGACCAAGACCGAGAACGGCGTAAACCCCTTGTGCTTTGGACAAACGGCGCTTCTGGGCTGCGATGTTTGGGAGCATTCCTATTACATCGATTTCCGCAACAAGCGGCCGGCCTATTTGAGCAACTTCCTGGACAATCTGGTGAATTGGGAGAATGTCGCCGCGCGTTTGGGGTGATATCCGTTTTGGGCCCGGGCAGTTCACACCGCTGGGGCCCTCACTTCGGGGAAAGTACCGCCAACGCACTTTCGACATCAGGGACCACGTGAAAGCTGTTCAGGAAGCTGGTGTCGGCGAAACCCTGGTCGACCAAGTGGTGGATGGCGGCGATGAGTGGATCCCAATAGCCTGCGACATTCAGCAACAGGATCGGTTTTGCATGCAGGCCCAGTTGACGCCAGGTGAGCACCTCGAACAGCTCGTCCAGGGTGCCTGCGCCACCGGGCAGGGTGACAATGGCATCTGCGTTCATGAACATGACCTTCTTGCGTTCGTGCATCGTCTCGGTCACGACAAAGGACGTCAGATCGTGTTTGCCGACCTCGGCCCGCATTAAATGCACGGGGATCACCCCAAAGGTCTCGCCCCCCGCCGCCTGGGCCGCACGGGCCACATCGCCCATTAGCCCAACGTCGCCGGCCCCATAGACCAGGCGGTGTCCGGCTTGGGCCAGTCCCGTCCCCAGCGCGACCGCCGCTGTGCTAAACGCTGGGTTACTGCCAGACCGCGACCCGCAGAACACACATACAGACCGAAAAAAAGGTTTGGTTGTCGACATTTAGCGTCCTGACTTGTTTTTGGGCATCATTTCGCCCATTTTGGCCGCCAAGTGTAAGAAAAGCGAGCATTTCCGTGTGTCTACACGTGGGGTTCGCAGTCAGCCCAAAGGGTCCGCGTTCGGATGTCAGAGAAATACGGAATCGACGGGTTCTCGCGTGTGCGCACGGTGCAAATCATTGTGGTGTTTATCATGCTGCTGGCGTCTTTGGGCCTGTTGTACTTCCTGATCGAACAAGGAAAACAGTCTGCGCAGATGTCGACCGAACCTAGGATCGGGCGCGGTGCGACCCAATCGGCGGCGCGCGGTGGGTCGCGGTCTGTGAGAACGGTGACGGCATCACCAGCGGATGCGGTGATGCCGCAAGAAACAGCACCGGACGTCGCCCCGGCTGAGGTGGCGACGGCCACGGGCAACGGGCCCCGCGCGACACCGGACGAGCAGCCGATGCCCAAGCTGCAATCCGAGTTGGCGGTGGAGAGCACAGCACCAGCCGCCGAGGTCGTGGCCTCTATCCCCGATGATTTGGCCACGACGCAAACCGTGGCGGCGTTGCCGGAGTTTGATCTGATCCGTATTGATCCCTTGGGCAGTGGGCTGGTGGCGGGTCGCGCAGAACCCGGCTCCACGGTGCAAATTCTGGCGGGGGATGCGGTGATCGGCACCGCTGAAGCATCGTCGGATGGCGAATTTGTTGCCTTCGTGCAAACGCCTGATATGGACGAGGGGCAGGTGCTGTCATTGCTGGCGCAAAGCGGCGACGGACCCGACGCAAGCGCTGAGACGGTTTTGGTTTTGCCAACGGAGGCCACGGCGGATGAGGCGCCGCAAGCCCCGACCATCGTCAGCACCTCGCCCGAGGAGGTTCGGGTGATACAGCCGTCGGCCCTTGGGCAGGTTGAGGGGGTCACACTGGACGCGATCAGCTACGATGAAGCGGGCGAGGTGCGTCTGTCTGGCCGGGCGCCTGCGGATCAACCGATCCGGATCTATGTCGATGGTATCGCGATTGGCGAGGCAGAGACCAGCGCCTCGGGGGCGTGGGGAACGACTTTGAACACATTGGCCGAGGGGCAATACACCCTGCGGGTCGATGCGCTGCGGTTGGATGGCACGGTTGCCAGCCGGGCTGAAAGTCCCTTTCAGCGGGTCTTCCCGTCGCTTGAGCAATTGAAGAACGCCAAGCAAATCACCGTGCAGCCCGGCAACAGCCTGTGGGTGTTGGCCGAGCAGCGCTATGGCTCGGGCGCGCTATACACCCAGATTTTCGCGGCGAACCGGGACGCGATCCGCGATCCGGATCTAATTTATCCAGGTCAGATTTTCGCGCTACCGGGCGAGGCCGAATTCGGCGAATAAGTTGCCCTACTGTGGCTTAGCGCTTATGTGGCAAAGGCACGGTATCGGGACAAATGAATGACGCAAGCTGACACGATCGAGGCCGCCGAACGGCGCAGCGGCATACGCACCATTCGTAAAGTGGGGCCGTATCTTTGGCCACAGGGGCAGACGAATATCAAGGTGCGGGTTGTCTTGGCCGTGCTCGCGTTGGTGGCGGGCAAGGTCGCGACCGTTGGGATTCCGGCGATCTTTGGGATGGCGGTTGACAGCTTGGCACCCGCCGAGGGGACCCAGGATCTGGGCTCTGTGCTGATCGCCTCCTCCGTTGGACTGGTGATCGCGTATGGTGCCATGCGCATGGCCAGTGTCGGGTTCAACCAGTTGCGCGACGCGGTCTTCGCCAGGGTCGGGCAGCGGGCGCTGCGGTTGCTGGCGCTTGAGACGTTCCGGCATATCCACGCGCTCAGCCTGCGCTATCATATCAACCGCAAAACAGGCGGCCTGAGCCGGGTGATCGAGCGTGGGGTCAAGGGCGTCGAGTTTCTGTTGCGGTTCCTGTTGTTTTCGATCGGGCCGCTGGTGCTGGAACTAGCGATGGTCTGCACGATCTTCGCGCTGGCTTTTGGAACCGAATATCTGCTGATCGTGGCCACCACGATAGGGCTTTATATCTGGTTTACTTTCGCGGTGACCGAATGGCGGGTCAAAGTCCGCAGGCGGATGAACGAGCAGGATACGAACGCCAACCAAAAGGCGATCGATAGCCTGCTGAATTTCGAAACGGTGAAGTATTTTGGGGCCGAAGCGCGCGAGGCCGCGCGGTATGACGAGTCGATGGCCGAGTACGAGAAGGCGGCGATCACAACCTCGCTGTCCTTGGCGGGGTTGAACTTTGGTCAGGCCGTGCTCATCACCTGTGGGCTGGTGGGCGTCATGATCCTGGGCGCAATGGCGGTGCAGGCCGGGACTTTCACCGTGGGCCAGTTCGTGATGATCAACGCCTATATGATCCAAATCACGATGCCTTTGAATTTCTTGGGTTCCGTGTACCGCGAGATCCGCCAAGCGCTGGTAGACATGGGCGAGATGTTCGATTTGCTCGAGGTTGAAGCCGAGATCGCGGATGCCCCCGATGCTAAGCCCCTGGTGGTGAGCGGCGGTCGGTTGGCCTTCGAGGGGGTGTCGTTCTCGTACAACGACAACCGATCGATTTTGCATGGTCTGGACTTGGTGGTCGAGGCCGGACAGACCGTGGCGGTCGTGGGCCCCTCAGGATCGGGGAAGTCCACCATTGGGCGGCTGTTGTTCCGCTTTTATGATGTGGCCGAAGGCCGGTTGACGATTGACGGGCAGGACGTGCGGGATGTGACGCAGGTCTCGCTGCGCAAGGCCATTGGCGTGGTTCCGCAGGACACAGTGCTGTTTAACGACACCATTGGCTATAACATCGCCTATGGCCGCCCCGAGGCGACGATGAACGAGGTCGAAGATGCGGCGCGCTCCGCCCAGATCCACGATTTCATCATGTCGCTGCCCGAGGGGTATCAGACCACTGTGGGCGAGCGGGGGCTGAAACTGTCAGGCGGCGAGAAACAGCGGGTGGGGATCGCCCGGACACTGCTAAAGAACCCGCCGATCCTGTTGTTGGACGAGGCGACCTCGGCCTTGGACAGCGAGACCGAGCGTGACATTCAGGACAGCCTGAAGGAGATGGGGCAGGGTCGCAGCGTGATCACCATCGCCCATCGGTTGTCAACGGTGGTGGACGCGGATCAGATCGTGGTGCTGGAAAAGGGTCATGTGGTCGAGCGTGGGACCCATGACGCGTTGCTGGCGCGGGCGGGGCGCTATGCGCAGATGTGGCACCGCCAGCAAGCAGGCGAGGACGACGAAGCCGCCGCCTAGAGAGATCCCCCCTGCGGGTCTATTTTCAACAGGAAAAAGCAGGCGCCATAGGCGCCCACCGCCGCCACGGCTATTCGGCCGCGCGCGGCTGGGTCTGTCCAAGCAGGACGGGCGTCGGCTTGTCGTCCCAAAGCATGTCCTGGGCATCCGCCTTTCTTGCTGTGCGGTTCAAGGCCCGATCACGCGCTACTTGGCTGTCACGCCCACGCAGGGTGGTCAGCGCAAGGATCCAAGCCCCATACGCGCCCTTGGTCGCCCAAACCCGCACCGACAGCATCGCTGGGGTTACGACCAGGGTCAGTACGGTGGCGAGACCCAGGCCAAAGACCACCGCGGTGGCCAATTGCTTCCACCACAGGGACGTGGGCGCATCGATGGTATAACCGCCCCCGATGAAGTCCACCGACAGGCCGAACATCATCGGCGAAAGGCCCGCCATGGTGGTGATCGTGGTCAACAGAACCGGCCGGATCCGCGCCTCAGCCGTGCGTGTAATCGCCTCGAGCCGCGGCATGTATTTCGAATACTCCTGATAGGTGTCGATCAACACGATGTTGTTATTCACCACAATTCCCGCCAGCGCCACGATCCCCGTGCCAGTCATGATCACCGAGAAGGGCTGCCCCATCACCAGCATGCCGATCAGACAGCCGGTCACCGACAGGACCACCGCCAGCAACACCAGGACTGAATTATAAATCGAGTTGAACTGCGCCAACAGGATTACGAACATCAGCCCCAAAGCGCCCGCGAAGGCCTGGCTGAGGAAGGCAAAGCTTTCTTCCTGATCCTCTTGCTCGCCCGTCCACTCCCAACCGATACCGGTGGGGAAGGGGTTTTCAGCGTCGATCCACTCGGTCAGCTTCGCGATCTCGGCCGTCGGGTTCTGCCCCTCGGTCACATCGGCTTTCACATCAAAATAGCGCTCGCTGTCGATCCGGTCGATTTGGGCCAGTTTGGGCACTGGTTTACGGCTGATGAAATTGGCCAGCGGGACAAGACCCACGTTGGTGCGCACCCGCAGGCTGTCCAAGGTCGACAGGGTTCGATCCCCCTCGGGCAGGCGGACGCGGATGTCGATTTCGTCGTCCGAACTTTCGATCCGCATGGTGTCCAGCATCAGCCCGCGGGTGATCAATTGCACCATCGCGCCCACGGTCGCCACGTCGGCGCCATAGCGCCCTGCGGCCTCGACGTCCACGTCGATCTGCCAGTCGATGCCGGGCAAGGGGCGGGTGTCTTCGATATTGGTCAGCGTGTCGGTTGCGTTGAACTTGTTACGCGCGATGGCGGTTGCCTCTAGTAACTCCTCCCAATTCGCGCCGGTCAGCCGCAAATAGACCGGTTTGCCTTGGGGCGGGCCTTGGGCCAGTTCCGACAGTTCCGCCTCGATCCCCGGGACCAGGGCCAGTTTTTCGTTCACCGCCGCCAGGATCGCTTTGCCCTTGCCAGCCTCGCCTTGGTCATAGCGGTCGTCCCAGGGGTCCAATTCGATCTGAACTTGGCCGATGGTATCGATAGGACCGCCCGCGCCCGGTCCTTGGGTCAACCCGCCCGAGCCAGCAAAGGCAAAGACCGAGCGGACGCCGGGTTGCGCCAGGATGATATCCTCGACCTTGCGCACCAGATCGTCCTTTTCCTCAAGGCTGAGGTTGCCGCGCGCCCGGACATAGGCGATGGCGCGCTCGGGCTCGGTCTCGACAAAGAACTCCACACCGTTGTTGTTCTCGCCAAAGTAGCCGAAGATGCTGACGACAAAGAAGATCACAGCCGCTATCGACACAAATGGCATGATCGGATTGCCGCCGATAAAGTGGATGATATGCCCAAAGATGCTGCGGCGATAACCGGCTTTTGCAGCTTTTTCCTTGCGCTGGGGCAGCAGCGAGCCACCGAACAGTGACAGGGCCAGCCAGCTGAGGATGAACAGACCCAAGCCGAGGAGGATCTGCCCGCCGCCTGGCGCTAACATCATCAGAAACGCCCCATACATTCCGCCAATTGGCACGAGGGTCAGCGCGGCCCGCGCGATCCACGGCAAGCTGCCGCGCAACGCGGTCGTGCCGCGGTTCAAAAGGCGCGAGATCCGGCCCGCGACGCCACCCACCACAGGCAGGTAGACCAGCGCGACAACCAGCGAGGCCGAAAGCACGAAGATCAGCGTCACCGGCAGATTGCCCATGAACTCGCCTGCCACCCCCGGCCAGAACAGCATCGGCAGGAAAGCACAAAGCGTCGTCGCGGTGGACGAGATGATGGGCCAAAACATCCGTTTGGCCGCATGTCGATAGGCCGTCATCGGGCCGATGCCGCGTTGTACTTCCTTGTCAGCATATTCGACCACCACGATGGCCCCGTCGACCAGCATGCCGACGGCCAGGATCAGGCCAAACATCACGATGTTCGAGATCGAGATCCCAAAGACCGCGAGCATGGCGAAACACAGCAAAAACGAGGTCGGGATCGCGAACCCAACCAGCAGCGCCGAGCGGATGCCGAGCGAGGACAGGACCACGATCATCACCAGCGCAATCGCGGTCAGGACCGAGGCTTCGAGCTGGCTGACCATCGAGGCAACCTCGACCGAGGTGTCCATCGAGAAGCTGACCGTGATCGCGTCTTGCAACTCCTGCGGCCACTCTGACACGGATTTCTCGACCTGCGCGCGCACTTCCGCGGCTGTGTCGATAACGTTGAACCCCTTACGCTTTGACACCTGCAGGGCAAAGGTCGTCTCGCCATTATAGCGGGCGGTGCTTTCGGCATCTTCGAATGTCAGTCGGATGTCGGCCAGATCGCCCAACGTGATCAGACGGTCGCCATTCACCTTGACCGGCAGGTCCATGACATCCTGCGGACTGTCAAAGGCTGACGGGATTTTGACCGAAAAGGCCCCCGTGGCCCCCTCAACCTCGCCTGCGGCGATCAGCTGGTTGTTGTTTTTGACCACGGTGACCAATTCGCCCGCAGTCACGTTGTAGGCCTCCAGCTTCAGCGGATCGATCAGCACCTCGACCATCTCGTCGCGGCCCCCGGCCAGGGCGGCTTGCAGGACGGGCGCCAGACTTTCGACATCGTCCTTTAGGTCCTTGATCACGCGGGTCAAAGTGCGCTCGGGCACAGCGCCCGACAGCGACACAACCAGGATCGGGATCTCGGAAAAATTCAGCTCGTTGATCGAATACTGCTCGGCCCCATCCGGGAAATCCGCTTCGGCGTTGCTCATCGCGTCTCGGGTTTCGGCCAGTGTGGCCTGTTTGTCCCAGCCAAACTCGAACTCTAAGAACAGCCCGGCATAACCCTCTTGCGCGACGGCGCCCATGCTGTCCAACCCGTCCAGGTCGCGCAGCTCCTGCTCCATCGGCTTGACCAGCAGCTTCTCGGCATCCTCGGCCGAGATGCCGGGGAAGGGGACCGAGATGAAGAGCGCGGGCACCTCGATGTCCGGTTCGCCCTCTTTCGGCAGACCGATATACGAGACCGCCCCCGCCAGGATCGACAGCGCCACAAAGGCCAGGATCATGCGCGCCCGGCCCGCCGCCCAGTCAACGATGCCGGTCATGCTGGATCCTCTTGATAACTAATGGCGATGGCGCGGCCATCACGGACGAAGTCTTGGCCGACGACGATCAACTCAATTTCATCTGGCAGACCACTAACCCAGACCCCCTCGGCGTCGTCACGGATCAGCGTGACCGGCATGAACCGTGTGATGCCATCGACATTGGCGCGGATGCCCAATTTGCCCGCGTCATTGAGGGTCAGGGACGATTGGGGGATCATATGGCCTGTTTCGCCCTCAAGCCCGATCATGATCTCGGCCGTGACCCCGTCGCGGATCGCCATATCGGGGTTGGGCACCTCAATCTCGACCCGGAAAGTGCGCGTCACTTCGTCCGCGGAGCGGGACAAAAAGCTGACTTGCCCAGACAGCACCTGACCGGTGATCAGTCGGGCCCCCGCAGGGCTGCCAAGGGTAAGGCTTTCAACGTCCTGCTCGGGCACGAAACCCACCAGTTTGATCGGGTTCAGCGAGATCAGCGTGGCGCAGGGGCTGCCTGGCTGCAGTAGACTACCCAATTCAGCGGTATCGGTCTCGAGAATGCCATCAAAGGGGGCGTTGATGGTAAGGCGCGAGATTTCTGTCTCGGCCTGCTCGACCATCGCTTGGGCACTCTCGAACGAGGCTTGACGCGACATGGCATCGGTTTCAGACGAAAACCCGCGCTCAACCAGCTTTTGGGCTGTATTGTAATTGGTCTGGGCTTCGCGCAAGCGGGCACGCATTTCCGTCAGTGTCGCATTGCGGGTTCCCGAATCCAGGCTGCAAAGCGTATCGCCTGCGGTGATGGGTTGGCCTTTGCGGATCGGCTCCGAGATGACCAGGCCATTGGTCTCGGACCGTACTTCGACCAGACGCGCGGCCTCGGTCTGACCGCTGAGGACGATACCGCTTTGCACCGGCCGCGCGGTCGAGCGCATGACAACGACTGACACGGGGGCGTCCAGATCCGCGACCGGCTGGACCGTCTCCAACTGTGCGGTTTCGGGCGTGGTGCCCCCGGCAAAAGCGCGCAGCGTGTCACGCTCCATGATCAACGCATAGAGCGCTGCGGCGACCAGGATGGCGGTGATGATAGATGTCAGGCGCATGAGGCCCCCCAAAAAAATTCGCGACAACGGACACTTACCCTACGATGGCCTGGTGCGTTTGGATCAGAAATCTTCGAATTCGTTCAGATCGCAATGCGCGGTTGGCCTGCGGTATCTCCGTTCCCTGACCCCTTTGTAAGCGGTTATTACTTACGCTGCAATCGGCAACAGTGAGATTTCCCGCAAACCCATATAAAATGCCTTTGCACTTGGCAAAAAATAGGCAGCGTGATTATGTCGCCCCCCAATCGGCTGGGAGGCGTGTGTGTCGGAATCTGATTCCTTTCTCAATGAGGTCACCGAGGAGGTGCGCCGCGACAAGCTTGTCGGGCTGCTCAGACGCAACGCGCTTTATATTGGTGCGGTGGTTGTGATCATCGTTGGGACGGCAGCGTTTCTTGAATACCGCAAATCCAGTGCCGAGGCCGCAGCTCAGGCACGTGGCGACGCGCTGTGGGCCGCCATCGAGACCGACGACCCGGCGGAACGGCTCGCGGCTTTGGCGGGTGTCGAGGTGCCGGGCGACACCGGATCTGCGTTTGTAAGCTTGCAAAGTGCCGGTGCCGCTTTGGTTGCGGACCAGGCGGACCAGGCTATCGGGTTTCTCCAACAGGCAGCCGCGTCCCCCACGGCGTCCTCTGCCTTGCGCGATGTGGCCCGGCTGAAACTGGTTAGCATCTCGGCAGGGCATCTGCCGGATCAGGAGCGTTTGGATATTCTGGGCCAATTGGCGGTCGAAGGCCACGCAATGCGCGGCTTGGCCTTGGAACAACGGGCCTTGATCCAACTTCAGGCGGGCGATGTTGCGGCGGCTGGCGCGGATCTTGAAGCGCTTTTGGCGGATGAGCGGACGTCGAGCGATGTCAAACAGCGCGCGTCGCAGTTGTTGCAGGTTCTCGGAATCACGCCCGCGGAAGACGCTGTGGAAAACGCAGACGCACCGAACACGGCCCAAGATGGCTAACGCTTGTGTTATGCGCCGCCTGGGCCTGGCGGTCGCTTTGTTGATCACCGTGGCCGCATGCGCAGATCGTGAGGATCGCTTACCCGGTGAGCGCGAGGCCATTCGCCCCGCTGAAACAGGGGAGGCGGTCGAGGTTGCGGCGGTCCCGCCTCTGGCCATTCCGCAACCACAGCAAAACGCGAATTGGGGCCATCTGAACGGCAATCCGACCCATCTGGCGCCCTCTGTGGTGTTGAATACCCAACTGGCGCGCCAATGGAGCGTATCTTTGGGGCAGGGATCAAGCCGGCGCGCACGCTTGGTGTCCTCCCCGGTGGTGTCGGACGGACGGGTCTTTGCCCTGGATGCGGCGGCGCAGCTGACGGCGGTGTCGACCGCAGGGGACGTGCTGTGGCGCACCAACCTGACCCCCGAAGGAGAGCGCGGCACCGAAGGGTTCGGCGGTGGCATTGCCGCCGAACGGGGTCTGTTGGTTGTCACCACCGGATTTGGCGAGGTTCTGCGTTTGGACCCCGCGACCGGCGGGATCCTGTGGCGGGCCGAGGCCGAGGGGGCGTTTCGCGCCGCTCCGACTTTGGCCGAGGATAAGGTGATCGCGGTGGCTCGCGGCGATTTGGCTTACGGCGTTGATTTGGAAAGCGGAACTATTGATTGGCGCATCCAAGGGGTGGGTCAAGGCGCGGGTCTGGTCGGCGGCGCCAGCCCGGCCGTGCGGGGCCCGCTGGCTGTGCTGCCGTTTCAATCGGGCGAGGTGCGCGCAACGTTGGTGCGCAACGGCTTGACGGTCTGGACAGCGGCAGTGACCGGCGGGCGGCGCGATCTGGCACGCTCGCGGATTAGCGATATCTCGGGCGATCCGGTGATCGATAATGACGTTGTCTATGTTTCGAACCAGGCTGGGCGTTTGGTGGCGCTGGACCGGCGCAATGGCGCGCGGCTGTGGACCGAGCAGGATGGCGCCTATGGGCCTGCGTTGGTCGTGGGGGACTCGCTGTTCGTGGTGTCCGATGCATCCGAACTGCTGCGCGTTTCAGCCCGCGACGGTACCGTTCTGTGGCGAAAGGCCCTGCCGACCTTCCAAAACCCGCAAAGGGAGAGGGGGCCGATTACCCATTTCGGACCCTTGCTGGCCGGGGGGCGCCTAATTGTCGCCTCAAGCGACCGGCTGCTGCGCAGTTTTGACCCCACGACCGGAACCCCACTGGGGGATATTTCCCTGCCGGGCGCGGCCACAGCACAGCCCGCGATCGCGGGCGGTGTGCTTTATGTGGTGACCGACAATGGGACATTGCACGCCCTGCGTTAAGGCGGCCGTCGCGGCGCCTGGAACCGCTGATTTGGCTTTCCGCCGCCCGGCACCTGTGCGACAGAGGCCGCCATGGGATTGAATGTTGCCATCGTCGGGCGCCCTAATGTGGGCAAGTCCACCCTTTTCAATCGGCTGGTCGGCAAGCGCTTGGCGTTGGTCGACGATCAACCGGGGGTGACGCGTGACCTGCGCGAAGGCGCAGCGCGGCTGGCGGATCTGCGCTTCACGGTGATCGATACCGCCGGGCTGGAGGAGGCAACAGACGATAGTCTGCAAGGGAGGATGCGCAAACTGACCGAGCGTGCGGTTGGTATGGCCGATGTCAGCCTGTTCATGGTGGACGCGCGGGCGGGGGTCACTGCGACCGACCAGGTCTTTGCCGAGATCCTGCGGCGTGCGGGTGGCGCGGTGATCTTGGTCGCGAACAAAGCCGAGGGCCAAGCGGGCAGCGACGGCGCGCTTGAGGCGTACGGCTTGGGCCTGGGCGATCCGGTCCAGATCTCGGCCGAGCATGGCGAGGGGATGCAGGACCTTTATACCCGGCTGCGGCCCTTGGTCGATGCGAAAGAGGCCGAGGCTGAGCCCCAGACGGATGTTGACTTGGAGGATGGCGCGGTGGACCCCGCGCGCCCGATCCAGATTGCCGTGATCGGGCGACCGAACGCGGGCAAATCCACGCTGATCAACAAAATCCTTGGGGAGGATCGCCTGCTGACCGGCCCCGAAGCGGGGATCACGCGCGATGCGATCTCGGTCAACACGATTTGGGGTGGCCGGGCCTTTCGGATTTTTGACACCGCTGGTATGCGCAAAAAGGCGCGCGTGCATGAGAAGCTGGAGAAGCTCAGTGTCTCGGACGGGTTGCGCGCCACCAAATTCGCCGAGGTGGTGGTGTTGATGATCGACGTGCAATCGCCGTTCGATCAACAAGACCTGCGGATCGCCGATCTGGCCGAACGTGAGGGGCGCGCGGTGGTGTTCGCGGTCAACAAATGGGATCTGGAGCCGAACAAGTCGGACAAGGCACGCGAATTGCGCGAGGCTTTGGCGCGTCTTCTGCCGCAACTGTCCGGCGCGCCGCTGGTGTTGGTCTCGGGGCTGACCGGGGCGGGTTTGGACAAACTGAACGACGCGATCCTGGATATCTATGAGAAATGGAACGCGCGGATCCCGACCGCGAAGTTGAACCAATGGCTGACGGGCGAGATTGCGGCCCACCCACCGCCCGCCCCGGGTGGGCGGCGGTTGAAGTTGCGGTACATGACGCAAGCCAAGACCCGGCCACCGGGGTTTGTGGTGTTCTGCTCGATCCCCGAGGCCTTGCCGACAGCCTATAAACGCTTCCTGGTCAATGGGTTGCGGCGTGATTTTGATCTGCCGGGCACGCCCATCCGACTGTTCGTGCGCGGCGGTGACAACCCCTATGAGGGGAAGAAAAAGCGCCAAGCCAACACTCTCGACAAGCATCGACCGGGCGCAAGACGCGACCGCGGCTAAGGTGCCGCCCAAGGGCCATGATGGTCGCCCTCGATATCCGTACGTTTGAACCCATGTGCGCCAAAGAAGTCCCTTTGCCCTTGTAACATATTCGCGGTGCCGCGCGGCGTGCGTAAAGTATCGACATAGGCCAACGCGGCCGACAACGCGGGCATGGCGATCCCGTATTGCGCGCCCAGGGCGACGATGCGCCGGAAACTGGCCTCGGCACTGCGCATCCGCCCCGCGAAATCCTCGGCGAAAAGCATGTTGCGTGTCACATCCTGGGTCAGTGCCGAGGCCATGTCGTCCAGCATATCCGAGCGGATGATGCAGCCCGCGCGCCAGACCCGGGCCACATCAGGCATCGGCAGGTCCCAGTTATATATGTCCGATGCCGCGCGCAGCAGCCCGAAACCTTGCGCATAACAAGCGATTTTGCCCGCCAGCAGCGCCTGTTCCAAGGCATCGATCAACCCACCCGCGTCGGCATCAGGAATGGCACGCGCTGCCGCGCCAAAAGTCTCGGCACCTTGCTGCCGCTGGTCCCGAAGGGCCGAGAGGTTGCGCGCACCGACGGCGGCTTCAATCGCTGAAGTCGGCGCGCCCAGCATCAATGCTTCGATCGCGGTCCAGCGCCCGGTGCCTTTCTGGCCTGCACTGTCCAGGATGACATCCAACATCGGGGTGCCGGTCTTGGGGTCGGTCGCAGCCGCGACTTTGCCCGAAATCTCGATCAAATATGACCGCAAGGGCCCTTCGTTCCAGCTTTCATACACCTGGGCGATCTCGGCCGCGGACATGCCCAAGCCATCGCGCATCACGCCATAGGTCTCGGCGATCATTTGCATGTCGGCGTATTCGATCCCGTTGTGCACGGCTTTGACGAAATGCCCCGCCCCATCGGTGCCCATCCAGGTGGCGCAGGGCGTGCCTTTGAAGTCGGCGGCAATCGCGGTCAGGACTGGGGCGACCCTGTCCCAAGCAGCGCGCGGCCCACCGCCCATGATCGATGGGCCGTGGCGCGCGCCCTCCTCGCCGCCAGAAACACCGATACCAAGGAAGGGCCGCCCGTCAGCCTGGGCCGCGATGGCCCGTCGCCGTGTGTCGTTGAAGTTGGCGTTGCCAGCGTCAATGATCAGATCCTCGGGGCCGAGCAGCAACAGCAGGGCGGCGATCTGATCGTCCACGACCTCGCCCGCTGGCACCATCAGGATGATCGACCGGGGCGCCGCGATTGCATCGACAAAATCCCGCAGGCTGGCGGTGGGGGTGATCTTGCTGGCCAGATCACCTGCGGTGCGATGGAACGCCTCGGTGGTCGCGGCAGTGCGATTATAAACCGCAATATCAAAGCCTTTCTCGGCGATGTTTAGGGTCAGCGCCGCCCCCATCGTGCCCAGCCCAATCAATCCGATTTGCGCCATCATTATTGCTCCCTATCACTCGTTGTCCCCGCCACCCCGCGCAGGTTGACTTGCCCATTGCTATCGTGAACAACGGGCCTCGCAAAGGCCAATTAGAAGCCGCGTTTGGGAGGATCCCTTTTTGTCCAATAGTTTGTTCGATCTCTCGGGCGCGACCGCCCTCGTCACCGGCTCGAGCCAGGGGATCGGATTGGCGCTGGCCAAGGGGCTGGCCGAGGCTGGGGCGCGGGTTGTGTTGAACGGGCGCACGATGCCGCGGCTCGAGGCGGTTGCCGAGGCGCTGCGTCAGCATGGCCATCGGGTCGACACGTTGGGGTTTGATGTGACCGACCACGAGGCGGCACGCGGTGCGGTGGATCGGTTCGAGGCCGGTGTGGGCCCGATCGACATTCTGATCAACAATGCGGGCGTGCAGCACCGCGCACCTTTGGAGCAGTTTCCGGCGGAGGCGTTCGAGCGGTTGTTGCAGACCAATGTCGCCTCGGTCTTTCATGTGGGCCAAGCGGTGGCGCGGCATATGATCGGCCGCGAGGCGGGCAAGATAATCAACATCGCCTCGGTCCAGAGCGCTTTGGCCCGGCCGGGGATCGCGCCGTACACCGCGACCAAAGGGGCGGTCGCGAACCTGACCAAGGGGATGGCGACCGACTGGGCGCGGCACGGGCTGCAGGTGAACGCCATCGCGCCGGGATATTTCGAAACACCGCTGAACCAGGCCCTGGTGGATGATCCAAAGTTCACCGAATGGCTTGAAAACCGTACCCCTGCGGGGCGCTGGGGCAAGGTAGAGGAATTGGTCGGGGCAGCCGTCTTCTTGGCCGGCCCCGCATCCAGCTTTGTTAACGGCCACACATTATATGTCGACGGCGGCATCACAGCCAGCCTTTGATCCGCCCCGCCGCATTGTGGTGATGGGCGTGGCGGGTTGCGGCAAGTCCAGCGTGGCTTCGGCTCTGGCGCGGGCACTGGGGGCGGTGTATCAAGATGGGGATGCTTATCATCCGCCAAAAAATATCGAGAAAATGAGCAGCGGTATCCCCCTGGCCGATACGGACCGCTGGCCTTGGCTCGACGCTGTCGCTGATGCGATGCGAGTGTCCCCGGGGCCGGTCGTGATGGCCTGCTCGGCGCTGCGGCGCACATACCGCGACCGCTTGCGGGGCGGTGTAGGGTCGGACGTGTTTTTTGCTTTTTTGGATGGGGATCTTGCGCTCATCAGTGGGCGTATCGCCGCGCGGGATGGACATTTCATGCCCCCCAGTTTGCTACAAAGCCAGTTCGACACATTGGAACGCCCGGCTGCGGATGAATGGGCATTAGCTGTCGATATCTCGGGCGATATCGACGCTTCGGTGATGCAGATCTTGCAGCATTTGAGGCGCGGATGACCAACTCTCCGTTCAAGGCTTATGACGTGCGGGGCCAGGTGGACCAGAACCTGACATCCGACCTGATGTATGCCATCGGGTTGGGTTTCGCGGTCGAGATCGTGCAAGGCGCGGCGGTAGTGATGGGGTGGGACGGCCGCGAAAGCTCGCCCCGTTTGGCCGACGCCCTGGCGGACGGTCTGATGGCCGGAGGCTCGGACGTGCTGGATATCGGGCTTTGCGGGACCGAGGAAGTGTATTTCGCAACCGACCATCTTGGCGCGGGCGGCGGGCTGATGGTCACCGCCTCGCATAATCCGCTGGGCGATAATGGGCTGAAACTGGTGGGGCGCGGTGCGCGGCCGCTTAGCCGGGACAGCGGCTTGGCGCGGATCGAGGCCCTGTGCGCCGCGCCGCCAGCCACGGCCAAGACGCTTGGCCGCAGGCGGCCGGTATCCCCGCGCGCGGCCTATGTCACAAAGGTGCTCAGCTTCATCGACCCCCCAGCGCTGGCCCCACTGACCCTTTTGGTGAATGCGGGAAACGGGGCGGCTGGTCCGACTTTTGATGCCATCGCCGATGCGCTTGCCTCCATGGGCAGCCCGGTACAGTTTCGCAGGCTATTTCACGCGCCCGATCCGAGCTTTCCCAATGGGATTCCCAATCCCTTGCTGCCGGAAAACCAACCAGCGACCGCGCAGGCCGTCGTGCAGCACCAAGCGGACATGGGGGTGGCATGGGACGGTGACTTCGACCGCTGCTTTTTCTTCGATGCCCAGGGGCAGTTCATCGACGGGGTGTATCTGGTTGGCCTCTTGGCACAGGCCGCGCTTGCCCGTGCGCCGGGGGAAAGTATCGTCTATGACCCAAGGGCGGTGCTGAATACCCGTGATCTGGTTGCCCGCGCCGGGGGGCGCGCGATCATGGCAAAGACCGGGCACAGCTATATGAAAGCCGCGATGCGGGCCGAGAATGCCGTCTATGGCGGTGAGATGTCCGCGCATCATTATTTCCGGGACTTCATGTTTTGCGACAGTGGCATGATCCCCTGGCTTTTGGTGCTGAACGAGATGAGCCGGACCGGCAAATCGCTGCAGGATCTGGTGGCCGCCCGGGTCGCGGCCTTTCCAGTCTCGGGCGAGCGGAACTTCAGGATCGAGGAGCCCGACGCGTCCATCGCAAGGGTCGAGGCCGCTTATGCGCCCAAAGCGGTCCACCGCGATGGCAGCGACGGCCTGTCGTTAGAGTTCGCCAATTGGCGGTTCAATCTGCGCCGCTCGAACACCGAAGCCCTGGTCCGGCTCAACGTGGAATCGGGGGGGGATCCCGCGCGGGTCACGGCCGAGGTGCAGGCGATCTCCGCGCTTGTAAGGGGCTAGAAGAACTAAGCCCCTAACCGTAGTTCAAAAGTCATGCGTCCGCCCATCCCAGGTTTCAAACACACCGGTGTGGTCGGGACCCAGCGCTGCGAACCGCGCCAGCAAACCGGTGGCGCTTTCCGCAGCCGTGATCTGGGCCGCCGCCCCGCCCATATCCGTTTGCACCCAACCGGGGTGATAGGCCCCCACCGCGATGCCGCGCGGGGCAAGCTCGCTGGCCAGGTTCATCGCCAGATTTGTGGCCGCCGCCTTTGAGGCGCGATAGGCGTAAGATCCACCCGGCGCTTGCGCCGAGCTGCCCATTTGCGAACTGATCACGGCGATCCGACCTTTGGCCGCCTCCAGATTGGGCAACAGGGCCTGGATGGTTAAAAACACCCCGGTGACATTCACCGCAAAGCTCTCGGTCAACTCGGCAGCTGTGTAAGCCTCGAGCGCCAAGCCTTTGTCCACATAGACCCCAGCGTTGCACACCAGCAGGTCGATCGGAACATCGGCCAAGGCCTGGGCGAGGGCTTTGCAGGAGGCCGGGTCGGTGACTTCAAGCGGATGCCAATCCTGCGCGACCGCTCGATTACGGGCGGTGCCGATCACACGATGCCCCGCCTCCATCGCTTGGCGCCGAAGTTCGGCCCCGATCCCCCGCCCAGCACCGGTAATCAATATTGTCTGCATCATTCGCCCCCTTGTGTTGTCCCCACGTAGCCGCAAGTCGGTTAGGGTTCAATCGCCCTTTGCCCATCAAATGGGCGATTGCGGCAGCCGCGGCGGGCTATACGCAAATGTTCTTTTCCCGCCCCCGCAACACAGTTAGGGTGAGCGGATCGACGAGTGGGGGGCGCCTGGCACATGCTGATGCAAGTGATGTCTGAACCACGCCTGCAAAAGGCGCGGGGGCGGGTGCGGATTGGCTTTGATGTCCGCCACGGGCGGACGCGATTGGCGGATCTTTATATGGATGGCTCGGCCAAGGCGCTGCTGCCGCGTGCCCATGGGACCGAGCCGCAAGCGGTGATCATCAACACCGCAGGCGGTCTGACTGGCGGTGACGCCTTTGAGTACGCCGTGGACCTTGGGCCTGGGGCGCGGGCGACGGTTGCCACGCAAACAGCGGAACGGGCGTACCGCGCAGCGTCTGGTGCCGCGCGGATCAAGACGCGGTTGCAGCTTGCCCCCGGGGCCTGCCTGCATTGGCTGCCGCAAGAGACCATTTTGTTCGAAGGCTCTGCTCTGGCGCGCCAGGTTGACGTGGATGTCGCCCCCGGGGCCAGCCTGTTGATGGTCGAGCCCTTGGTCTTGGGTCGCGCCGCGATGGGTGAGACCCTGGACCAGATCAGCTTCTCGGACCACTGGTGCGTTCGCCAAAGTGGCGCTTTGGTGCATGCCGAGGCTGCGCGGATGGAAGCCCCCATAAGGGATTTGCGCACCCCCGCCGCCCTGGGGTCGGCGCGTGCACTGGCGACGGTGCTGTATGTGGCGCCTGACGCCGAAGACCAGCTTGCGGCGGTTCGTGCCTTTCCTGGCTTTGAGGGTGTACGCCACGCCGCCTCGGCCTGGGGCGGGCGACTGGTCATTCGCTATTTGGCGGATGCGGCACAGCCCCTACGCGTGGCCCTGATCGACCATTTGACGCGGATGCGCGGTGCCCCGATGCCGCGCGTCTGGACGATGTAAAGGATTTGAGGTTATGAATCTAACCCCCCGAGAAAAGGACAAATTGTTGGTCAGCTTGGCCGCGATGGTCGCCCGCAATCGACTTGAGCGCGGCGTCAAGCTAAACCACCCCGAGGCGATTGCGCTGATTACCGATTACGTGGTCGAGGGCGCGCGGGATGGGCGCAGCGTGGCCGACCTGATGGCCGCGGGGGCACGGGTGATTTCAGCGGATCAATGTATGGAAGGCGTCCCCGAGATGATCCATGATGTGCAGGTCGAGGCGACCTTTCCCGATGGCACCAAACTGGTGACTGTGCACCACCCGATCCGATGAGCGGCTTTCTGGTACAGTTCATCGGCGCGTCGCTGTTGTTTGCGGTGATCGAGACGACCGACGAGGTCTTGCGCCGCGTCATGCCCGGTAAGCGCAATGTGACCTATGCGCTGCTCAAGCTGGCCTATGGTCTGCCTATGGTCTTCATCGCGGGGGCTTGGCTGTTTGGTCTGGACGGGCCCATCGACTGGCTGGCCATAGCACTGGGCATGGTGCTGTCGGCCACGTTGGCCCTGGTGTTTTTCTCTGCCCCCAAGGAGGTTTCGAAATGATCCCTGGAGAGCTCTTTCCCGCCGCGGGCGACATCACGATAAACGCCGACGCCCGGGCGCTGACCTTGACGGTATCGAACACGGGTGACCGACCGGTGCAGGTCGGCAGTCACTACCATTTCGCGGAAAGCAACAGCGCGCTGGACTTCGACCGGGCGGCGGCCCGCGGCATGCGCCTGGACATCGCGGCGGGCACGGCCGTTCGCTTTGAGCCGGGACAAACGCGCGAGGTTACCCTTGTGCCCTATGGCGGGGCACGGCGGGTTTTCGGATTTAATCAAGATGTCATGGGCGCGCTCTGACGCGCTGTAACTAAACTGGGGAGAGAAACTATGTGCGATGCTTGCGTGATGAATGCGGTGAAAGACCAGATGCTATCCCGCCGTCAGTTTTTTGGGGCGACCGCCGCGGCCTCGGCCGCTGTGGCGGTTGGTGCGACGACGGCGACGCCAGCCTTGGCGGATGGACACAGCGGTGTCGTGGATATGACGCATACGCTGCACCGTGATTTTCCGACCTATTTTGGACGTTCGGGATTTTCGGCGAATAAGGTTTTCGATTTTGCGAAAGACGGGTTCAACCTGTACGGGCTAACGATTAACGAACACACCGGTACTCATATCGATGCGCCGCTGCATTTCTCGGCCGATGGGCAAGCGGTGGACGAAATCCCGCTGCAAAACCTGGTTTGCCCGCTGGCGGTCATCGATATCGCCGCCCGTGCGGCTGAAGACGCGGACACGCAAGTAACGCCGGATGACCTGAAAGCCTGGATTGCGACCAATGGCGAGATCCCCGACGGGGCTTGCATCGCGCTGTTCTCGGGCTGGGCGGACAAGGTGGCGACCGATGGGTTCCGCAATGCGGATGACGATGGTGTCATGCATTTCCCTGGGTTCCATATCGAGGCGACGCAGATGTTGCTTGAGGAAACCACGGCCGTGGGCATGGCGGTGGATACCCTGTCGCTGGATCATGGGCCAAGCCAGGACTTTGCGACCCATTATGCCTGGCTGCCGCAGAACCGCTATGGCATCGAGAACCTGGCCGGGTTGGGGGATGTGCCTGCCGCCGGCGCGACATTGGTGGTCGGTGCGCCCAAGCATGCGGGGGGCAGCGGTGGCCCCGCGCGCGTCTTTGCGATGGTTTGATGCAGCCCGTCCGAAATTTTCGATTGAAGGGCAGCGCGTGAAAACCGCGCTGCCCCTCTCTGCCGCTGTGCGGGCGATGGCACAGGCGCCCCGGACGCCGGAGGTAAAGCAATACCACGGCGCCTGTGCCTGCGGGACGGTTCGCTTTGAGGTCACTCTGGATGCGACCTCCGCCACGCGCTGTATTTGTGCCCGCTGTCGCGGCGCGGATCTGACGATCGCATATGCCGATGGCGCTGATTTTCGCCTAATCGCTGGGGGCGATGCATTAACCGAACCGGTGCGGGACGCGACCGCGCCGCATCACTTCTTTTGTGGCCGCTGTGGGGAGGCCGTTTTCGGCATGTCAGAAATTATTGACAAATCTGCGGAACAGGCCGCCCGAGTGTCAATAAATGTCGAATGCCTGAAGCGTGGTGCGCCCGAGGATTTGGTCACGGCGCAGGGGCGCCGATGACCGAAGGACCAAGGATAGCCTTATCGGGAAGCGGCGGAATCGGCTGCGAAGAAAAGGATGGCAAGGACGGCGCCCGCAAAAACAATGGGGTCGCCAGCGGCCATAAGGGTGTCGATGCTAATCACGTGTTGTACCTCCTACACACATATTCAACTGCCCCTCAAACCCTGGCAGTGGTGTCACCCTAGACTGACAAAGTTAAGTGTCTCTTAAGTTAAATCGCAATAACCATATGTGAGAATACGCTATGCCTACCAAGATCTCTCGCGCCGCCTACGCGGATATGTACGGGCCCACCACTGGGGATCGTTTGCGGCTGGCTGACACGGATCTAATTATCGAGGTCGAAAAGGACCTGACCACCTATGGTGAGGAGGTCAAATTCGGTGGTGGCAAAGTGATCCGTGACGGTATGGGGCAAAGTCAGGCGACCCGCGCGGAAGGGGCGGTGGACACGGTGATCACCAATGCTTTGGTCGTCGATTACACCGGGATCTACAAGGCAGACGTGGGGCTGCGCGACGGCCTGATCGCGGCCATCGGCAAGGCGGGCAACCCCGACACCCAACCCGGTGTGGACATCGTGATCGGCCCAGGAACCGAGGCGATCGCGGGCGAGGGGCGGATTCTGACGGCGGGTGGGTTTGATGCGCATATCCATTTCATCTGTCCGCAGCAAATCGAAGATGCGCTGCATTCCGGCCTGACCACTATGCTGGGTGGTGGCACGGGGCCCGCGCATGGGACGCTGGCGACGACCTGTACACCGGGACCCTGGCACATCGGGCGGATGCTGCAGGCACTGGATGCCTTTCCGATCAATTTCGGCCTGTCAGCCAAGGGCAATGCCTCGACCCCAGGTGCCTTGGTCGAGATGGTGGAGGCGGGCGCCTGCGCCCTGAAATTGCACGAGGATTGGGGCACGACCCCGGGCGCCATCGATTGCTGCTTGAGTGTGGCCGATGACATGGATGTGCAGGTGATGATCCACACCGACACGCTGAACGAAAGCGGGTTTGTCGAGAACACCATCAAGGCGATGAAAGGCCGGACGATCCACGCCTTCCATACGGAGGGGGCAGGCGGCGGCCATGCACCGGACATCATCAAGGTCTGCGGCGAGGCGCATGTGATCCCGTCCTCGACCAATCCGACACGGCCCTATACTGTGAACACTCTCGAAGAACACCTTGATATGCTTATGGTTTGTCATCATCTGGATAAGTCGATCCCCGAGGATGTCGCCTTTGCCGAAAGCCGGATCCGGCGCGAGACCATCGCGGCCGAGGATATCTTGCACGACATGGGCGCCTTCAGCATCATCGCCAGCGACAGCCAGGCCATGGGCCGCGTGGGCGAGGTGCTGATCCGCACTTGGCAAACCGCTGATAAGATGAAGAAACAGCGCGGATCTCTGCCCGAGGAGACGGGGGATAACGACAATTTCCGGGTCAAGCGCTATATCGCGAAATACACCATCAACCCGGCGATTGCGCATGGTATCTCGACCCATATCGGATCAATAGAAGTGGGCAAGCGCGCGGACCTATGCCTTTGGAATCCGGCGTTTTTTGGGGTTAAGCCCGAGATGGTTCTGGTGGGCGGGACGATCGCCTGCGCGCAAATGGGCGATCCCAACGCCTCGATCCCCACGCCGCAGCCGGTGTACTCCAGGCCGATGTTCGGCGCCTTTGGCCGCAGTCAGGAGCATTCCTCGGTAACTTTCGTCAGCCATGCGGCTGAGGCGGCTTGCATCCGCCAGACGCTGGGACTGGCGAAAAAGACGCTGCCCGTCGAAAACACTCGCGGCGGTATCGGCAAGGCGGCCATGAAGCTGAACGATGCGACGCCACAGATCGAGGTCGACCCCGAGACCTATGAGGTCCGTGCGAACGGTGAACTGCTAACCTGCGAACCAGCCGAGGTGCTGCCCATGGCACAGCGGTATTTCATGTTTTGAAGAGCGGAACGGCTTCCTAGCGGCGTATGGTAGGTTTTGCTCGCACCGGCGAGACAGTGTCCTATTGTCCGTGGCCACATTTTTGCCCATTTGCCACCTAATACCTTCAACGTTGATTTTGGCAGCAGCTGAAAATCAACTCAGGCGCGACTTTTCATGACTATACAATGCAAGGGTGTGATATCAGACATGCTAAGCTTTAATTTGGGCGTAAGAAAAAGAAGCAGAATGAATTTACTCATTTTAGTGGCGCTCTTTTGTATTTCTTCAGCTGGCGTTCTCGACGCTCAGAGTAGTGAAGGTTCTGGATTTTCAGAGTTTGGCTTTGGCGAGAAAAGACTGCCTAATCCAACATCAGAAGCTGTCAAGCTGTACTGCTCTGAGTTAGTGAATTCCCGCGACACACAGACGTGCTTCCATGTGGTCCGATCAGGCTCCCATCTGATAAGGGTAACCATGATATATGTTGATGGAAACATGGCAGAGCCGGAGATTTCGGAAACCCAGATGTGCAGAGGTGAAAGCGCTGTAGGCTTTCGATGTGATCACAGAGTTAGTATCCGCGGTACAAGGCTTCGAGTTCAGGGTTCGGACACATATTTTTCCTTGCGGAACTTGCCACAAACTAAGATTGCCGCCTATTTCGGAAGGTGACTGATGGTGTTTTCTGCGGCGCAGCATGGTGCTGAACCTCTCAAATCGTTTTTCTGGGGTATTGCTGAGCAGGGATGAGCCTTTTGTGATCTCGGCGGCCATTGCCGCGCATAGCCAATTTCCGCCGCGCCAGCACCTGCCCGTCCCGGCGGGCTGGCCCTTTGGTGTGGCTGAGCTGGGGCGTCAATGTCACATAGATTTTGCGCGAATAGATCAAAGATCATTAGGGTGGGCCGCCATCCCACGGGCAGGTGCTGGCACGGCTTGCGTTGTACTGGAAATGTGTGAAAGTGCTGAGATTATAAACGCGCAGCCTTCATGGCGGCACTGCCTCCAATTGCCATTGCGCGCGGTTTGACTCAGCGTAAGCGTAGACTTACAGTAAGTCATGACTTACGAAAGAATCCTCACAGCCCTGGCCGACCCCACGCGCCGCGCGATCTTTGAAGATCTTCGCGGGGCGCCGCTGCAGGTCACCCGCCTAGCCAACCGGCATCCCATCAGCCGGCCAGCCGTCTCACAGCATCTTAAGGTGCTGGAACTGGCCGGGCTGGTGATGGCCCAGGCCGAGGGCACGGCGCGCTTGTACCGGGCCGACCCGAAGGGATTGGCGCCGCTGCGTGCATATCTTGACACGGTCTGGGGTGATGTTCTGGACGCCTTTGCCGATGAAGTCACCCAACAGATGGAGGACCAAAATACCCGCAACCGTGATCAAAACCGTTGAGGTGTCCTGCACCCAGGAAACCGAGTTTCGCATCTTCACCCTAATCGCAAAGGAAGTTGTCTGGCACTACTTCAATCCCAACCTGCCTGATCTGTCAGGCTACTACGTCGGGCTGGCTGGCGTTGGCGCGTTCGTCGAAGCCGTAGGAAAGAAGTCGCGCGGAACGTTCAAAGTTGAACCTCAGTCGGTGACGCCCGTAGGCGATGAGCTGGTCGTCAGGCGGATTGTTGACTGCAAGGTGCGTGAGGTCTGGGACATTGTACCGGGCAGTGCAGAAGAGATCCGCGTCGATGTTGCTTAACGAAAGGAGGCCTAAAGTGCTCGATTTTAAAATGGTTGACGTCGAAGAGCGTCCATATCTCTACACCGAACGGTCCTGTTCGATGGACCCGAACGACATCAGCCAGGCCATGGGTCTGGCGTTTCAAACGGTTGGTGAACTGGTCGGCGAAAAGGGCATTAAGAGCGTGATGCACGCCTTGTCGGTCTATTACACACACGACGAAGAAACGATGACCTTCAGGGCCGGGTTTCTGGTTGCCGCCGAGGATGCCGCCAAGGCCGAGGGGGACGTGAAGGCCGACGTGCTTCCGGCAGGCCGTGCCCTGAATTTTATCCATCGCGGGCCTTACAGCAAGCTGCGCGTCAGCTACGGCGAGATGATGGAATATCTCGAAAAGAATGGAATGACGGTCGGGGCGCCGACATGGGAAGTCTACATCAAGGATCTCGATGCGGTCGCGTCGGAAGACGACCTTGAGACGGACGTTTTTGTGACCGTCGAGAGCGGTTGATTTGTAAAGCACACGACTTGATCTGACATTTCTGCTCTTATTGATCGCAAACAAGGGGGTATGAATGCGTTGTGAGCGACCAGACGCCCTGAATTTTGCTACAGATTTGGGGAGGCGGATAGGTTTCAGGCTGGATTGGTTTTTAGGGCATCGCGACCCTGTCAAGGAGCTCAGCTTTCACCTGTTTCCGAACA
>CALICM010000032.1 GCA_938049225.1 uncultured Paracoccaceae bacterium
GATTGGCATTCTGGAGCTGCTGAGCGCACAATTGCACGATCGTTGAACATCAGGCCAGCCAGAGATTGGGGAACCTGATGATGTTCGCTGAAAGTTCTTCCTTAGCGTGGTTCTACGAAGAAACCTTCCGATGGGGCCAGAATCGTGCTAGATCTTCGTTACGGTCAGCACGGACGGACGCTTTTGCCGCGTTTCTCGATTTTAAGTCAATCCCGTGACGCGAACATCAACGTCATACGACGTTTCACCGCGAAAAGCTGGCTCCGGCGGTAGGATTCGAACCTACGACCTGCCGATTAACAGTCGGATGCTCTACCGCTGAGCTACGCCGGAACGGGGCCGCTTTTCGCGTGCAGGACGCTATAGCAAAGCGCCCCCACACCGTCCAGCGGAATATTCCGCGCGTCACAGCAATCGGAATCTGCCTTGCTCAAGCGTGCCGTCTGGCATTGCGACACGCCCTTGTTCGGCCAAATCAATCAAATGTGCCAAGACGTTGCGCTGTGCTGCGGGGTGCAAATGTTGTGGAACATCGTGGTAGATTTGCGTGGTTAAGTCCCCAGGCGTCCCGGGGCCGTGCTCCAACGCCTGCACCACCTGCGCCTCGCGCGCGCGCCTGTGGGCGGCTTGTCGCAGCGCCTCGGTCGGCCCATCTGGCACGATGTCCCCATGCCCTGGCAGATAACGCGCCCTGCCCAGCGCCGCCAGGCGCTCAACCGATGCCATGAAGTCTCCAACGCTGCCATCGGGCGGTGAAATAAGGGTGGTGGACCAGCCCATCACCGTGTCGCCGGTAAAAACTATATCCGTATCGTCCAACACGAAACTCATATGGCTGCTCAGATGCCCCGGCGTATGTAGGGCGGTGACTTGCCAGTCAGGTCCCGCAACCCGCGCCCCATCTGCCAGGATTTGATCTGGCGCGAAACCGGCATCCACACCCTCGCCCCCCGTCACACCCCCGCGCGCTGCCAATCGCGCCATCCCTTCCGAGCGGCCCGCCGTCGCGGGCCCAAAGGCCAAGACGGGCGCGCCAGTCGCCTTGGCCAAAGCAGGGACCGCGCCCGTATGGTCGACATGCGCGTGGGTCACCAGAATATGGCTGATCGGCCCCTGAGCCGCGTCCAGAACCGCCGCGACATGCCCGGGATCATCCGGTCCCGGGTCGATCACCGCGACCGCCTCGTGCCCAATCAGATAGGTTTGCGTGCCGGTATGCGTCATCGGCCCCGGGTTGGGCGCGGTCAGGCGCCATACATTCTTGGCGATCGGGTCTGGGGCGCGCATGGCTTCTCCTTGCCGGGGGGCGGTCGTTTGGATAACCCTACCCTGACCATGGCGCGCCCCGACCTCAAGCTCTACGTTCCGCATTCGCTGCTGCCCCGCGCGATCCTGATCGTGATCGTGCCGCTGATCGCGCTGCAAATGATTGTGGCATTTGTCTTCGTTCAGCGGCATTTCGAGGGGGTGACGCGGCAAATGACCCGCAATATCGCGCGGGAACTGGCTGTGGCACAACAGGTGATCGACACCTCGCCCTCGACCGCCATCGCCCAGCTGCGCCTGATCAATCTGTCCGAACCCTTGGCGATCCAACTGACGCTGACCCCCGGGGATGCGGTTGAAAACGTGCACCTACGGCGCTGGATAGATCTGTCGGGACGTGCGCTGATCACCGAGATGGAGGCGTTGCTGGGCACCAGTCTGGCCATCGACTTGGTGGCCAATGACCGCGAGGTCGACGCGCGGCTGTTGACCGAAAAAGGCATTTTGCGCGCGGTGATCCCCCGAAGCCGGGTCACCGCCTCGAACCCGCATCAATTGCTTGTACTTATGGCGGTCGCATCAACGGTTTTGTCGATCATCGCGATCGCCTTTCTGCGCAACCAGATGCGTCCGATCCTGCAATTGGCCGAAGCCTCGGACGCTTTCGGCAAGGGCCGTTCGGTCCCCTTTCGCCCTGCGGGCGCGGACGAGGTGCGGCGCGCCGGTTCGGCCTTTTTGGCGATGCGCACGCGGATCGAACGTGCCATCGAACAACGCACGTTGATGCTCTCGGGTGTCAGCCACGATTTGCGCACGCCCCTGACGCGGATGAAATTGACCCTGGCCATGGCCGATGATCTGCCCGAGGCCACGGCGATGGCGGGCGATGTGGACGATATGGAGAAGATGCTGAACGGCTTTCTCGCCTTTGCCCGCGGCGACGGGCAAGAGGAAATAGCGGAGGTCGATCTGGTTGAATTGGTCGAGGATATCGCCACCCAAGCCCGCAGGGCGGGGATTAACATCGAAACCCAATGTTACAACGACACCCGCCAGGATCCCGTGATGCCATTGCGCGTCGATGCGGTGCGTCGCGCCGTGCAGAACCTGATCACCAACGCGGGGCGATATGGCAATCAAGTGCGGGTGTGCCTGCGCTTCACCCGCCGTTCGGCGTTCTTCACGGTCGAGGATGACGGCCCCGGCATCCCAGAAGACCGCTACGAGGAAGTGATGCGCCCCTTTACTCGCCTGGATGAGGCGCGCAACCAGGACAAGGGCGGCGGCGTTGGTCTGGGTTTGGCGATCGCACAAGATATTGCCCGCTCGCATGGTGGGGCGCTGGAACTGGGGGAAAGCGAGATCTTGGGTGGGCTCAAGTGCACCCTTAGGATCCCGCGCTGATCCCCTGCAGGGCCTTTTGCGCGAATAGCGGCACGTAGGAGCCTAATTTCAAAGCTTTTTCAGGGTTAGACGCATTTCCGTCCAACGCGCGTTTCCGCACGCCTTGCAGAATGGCTCCCATCCGAAAAAACGCGAACGCCACGGGAAAGGTCATATCTGGCACCTGCTCTAACCCGGCTCGCTGCGCATAAAGCGCGACATATTCCGCGTCGCCAGGGATCCCAAGGGCGGCTCGATCCACACCATCAAGCCCCCGCCCCATCGCGCCTACGGGCATGCGCCATTGCATCAACTGCGCGCCAAGATCGGCCAGCGGATCGCCCAGGGTCGACAACTCCCAATCCAGCACGGCCTTGATTTGGCCCGTACTGGGATCAAACAGCAAG
Organism: uncultured Paracoccaceae bacterium; assembly: GCA_938049225.1. Classification (GTDB taxonomy): domain Bacteria; phylum Pseudomonadota; class Alphaproteobacteria; order Rhodobacterales; family Rhodobacteraceae; genus Halovulum. Next base: position 3,057 of record CALICM010000032.1, read on the forward strand.
TTGTCCAACCGCCAATCGCCGTGGACCAGTTTGGCCGAACCCGAGTCGGAGGGGATATTGCCCTCAAGCCAGGGGATCAACGCCTCCATATCGGCAATGACCTCAGTCTCGGTGGCCCTGTATTGCCCCACCCAGCGGGCAATCTGACGGGCGAAGTAGTTCCCGCTGCGCCCATAGTCCGCCAGCCCGAGTGTCTGTGGGTCCAGCCGATGCAAGGCCGCCAGCGCGCGGTTCATGTCATCGTAGAGAGCTGTGCGCAGATCTGTACTCAGACCAGGACAACGCGGGTCATCCTGGGTCGTCCCGGCGACAAAATCCATCACGAAAAAGGCGGTCCCCAGCACCCCTTCGTCCTCGCAAAGCGCCCAGACCCGTGGCACCGGCACATCACTGTCCGACAGGGCGCGCAGGACGCGGTATTCCCGTTCAACCGCATGGGCCGATTTCAACAACGCGCCTGGCGGCTTGCGCCGCAGAACCAGCGGTCCCGCGTCGGTCTTTAGGATGAAAGTCGGGTTCGACTGACCGGTCGCCGTTTTCCGCACATCGGTGATCCCAGAAAACCCTGGCACCCGCCCGCGCAGCCAGGCGGTGACCGGCTTAAGCGGCAGCAGGTCAGACATAGGTGCGCGCATGGGCCCGCTCGGTGGGGTCCAAATGCGGGCTGGCGTTGAAAAGCGACAGCCGCAGCTTGCCCGCTTCAAGACTGAAACGGTGCACGCTGGCGTTGTGAATGCCCAGCATCACCTCGGCCGTGGCCACCGCCGACAGGCCCAACACGCGCCGCATGACCATCCCGATCACCCCACCCGAAGTCACCGCCAGCGTGCTTTGGCCCGGGCGCAGCGCCGCAGCGCAAGCATCAGCCACGCGGGCCTCGAAGGCGGCCAAGGTTTCCTCGCCCGCAACTTGATCCTGCTCCCAGGCCGAGATCACTTGCGGGAACCGCTCCAGAAACTCACCACGATGGGTCGAGGTATTCGCCCCAGTTTCACGCAGATAGGCTTCTTCCAGCACTTGATAATGGAACTCATCGAACCGCGCATCAACCTCGGCGGTGGGCAGCGCGAGCACACGCGCGATCCCCGCCGCCGTCTCGCGCTGTCGGCGCAGGCTGCCGTGCAGCACCCGGTCGAATCTCAGGTTATGCGCCTGAAAGTACCCGCCCAGCCATTCCGCCTGCTGGTGCCCCAATGGGCTGAGCACATCATAGTCGGCCGCCCCGAACGACGCCTGTCCATGCCGCACCAGAACCAACTCACCCATCGCTCAGACCTTGTCGTTCGTGTAGCGCCGCAATTCGCTCCGCGCGACCTGCCGCCGGTGCACGGCGTCCGGCCCGTCGGCCAGGCGCAAAGTTCGCAGATGCGTCCAACTGGCGGCCAGCGGCGTGTCCTGACTGATGCCCTGCCCACCATGCATCTGCACCGCCTCATCGACGACCTTCAAGGCCACCCGCGGCGCCACCACCTTGATCTGGCTGATCCACGGGGCGGCGGCCCGCGCGTCGCCCTGATCCATCATCCAAGCTGCCTTCAGGCATAGCAGCCGGGCCTGTTCGATCTCCATCCGGCATTCGGCGATGATGTCGTAATTCGCCCCCAGGGCCGCCAGCGGTTTGCCAAAGGCCTCGCGCTCCAGACTGCGGCGGCACATCAATTCCAGCGCCGCCTCGGCATGGCCGATGGCGCGCATGCAATGGTGGATCCGCCCTGGGCCCAGGCGGCCTTGCGCGATCTCAAAACCCCGCCCCTCGCCCAGCAGCATGTTCTCGGCGGGCACGCGCACATCCGTGAACCGTACATGCATATGCCCGTGCGGCGCGTCGTCATGGCCATAGACCTGCATCGGGCGCAGCACCTCGATCCCGTCGCTTTTGGGATCCACCAGGATCATCGAATGCCGCTGATGCTTAGGGGCATCCTTGTCGCCGGTGCGCACCATCACGATATAAAGGGCGCAACGCGGGTCCCCGGCCCCGCTGGCCCACCATTTCTCGCCGTTCAAAACATAATCGTCACCATGCCGCACACAGCGCAGCGCGATGTTCGTGGCATCCGAGGACGCCGCCTGCGGCTCGGTCATCAGATAGGCCGAGCGGATCTGCCCCTCCATCAGTGGCCCCAGCCAGCGCGCCTGATGCGCCGGTGTCGCATAGCGTGCCAGCACATCCATATTCCCGGTATCAGGCGCCGAGCAATTGAATACCTCGGCCGCCAGCCGGACCTTGCCCATCTCCTCGGCCAAATAGGCGTATTCCACTGTCGAAAGCCCCGAGGTATCGGATTTCCAAAAGTTCCACAGGCCCGCAGCCCGCGCCTCGGCCTTCAAGGTCTCCAAGATCTCGGTCATCCGGGGCGTATAGGCGAAGCGGTCCCCGGTGCTGCCCACCAACCCGTGAAACTCGGCATCCAATGGCGCGATCCGCTCCTGCACCATTTGGCGTACGGCGGCCACCAAAGGCGCCACGCGGTCCGAGACCCCAAGATCCATCAGAACGGCGCCTGTGTCTTGCGCCGCCATTGCAGGGCAGCGACGCCGAACATCAGCAGCAACGCGGGTAAAAAGAACACCTCTTTCGGGATCCGGTCGTTCTCGAACTGCACCAGATCGATGGTCACCGGCACATCCCCATAGAAGTCATAGCCATTTGCCAATTGCTCGAAAAACGGCCCGCCAAAGGGCTCTTCCAGCGCCAAAACTTCGCCCTCGGGCAGCACGGTCAGGCCATAGACATCCAGCCGCGCGGTGCTGTCGCCCTCAGCCTCCGGCTTGATCTGCAATGTGGTCGACCCAACCTCGCCACTATCGAAATCGGGGCCTGAAATCACCAGCCGGATCGGCGCGCCTACGGGGCTGTCGGCAATCGCCGTCAGGGCGGCCGCGCCGGTGACCGATCGATATTCCTCTTCGATCTGGTTCAAAAAGAACCCGGGCCGGAACAGCATAAAGGTGACCAGCAACAGCACCGCCGTTTCCCATATCCGGGACTTGGCGATGAAATAGCCTTGGGTGGCCGCCGCGAACAACAGCATCGCGATCAGCGAAATGATGAAAACATAGATCGCCTGGAACAGCGACACGTCGATCAGCAGCAGATCGGTGTTGAAAATGAACATAAACGGCAGGATCGCGGTGCGGATGTCATAGGCGAACCCCTGGATCCCGGTCTTGATCGGATCACCCCGGCTGATCGCTGCAGCCGCATAGGCCGCCAACCCTACGGGCGGCGTGTCATCCGCCAAGATCCCGAAGTAGAACACGAACATATGCACCGCGATCAGCGGCACGATCAGCCCCGATTGCGCCCCGACCGTGATAATCACCGGCGCCATCAGGCTGCTGACCACGATGTAATTCGCAGTTGTTGGCAGGCCCATACCCAAGATCAGGCTCAGCACCGCGACCAGCACCAGCAAGATGATCAGGTTGCCGCCCGCGATCACCTCGATCACCTGGCCGATGATCTGATGCGCGCCGGTCAGGCTGATGGTGCCCACGATGATCCCTGCAGCCCCCGTTGCCACCCCGATCGAGATCATGTTGCGCGCGCCCAGGATCAACCCGTGCGTCAGTTCCACGATACCCTCGCCCAACTGCCGCACAAACCCCGACTGACCGCGAAACACCGCCTTCAGCGGCCGATGTGTGATACCCACGATGATCATCGCCACCGTCGCCCACAGCGCCGACAGCGCCGGGCTGAGGCGGTCCAGATCCTCGGTCCGGATCATCAGGTTCCAGACCAGCACAAAGATCGGTAAGGCGTAATAGGCCCCGCCCAGCAAGGTCGGTGTCAGGCGTGGCGCGGTGACCTCGGTCGCATTGGGATCGTCTGGCTCGACATCCGGGTAGCGCGACGCGACAAAGACCAGCGCCAGATAAGCCACCAGCAGGACCACCAAGGTGGGATAAATCGTGGTGCCCGGCATGCTGGGTTCAAGGAGCCCACGGAACAGCACCATCGCATAGGTGATCGCCGCCATGACCAAAAAGCCGGTCAAGAACAGGATCAGGATCATCACGACCCCAATGTGCCGCCCTGGCTTTTTCAGCCCTTGCAGGCCCATCTTCAGGCTTTCCAGATGGACGATATAAAGCAGCGCGATATAGCTGATCACCGCAGGCAGGAAAGCGTGCTTGATCACCTCGATGTAGGGAATATTGACGTATTCGACCATCAGGAAGGCCGCCGCCCCCATGACCGGCGGGGTGAGCTGTCCGTTCGTCGAACTTGCCACCTCGACCGCCCCCGCCTTCTCAGCCGGAAAGCCGATCTTGCGCATCAGGGGGATCGTGAACGTGCCCGTGGTCACGGTGTTGGCGATCGACGAGCCCGAGATCATACCTGTCATCATCGAACTGAGTACCGAGGCTTTTGCAGGCCCCCCGCGCAGCGCGCCCAAAAGCGCAATCGCCACCTTGATGAACCAATTCCCGCCGCCCGCGCGGTCCAGGATCGCCCCGAACAGCACGAACAGAAAGATCATACTGGTCGAGACCCCCAGGGCGACGCCAAAGACGCCCTCGGTCTGCATCCAGTAATGCCCCATCGCCTTGGTGAAGCTCGACCCGCCATAATTGGTCAGATTGCGGATCCATTCCGAATAGCCGCCAAAGAACGCCAGACACAAAAACGCCCCGCCGATGATCACGAGGGGCAGACCCAACGACCGATAAACGGCAACCATCAGCACCGCCATTCCGATGCCCGACATCACCACATCGCTGGTGCTCCACAGGCCCGGGCGGCCTGCGATCTCGAGCCGGAAGACGACCAGATACATTGTGGCCGCGATGCTGAGCGCGACCAACGCCCAGTCGTACCAGGGGATGCGATCCTTGGCGCCGAACAGCGGGAACGCCAAATGCGCCAACGTCAGTGCAAAGGCCAAGTGGATAAACCGCGCTTGGGCCACCACATTGGCAAAAAAGCTGATGCCCGTGGCTTGGGCCAGCACGCCCGGCACCTTGGAGGCGATGTAAAGCTGAAACAACGACCAGATAATGCAGATGACCACAATCGTGTTGGCCTGAAAGCCAGCCACATTGCGCCCGCCCGTGTCGGCATCGGCCACCATCTGATCGGCGCTGCGTTCCTCGGTCATGCTCATGGTAAATCCCCTCGTCTGCGCGCCTCTATCCGACTTGTTATCGTGTTTCGAACCAGTCCAGAACCCGGCCTGACCAGCCCTTGGGAATGCCGTGTCCGCCCGGGCTTAGGATCAGACCCAGCGAACCGGCGCCACACCCGGTCCAGGTTTTGGACCACAGATCGCCCTTAGCCTCGTTGTCTTCGGCTGCGCCCATGCATCCATTTACCTGGCGCCAGACCTCCAAGCCCTTCATCACGCTGCCCTGATGAAAGTCGATCCCTTGCCACGTCACCTTCCGCCCCTCAAAGGGGACCATCCGGTCGGCAAAGCCTTGCGTGTGCAGCAGATGCACCGGCGCCGCGCAGGTGGTGACCAGCGGCTCCCAAAACGCACCGGCGACGGTGGCAAAACCTCGGACCCGACCTGGCTGCGCACAGGCATAGTCCCAAACCATCGAGGCGCCGCGCGAAAAGCCGATCATCAACACCCGGTCGGCATCCAAACCAAAGCGGGCCACAGCATCGTCCAGAACCCGGTCCAAATAGGCCGTGTCATCGCGCGGGCGTGGATGACCGTCGGCAACATCCCAGTCCAATCGTGTCGCGCCATCAAAGCCGGGCTGCCCGCTGGCGCCAATAAAAGCATAGCCACGATCGGTAAAGGTGGCATGGAAGTCGGTGTTCCGCAGCGCCGCCGCCCCGGACCCGCCGCTGCCATGCAGATAAAGGACAACAGGTGCGCCCTCATCGACCTCTGGCAGAGCGATGTGATAGACGCCATCGTCAACCTCACAAGCCTGGTCGGTTGACCCACAGTTCTGGGCCTGGGCCATGCCTAAAAACGCGACCACCCAGACGGCGATCAGTCCGGCAAAGGAAATTTTGTTTAAAAACATAACGCTTGAAACGCAGGACGGCCAGCTGACCGCCCTGCGTTTACTTTGGCTCAGTTCATCAAGCCCAGTTCTTTATAAGCCTTCTCGGCCCCAGGATGTAGCGGCGCCGACAGCCCATCAGACACCATCTGCGCGGCATCCAAATTGGCAAAGGCCGGGTGCAGACCGCGGAAGTCGTCCAGGTTCGACAACACCGCCTTGGCCACCACATAGGCCACCTCCTCAGGCACCGAGGCCGAGGTCACAAAAGTGGCGCCAACGCCAAAGGTCGTCGTCTCCTGATCGTTGCCCGCATACATGCCGCCAGGAATGGTCGCGACGCGGTAATAGGGGTTGTCGGCCACCAGTTTGTCGATCGGCGCGCCGGTCACGCTGACCAGTTTGACGTCACAGGTGGTTGTCGCTTCCTGAATCGCGGCGGCCGGGTGGCCGACGGTATAGATCATCGCATCGATGTTACCGTCACAGATCTGCTGCGCCATTTCCGAGCCCTTATACTCGGTCGCCAGCGCCAGATCGCCCATGCCGATGCCAAAGGCCTCCATCACCACTTCCATCGTGGCACGCTGACCCGACCCCGGGTTGCCGACATTCACACGCTTGCCCGCGATCCCCTCGAACCCTTCGATGCCGCTGTCTGCGCGCACCAGCAGGGTGAAGGGCTCAGGGTGGACCGAGAACATCGCCCGGATATCGGGGAACGGGTTATCCTCGAACTTCGAGGTGCCGTTGAAAGCGTGGAACTGCCAGTCGGACTGGGCCACACCAAACTCCAACTCACCCGCTTTGATGGTGTTGATGTTGTAGACCGAGCCGCCAGTGCTTTCGACCGCGCAACGGATGCCATGCTCTTTGCGCTCGCGGTTCACCAAGCGGCAGATCGCGCCGCCGGTGGGGTAATAGACCCCGGTCACACCGCCTGTGCCGATCGAGATAAATTGCTGTTGCGCGGCAGCCGGCAGGGCTGCCCCCAGCGCCACTGTGGTCGCAAGTGTCGCGACGATTGCTTTAAAAGCCATTGAATGTCTCCTCTGTCTGTTGATCGGGCGCTTATGCGTGCGCCACGTTTGTTGCCGACGAATCGGCACAATGGTCAGTGTAGCCGGATTATTGCCCCAACCCCAACCGATTAGCCGGGGTAATCTTGGGTGCTGACAGCTTCAAGCCATCGCGTCTCGGTGCCTTTGTCTACGGCTTGGATCGCGACATGGGTCATGGCCACGTCGGGGCCCGCGCCATGCCAATGCTCGATATCCGCCGGGATCCAGATGCTGTCGCCTGCGCGGATTGTCTGCGGTGCCTCGCCGCGCTTTGCAATAAAGCCTGCGCCTTGCGTCACATGCAGCACTTGGCCTTTGTCATGGGTGTGCCAGAAGGTCCGCGCCCCAGGCGCGAAGCGCACGGTGATCGAGGCCAACCCTGCCCCGCTGTCCGAACTTACGATTGGATCGATCGTGACGTCGCCAGTGAAACTGTCACTGGGTCCCTTGCGGCTGGGCCGCGATCCGTTTGGGAAAATCTGCATGCTGCGCTCCTCGCTGTGGCGCGCTATCATCAACCGCCTTTAGGATCTGCGCAACCAGGGGCGCGGCCCCCGCTTCGGACAAATGCGATGCATCGCGGTAAAGCGGCACACCCTGCGCGTTCAGCGTTGGGCAGGCGGTGGCTTTCGGGCATACCCGTGGCGGGATCCATGTAGCCTTTGTCCGGGCCGCAAACCCTTGCAAAACATCGACCGCAACCTGGTTTCTTGAGGTATACTCCAAGGGTTGAACGACCTCGGTCGGGTCTAGCCCCTCCCAAAGCGCGTAAGCCGTTGCCTCGGGGAGCGGCCGTGCATACTCGGGCAGCGGGCCAATAACGAGGATCCGCATCTCGTGCGACTTCAGACGTTCCGCCAAATCCCTCATACCCAGGGCCAGGACGGCTGCGTTGTTCTGAACGGTCTTCGCCGTCACATCGCCCCAGCGATAGCGCGCCGGGATCAGCCCGCCCCGTGCCCCTTGAGTGACATTCGCCCATTGGGCGGCCATCACAATCGCCTCAATGCCCGGTTCGACCCGCAGCCGGTCCCATCCCGCCGCCATGAATGCCCCGCAGTCCTTTCCCCGATCCGGGGCCATCGCCGCCAGATCCGGCACCGGCAGGCACCAGCCACGGCTGACCACCCAGGCCGCCTGGTCGCGCGCAGCCAGCGCCTGGCCCATGGCTTTCGTCAAATGCCCCGCGTGGCTGTCGCCGATCAACGCCAAGTGAGGACGGACCCCACTGGCCCCAATGCGGCACAAATCCCCGGTCCGCAGATCCATCAGAGACATCGCGTCGTGGCAGGGCATCGGCCCCCGTTCTGCTTGCACCAAAACGTCTTGCGCTGCGGGGGGCAGTCGATCGGGCGCGCCCTGCCCTATATGCAAAGCGATCCCAACAAGTGGCAGCATTGCTACCGCGAAGCCAAGCTGTGGAGCGCGCAGACCATGGCGGCAAGGCACCTCGACCCACCGCCAACTGGCCCAGGCTAAGGCGAGGATCAGGGGTAAGGTCCAAACCGGCGAGACGCCGGGCATCATCAGCGCGCTGTAGACAAAAACAGGGTTATGCCACAGATAAATGCCATAGCTGAGCACACCGATGCGCACCATCGGCCAAAGCGTCAGCACACGCGGCGGCGTACCGATCAGCACCAACACGGTCCCCAACACCGGCACCAGCCCCACCCAACCGGGAAAGGCCACCGCACCATTTATTTGGACCGATGCCGCAAAAATCAGGCCCAGCCCAAGGGCCGCGGGCCAGTGCGCAGCCGAACGCCATCCGGACAACGCGACAAGGGCCCCTGCCAGGAATTCCCACATCCGAAACGGCAACAGGTAAAACGCAGCCCCGGGTGCGGCCCAGCTGCCCCAAAGGCTGAGCGTGAAACTGACAGCCAAAAGCCCCCAAAGCACCGGCATTATGCCGCGCCGCAGGCCAAGTACGATCAGCGCCATTGTCAGATAAAATTGCCCCTCGACCCCAAGGGTCCACAGATGGAGCAGCGGCTTTTCGGCCGATGGGCCGGCGAAATAACCGGCCTCGTGCCAAAACAAAAAGTTGCTCAGAAACAACGGCCCAGCCACCAAAGACTGCCCGAAATCTCGCAGCGCGCCTGGCAACAACAACGCCCAGGCAAAGGGGACCGAGGCGGCACAGACCAGCAGCAAGACTGGCAGCAAACGCCGCAGTCGACGCATAAGAAAATCGGACAGCGCGGGTCGCTGGGCCAATTGCCCGGCGATCAGATAGCCAGACAGCACCAGAAACACATCCACACCGACAAAGCCGCCCTGAAAGCCGGGCACATGGGCATGAAAGGCCACGACGATCGCCACGGCGACCGTGCGCAGACCGTCAAGCTCGGGGCGATAGGGGGTGGGTGCTAAGGTTAACATCCCTCAACCCTGCCTTGCGGAGGGTTAAGGCTTTCTCAATAACCCCAGCGGCATGTGCTGCCGAAATGAAAAAGGGCGCAGGTTGCCCCGCGCCCGATCTCAGGTCATCAAATCGCCTTAGCGCTTCGAGAACTGGAAGCTGCGGCGCGCCTTGCGCTTACCGTATTTCTTCCGTTCGACCACACGACTATCGCGGGTCAAGAAACCCGCGGCCTTAAGCGCCGGGCGCAGGCTGGGCTCGTACAGTGTCAAAGCCTTCGAGATACCGTGCTTCACGGCCCCCGCCTGCCCCGACAGCCCGCCGCCCTTGACCGTCGCCATCACGTCGAACTCGCCCGCAACACCCGCGACCGAAAAGGCCTGACCAATCACCATCTGCAGCACGGGGCGTGCAAAATAGTCGTTCATTGCTTTGCCGTTCACTGTGACCACGCCCTTGCCGGGCTTGATCCAGACCCGGGCGACCGCGTCTTTCCGTTTGCCAGTGGCATAGGACCGGCCCAGCTCGTCGCGCACAGGCTCGGTTGGGGTCATGCTTTCTGTGGCGACCACGGGTGCCTCGGCCGCTGGGGCATCGGCAACGACCTCTTTCAGGTCATCCAGGGTTTTGATTTCCTCGGCCATCTCACGCGCTCCGTGTGTTCTTGGGGTTCATGGCTTTGACGTCCAGAACCTCAGGCGCTTGCGCCTCGTGATTGTGCTCGGTCCCGGCATAAACGCGCAGGTTCGACATTTGTTTGCGGCTGAGCGGACCGCCCGGCAACATACGCTGCACGGCTTTGATCACCACACGCTCGGGGAAACGACCCTCGAGCAGCTGTTCGGCGGTGCGGTGTTTGATCCCACCAGGGTAGCCGGTGTGCCAATAGTAATTCTTGTCCGAGCGCTTGTTGCCGGTCATCTGCACCTTGTCGGCGTTGATGACGATAACATTGTCGCCCATGTCCATATGCGGTGTGAAGCTGGCCTTGTGCTTACCACGCAAGCGCATCGCAATGATCGAGGCAAGACGGCCCAGAACCACGCCCTCGGCGTCGATCAGGATCCACTTCTTGTCGATCTCGGCCGGTTTGGCTGAGTAGGTTTTCATTTTGCGTCCCAATTTGCAGGGGGTGACCGAAGGGATCCGGTCACCGTGAAACGGATGAGCGGGTTTTAAGGGATTGCGGGGCGCAGTCAAGACCCGTTGAAGCTGAATAATAAAGCAATATCAGTTGATTAAAAATAAGGTATCATTATACCCCAAAAAATTAGGCTGCAACCTGAGACGCGAACATATCTCGGAACATCGCCTCGCCCGGTGGCGTGAACATCACGTGGCGGTTCTCTGCCTCGCGCCGAACCCACCCGGCCTCGACAAATCGCGAAAAGAGTGCCGCCCCCAAAGCGCCGCCCAGATGCGATCGCCGCTCGCTCCAATCCAGACACGCCCGGCACATCGGTCGCCGCATTTTGCGCATCGGGTCGACCTCAACGCCCAGCGCTTGGACGAAATTTTCACCTTGCTGCGACAAAACCAGCGCCCCCGGTTCGACCACCAACAGGCCCCGCGCCGCCATCACGTCAAAGATCCGCACCCCACGGGCGCCAGCCAAATGGTCATAACACAGCCGTGCCGCGCGCAACGCCGCGTCGTTTGGGCCCGTCCGTGTCCGCAAATGTCCCGAGGCTGCGGCCAGAACCGCCAAGGCTTCAAGTGTCTCGGCCACATCCGTGTCACGCAACTCGAAATATCGATGCCGCCCCTGTTTGCGGGGTACAATCAATCCGGCATCCGCCAGCTGCGCAAGATGCCCCGAGGCCGTGGGCGCGGTGATCCCAGCCTCGGTCGCCAATTCGCCCGCTGTAAACGCGCGGCCGGTCATCAGCGCCGATAACATCGCACCGCGCGCCGGATCCCCGATCAGGGCAGCAATTCGGGTGATATCGGGGCCTTCGCGCATGGCGCAAGTCTTCGCCCTCATCCACCTGCCGTCAAGAGCGGACACTTCGGTGCCGCCCGAAACATTCGCACCCTGGGTTGGCCATAAAAGGGACAGACAACAGGGGGTTCCGATGCAGATCACACTTGCACATTATGTCATTCGGCCACTCAAAGGGATCAAGGCGCAGGTCGCCGTCTGGCGGCGGAATGCGCGCACCCGCCGGGCACTGGTACGGCTGCCAAAGCATCTTTTGCCGGACGTGGGTTTGACACCAGCCGCCGCCAAGCACGAGGCCGCCAAAGGCTTTTGGCGCGCTTAGCCGCGGGATGGAATGGCATAGGTCAGGCTGGCATGCGCCACCGGCGCGTCCATCCCCGTGCCAAAGATCAACACGTCCCCCACGCAGAGTGCGCGGCCCAATTTCAAGACCCGCGCCTCGACACGCAATGGACCAATGTCGGGTTTGCGCATGAAGTTGATCGTGCATGTGGTGGTCACCGTCAACGCCTCGCGCCCAATCATCGCCAGGGTCAGAAGATAAAACGCACAATCGGCCGCCGTAAACATTGTTGGCCCCGAGATGGTCTCGCCTGGTCGCAAATCAGCCTCGGTCACCTTCATCTCACCGGTTAGAACACCGGGACCCAAGGAATGGATCGCGAAGCGTCCCTGCATCTGCGGAAAGACCTCTTCGGTGAAGGCCAAAACCTCCGCCGCTGTCAGAACCGGCGCCCGCATCAGCCGCGCGCGATCTTTTGCTCAGGCGGATACAGCGCCAGATGCCGGGCACGCAGCGCCAAGACGAACAACGCCACAGCCGTGAGCTGATGCACAATCGCCAAATGCCACGGCGCGCCGTAAAGCACCGTGCCGATGCCCAGCACCACCTGGCCGAACAGCGCCACCAAGACCCAATCGATCCCCCGCCGCACGGCCGTTACCGCCGATCCGCGCGCGCGCCACCAAACAAAGAGCGCCAATACAAAAAGACCATAGGCCCAGACCCGATGCACGAATTGCACCAGACCCGCGTTCTCGAAAAAGTTCCGCCAAACCGGTTCCAGCGACAGCGCGCCTGAGGGCACGAAGCGCCCATCCATTAGGGGCCAAGTGACATAGGTCCGCCCCGCGTCGATACCCGCGACCAAGGCGCCCAGCAGGATCTGAATGAAGATGACACTCACCAGGACCGCACCCAGCCCCGCCAATCCACTCTCGCGCCGCCGCCGCGCTTGGATCAGCGACATCTGAGGCTGGGACAATTGCATCACGTACCATGCGATCAGCCCCAGGATCAGAAACGCCAGGCCCAAATGCGTCGCCAGCCGATAGGATGCCACATCCAGCATAGTCCCCGTCAACCCCGAGGATACCATCCACCACCCAATTGCCCCTTGCAGCCCGCCCAGCAAACCCAGTCCCAAAAGCCGGGGGGTCCACCCCGCCGGAATTTGCCGCCGCACCAAAAACCACAGGAAGCCAATGGCCCACACTAAGCCAATCACGCGGCCCAGTTGCCTGTGCCCCCATTCCCACCAATAGATGACTTTGAACTCCTCCAAAGTCATCCCAGCATTCTGCAAGCGATATTCGGGGATCGCTCGATATTTGTCGAACGCCGCCATCCACTCGACCGCTGTTAAAGGCGGGATCGCCCCCATCACCGGCGCCCATTCGGTGATCGAAAGGCCGCTGTCGGTCAATCGGGTCAGACCACCCACGGCAATCATGATGACCACTAGGGCAAACAACACCATCAGCCAGCCGCGAATGGCCGTCCGCGCGGCACCACGGGGGTCCACGCGCACCGGCGCAGGCGCCGCGACCGCTTGGTCTGGGTCCACCTCTTCAAAAATGCTGCGCGGCTTGCTCATGCGTGTGGCCTCCATCCGCCCCAAGATCTAGGCCGCCGCCGCCATCCGCGCAAGCGACCAATTGACCGCATGGCGCCCAAGAAATTTGGACCTCCGGCGGGTATACTTATATGAGGGGAAAGCGGGTGTCCGGCTTCTTCCCAGTGAAAAATACACCCGCCCTACGCGCTATTCCTTTACATCCCCCCGAGCGGGATGTTTCTCGGCCAAGGCCCGAAAAACCCCGTAAAGCGTTCGCACATCTGGGTCCGTCAGCGGCATCCGCGCCAGCAGATTGTCCAGATTGTCCTTCAGGCTTTGCCGCTTACCCTCGGGCCAGAAGAACCCCGCCTGTTCAAGCCGCGCGGACAGCGATACGGTCAGCCGGGCAACCTCGTCCCGCGTGGCCAGACGCGGCATGTCATGCGATTGCGCCATCGGCAGCGCCGCGGCTTGACCCCATTCATACCCAAGCAACAGCACGCATTGTGCCAGGTTCAACGAAGCAAACCCCGGATTGACCGGCACCGTAACCACCGCATTGGCCGGGATCACATCCGCGTTCTCAAGGCCCGCCCGCTCAGGGCCGAACAGCACCCCAACCCGCTGCCCCTGGTCCACACGGCGCCGCGCATCGGCCATCGCCGCCTCGGGGCTGAGAACCGTTTTGGTCAGGTCCCGGGGCCGGGCGGTGGTGGCGTAAACATAGTCCAAATCGCCAATCGCGGCATTCAAATCCACATCCACCCGCGCACCGTCCAAAACCCGCGCTGCACCCGAGGCCATGGCCACCGCAGCCGGGTTCGGCCAGCCGTCGCGGGGTGCCACCAGCCGCAGATGTTCCAAGCCGAAGTTCAACATCGCGCGGGCCGCCGCGCCGATGTTCTCGCCCAGCTGCGGCCGCACCAAAATCATCACCGGCTGCGGTCCGTGCCAGCCGCTCCCACGTCCGTGATCCGTACCCGCCATCACTTTCCCCCTGTCCGCCTCGCGTGATACGCTGCACCCTTGGGGGATGCAATCGGCGAGGGCAGATGGCATATGACGAAGAACAGGCCAACATGGTCCGCGACCGCTTAGCCGGGCTCCCTGGCATATCCGAGCGCAAGATGTTCGGCGGCCTGTGCTTCATGCTGCGCGGCAATATGCTGTGCGGTGTCCACGCCAAAGGCGGTATGTTCCGGGTTGGTAAAGACAACGCCGCCGCTGCGCTTACCATCGAGGGCGTCGCGCCGCTCAGCTTTACCAAACGCCCCATGGGCGGCATGGTCGACGTCGATGACACAGCACTGGCCGACCCCGCGCGGTGGGATAAGCTGTTGGCCCTTGCCATGGATTTCGTCGGGGGCTTACCAGCAAAATAAACTCAGTATACTATCGCATACTATCTTTTCTTTCACACAGTATCGCCTATACACCAGCCAGACCTTAGTGTCCGACTCGAAACTCTTTCAATGATTTAAGGCTCTTGCGATCCGCCTTGTGACGAGTTTGATGTGGGCTGTGAGGAGCCAACTTTCGGCTGACTGGATGGACTTCTCCCAATCTTTTGCAAGCCGGCGACA
>CALICM010000033.1 GCA_938049225.1 uncultured Paracoccaceae bacterium
TAGCAGTAGATGCCCTGCCCCTTGATATCATGGGGATAACCGACGACGGCCGCTTCCGAGACGGAGGGATGCGCCACCAGCGCACTCTCCACTTCGGCCGTGCCCATGCGATGGCCGGAGACGTTGATGACGTCGTCGACACGGCCGGTGATCCACCAATAGCCGTCCTCATCCCGGCGAGCACCATCGCCGGTGAAGTATTGGCCGGCGAAGGTCGAAAAATAGGTCTGGATGAAGCGCTCGTGATCGCCGTAGACGGTGCGCATCTGGCCAGGCCAGCTGTCTTTGATGCACAAAACCCCCTCGGCGACAGTTTCGGTCAACTCAGCGCCGGTCTGTGGGTCCAATATCACCGGTTGCACACCAAAAAATGGGGCGCAGGCCGAGCCCGGTTTGGCGGTCGTCGCGCCGGGAAGGGGTGTGATCAGATGGCCGCCGGTTTCGGTCTGCCACCAGGTATCGACAATGGGGCAGCGTCCGCCGCCGACGACCTCGTTATACCAGTTCCAAGCCTCGGGGTTGATCGGCTCGCCCACCGTACCCAACACCTTCAGACTGCTGAGGTCATAGGGTTTCACTGGATCCGCCCCATGCGCCATTAGCGCGCGGATCGCGGTGGGGGCGGTGTAGAATTGATTGACCTTGTGCTTCTCGCAGACGGCCCAGAAGCGGCCGGCGTCGGGATAGGTCGGCACGCCCTCGAACATCAACGTGGTCGCGCCATTAGCTAGGGGCCCATAGACGATATAGCTGTGGCCCGTGACCCAACCGACATCCGCCGTACACCAGAAGATATCGCCATCGTGGTAGTCAAAGGTGTATTCATGGGTCATCGCGGCAAAGGTCAGATAGCCGCCGCTGGTATGAACCACGCCCTTGGGCTGGCCGGTCGAGCCAGAGGTATAGAGGATAAACAGCGGATCCTCGGCGTTCATCTCGGCCGGTTGATTGACGTCTGAAGCCTCGGCCGCCATCTCGTTATAGTTGAAATCGCGCCCCTCGACCCAGTTGACTTGGCTGCCGGTGCGTTTGACGACCAAGCACTTGACGCTGTCTTTGCAGTTCTGCAGCGCCTGGTCGGCATTGGATTTCAGCGCCGTGTTGCGCCCACCCCGGGGCGCTTCATCGGCGGTGATCAGCACTTTGGCATCGGCACCGTTGATTCGCGCGCCCAGGGCATCCGGTGAAAACCCTGCGAAAACAACAGAATGGATCGCACCGATCCGGGCACAGGCCAGCATCGCATAGGCGGCCTCGGGGATCATCGGCATATAAAGGACCACGCGGTCGCCCTTACCGACGCCTAAGGTCTGCAGGATATTGGCCATCTTGCAGACGGCCACGTGCAGCTCGGCATAGGTGATGTGTTTGGAGGGGGTGTCGGGGTCGTCCGCCTCCCAAATGATCGCTGTTTGATCCGCGCGCGCAGGTAAATGACGGTCGACGCAATTCGCGCAGACATTGAGCGTGCCATCCTCGTACCATTTGATCGACACATCAGGGTGCGCGAAAGTGGTGTTCTTGACGGTGGTATAGGGTTTGATCCAGTCCAGTCGCCGGCCATGTTCGCCCCAAAACGCCGCCGGATCGGCCACGGATGCCGCGTACATATCGGCATAGCGGTTCGCATCCGCATGGGCGTTTTGCGCCATCTCGGCGCTGGGTGCATAGGTTTTTTCAGTCATGAGAGGGTCCCCCGGTCCAGTGGCACGGGCAGTGGTCTGCCTTAGATCGCCAAATATTCTTCGCGCAACTCGGTGTTATCCAGAACCTCTCGCGCGGTGCCGTCGAACACCACTTGGCCCATGTCCAAGATCACCGCGCGGTCGGCCAGTTTCAGGGCGGCAACCGCGTTTTGCTCGACAATAATTGTGGTCATCCCAAGGTTCTTGATCTCGATCAACGTGCGCTCGATCTCTTGAACGATCACCGGGGCCAGGCCCTCGTAAGGCTCGTCCAACAGCAATAGTTTCACGTCGCGTGCCAATGTGCGACCGATCGCCAACATTTGCTGCTCGCCGCCCGATAGGGTCACGCCCTCTTGCTTGCGGCGCTCGCCCAGACGGGGGAACAACTCGTAAATACGGCTGATCGACCAACCGACGGGCGGTGCGATCTGCGCCAGTTGCAAGTTTTCCTCGACCGTCAAACCGGGAATAATCCGCCGATCCTCAGGCACCATACCGACGCCCGCGGCGGCGGCTTGATGGGACTTCATGCTGTGCAGCGGCTGGTGATCCAACCAGATCTCGCCACTCGTCAGCGCAGGCTCGTCCACGCGCGCAATGCTGCGCAGGGTAGAGGTTTTGCCCGCCCCGTTGCGGCCCAAAAGCGCCAGGATCTCGCCCTCGTGGATGTTAAACGTCACCCCTTGGACGATATAGCTTTCGCCGTAATAAGCCTCCAAAGCATGTGCTTGGAAATACGCCGGTTCTTTGCGGTCCACATGCTCGGCACGTGCTTTGTTGATGTCTTCCTCGACCAAGCTCATACCTGTGCCTCCCCCAGATAGGCTTCTCGGACCTTTGGGTGGCCCTTGATGTTTTCCGGTTTGTCCTCGACGATCACGGTCCCTTGGGCCAGGACGCTGATCGTATCCGCCAGGCTAAAGACCACATGCATGTCGTGCTCGATGACGACTTTGGTGATGCCACGCGTCTCGCCGATATGTTTCAGCAGATCGATGGTGTTGTTGGTGTCCGAGCGCGACATGCCCGCAGTGGGCTCGTCCAGCAGCAGCAGTTTGGGCTCCTGGACTAGGCACATCGCCATTTCCAAGCGCCGTTTGTCGCCACGGGACATTTCCGAGGCGATCTGGTTCCGTTTGTCGGCCATGCCCAGATCGCGCAAGACCTCCTCGGCCGCGTCACGGATCTCGGATTCTTGTGCCACCCTGGCGAAGGGGTTCAGCTTGTAGGCCCCGTCGCGTTTGGCGAAAGCTGGGATCATGACGTTTTCCAGGACGGTAAGATCAGTGAAGATCTCGGGCGTTTGGAACACGCGGCTGACGCCGGTTTGGTTGATTTGATGCGGCTTCTTGCCCAACAGGCTCTGCCCATCGAACATGACCGAGCCCGTGTCCGGCTCAAGCCGCCCCACAAAACAGTTCAACAGCGTCGATTTCCCGGCGCCATTGGGGCCGATGATCGCGTGCACATCGCCTTTATTGACGTTCAAATTGACGTTGTTCAGCGCCTGCAGCCCGCCGAAGCGCTTGTTGACGTTCTGAACTTCCAAGATACGCATGACCCGCCTCCTATTCCGCCGGGGCGGGGGCTTTTGCGCCCCGCTTCGAGGCACGGTTTTTGCCCGACACCCAATCGATGATCCGCTTAGCACCGTCCATCAACCCGCCAGGCAGGAAGATAACCACCGCCATGAACATCAACCCCAATGTCAGGTGCCAGCCCTTGCCGACAAACGGGTGCACAATGACGACGAAGAAATCGCTCATCCCGTCCGGCATAAAGGCGAACCAGGCCTCAAGCACATTGTCGTTGATCCGGCTGAGGATATTCTCGAAATATTTGATGAAGCCCGCGCCCAGAACAGGGCCCAAAAGGGTGCCCGCACCGCCTAGGATCGTCATCAACACGACCTCGCCGCTTGCGGTCCACTGCATCCGCTCGGCCCCGGCCAGCGGGTCCATACAGGCCAGCAGGGCGCCAGCCAGGCCCGCATACATCCCCGAGATGACAAAAGCGGTCAGCGTATAGGGGCGCGTGTTCACGCCTGTATAGCTGAGGCGGTTCTGGTTGGTTTTCACCGCGCGCAGCATCGTACCAAAGGGCGAACGGAAGATACGCATCGAGATGTAGAACGAGATCAGAAGGATGATCGCGCAGACATAGTAGCCATAGGTGAACTGGAAATCGCGCCCCAGATACTCGAAGGCCAGGAAGGTATCGCGCATCTCAAGACCAAACAGCGAGGTGACAGGCTGCGCCGTCCCCGTCGGGGCGTCCAGGATCCGCGGATCGGACAGCAAGATCTGCAATCCCGTCTCGCCATTTGTGATCGGCGTGAACACGGAATAGGCCAGATTATAGCTCATCTGCGCGAAGGCCAGCGTCAGGATCGAGAAATAGATCCCCGACCGCCGCAGCGAGATGAACCCGATCACCAGCGCGAACAGCCCCGAGATCAGGACCCCCAGCACGATGGCAGGGATGATGTTCATGCTGAGCAGTTTGAACATCCAAACGGCGGAATAGGATCCGACCCCCAAAAAGGCCGCATGGCCGAAGGACAGATAGCCGGTCAGGCCGAAGAGGATGTTAAACCCGATCGCGAAAATACCGTATATCACAAAGCGCTGCATCAGATCCGGGTATCCCGCGTTGAACTGCGCCAACGGGCCGTCCGAGGGGAAGGGGTTGAGGATGATCGGGGCAAACAGGGCGAAGAAGGCAACGACCAGCAGCAGGATCACATCGTTTCGTTTTGTATCGGTCATGGTTTATTCCTCCATCACGCCTTTGCGGCCCAACAGGCCCCGTGGGCGGGTCAGCAGAATGACCACCGCCACCAGATAGATGATGATTTGGTCGATGCCCGGCAGGATCGCTTTGACCTCGTTCATCGCCGAAAAGCTTTGCAGGATGCCCAAAAGGAAGCCGGCCGCGACCGCCCCAGGCAAACTGCCCATGCCGCCGACCACAACGACCACGAAACACAGCACCAGAAAGTCCATCCCCAAATGGTAGTCGGGGCTAAGGATCGGGGTGTACATCACCCCCGCCAACCCGGTGACGACCGCCGCCAGGCCAAACATCGCGGTGAAGCGCTTGTCGATGTCGATGCCAAGCAGACCCACAGTCTCGCGGTCGGCCATCCCGGCGCGGACCACCATGCCAAAGGTCGTGTAGTTCAGGAAAATCATGACCCCGCCGATCAGCACGGCCGCAAAGATGAAGTAGACAAAGCGCCAGACGGGATAGACGACGGCATTTGCCTCAAATCCAAGATATATCCCGACATCCAATGCACCACGAAAGGCGTCAGGTGTGGGCTGCGGGATCGGGTTGGCGCCAAAGTTGGCTTTTATGATTTCCTGCGCGACAATCGCCAAGCCGAAAGTCACCAGGATCTGGTCGGCATGGGGGCGTTTGTAAAAGTGTTTGATCAGGCCGCGCTCCATGCCGATGCCGATCACGATCATCACGGGGATCGCCAGCAGGATCGCCAAGGGGACGGAATAGCCGATCATCGTGGTGCCAAACTCGCCAAACCATGCCTCGACATAGGGCGTGTTGACCTTCAGCGGGTTTCCCAGGAAATCGGTCTTGGTTTCGTCGATTGTCTCGACCGAGAGCTTCAGCAGACGGTTCATGACCACGGCGCAAAACGCGCCGATCATGAACAACGCCCCGTGGGCGAAGTTGACAACCCCCAGTGTGCCGAAGATCAGCGTCAGGCCCAAGGCGATCATCGCATAGGCGCTGCCCTTGTCCAGGCCGTTCAGGATTTGCAGCAGAATGGCGTCCATCGCTCTCTACCCCGTGAAAAAAAGATGGTGGTTGGCCTTCGCGGCCAATGTCCGACCGCCCTGGCGGGGGCGGTCGGTATATCAACCTTGGGCCGGTTTATGCGCCCGGGTTGCATTCTCCAAGATCGCCACCCGCGAAGTCGGGGTGATCGGGAGCGTACATGACCTGCTCGGTCGGGGTCACGTCGACCACTTCCAGCAAATCGTACTGCGAGGTGGGGTTGTCCTTACCCTTCACGACCAGGACCGGCTTGAAGCACTGGTGATCCTCGGCGCGATACAGCGTCGGGCCGTTGCCCAGGCCGTCGAACTCAAAGCCCTCAAGCGCTTCGACGATACCACAGGGGTTGAATGTGCCTGCACGCTGGGCCGCATCTGCATAAAGCAGCGTCTGGCAGTAGCAGGTATGCGCAGCCTGAGACGGCGGGAAGCCGTACTTGGTGCCGAACGACTTCACAAAGGCCTTAGAGCCCTCGTCCTGCAGCGACCAGTGCCAGTTTGTCGAGCCAAAGATGCCCTTCACGTTGTCGCCCGCACCCTGCGCCATCAGACGCGAATACAGCGGCACAACAACCACGAAGTCATTGCCGTTGACGACCTTGTCGCGCATGCCGAACTGAACCGCTTGGGTCAGCGAGTTGACCATGTCCCGGCCATAGTGGTTCAGGATCAGCGTGTCCGCGCCCGAGTTCAGAACTGGCGTCAGATACTGCGAGAAGTCGCCCGCACCCAGCGGCGTGCGTACAGCGGCGGCGGTGTTCCACCCGATGCTTTCGGTGTAGGTCTTCATGGACCCTTCCTGAGACCAACCCCAGGTGTAATCCGCGGTCAGGTGATAGGCCGTCCGCTCTTTGCCGTAGTTGCTTTCCAGGATCGGGCCCAGGGCTGCGCCGGACATCTCGGTGTTGAAGAAGTGACGGAAACCATTGGCTTTTTTGTCTTTGCCGGTCGTGTCGTTGGAGTGGGTCAAACCGGCCATAAAGATAACGCCAGCTTCCTGACACAGACCTTGCACAGCAATCGCCACACCCGACGACGAGCCGCCTGTGATCATCACAGCGCCGTCTTTTTGAATCATCGACTGCGCCGATGCGCGTGCCGCGTCCGATTTGGTCTGCGTGTCGCCGGTCACGAAGGCGACCTTCTTACCGTTTACGCCGTTGCCACCCAACTCTTTCGAACTGAAGGTGTTCAGCATGCCGCCGTCGCCCTCGCCGTTCAGGTGCTCGACCGCCAACTCATAAGCGCGCAGCTCGTCGGCCCCCTCGTCCGCATAGGCGCCCGACTGCGGCACGTTGAAGCCCAGCGTCACATTCGCGCCCGTCGGTTCGTTTGTGTAAGCGCGCGCAGCGCTGGTGAAAATCGTCGGCATGGCCAGCCCCGCGCCCAAAACGGCACCGGATTTTAGCACACCACGACGGTTCATCGAAAAACCAGACATTAAGATCCTCCCAAGGATTGTATCGACCGCATTGCCATGCGGCGGGCGCAAGGCCCGGACATACTATCACCGCATTTCGTCAACGGCACAATAAATCATTGCAAATGCATTGCTTTTTTGTAAATATTTTTCAATGCAGTGCAGCAAATCTGTAAACAAATTTACATTGCGGCGCAACAAGAGCTTCAAAGTCAAGGATTTGTGACGATGCCCAGGTCGCTTTCTGGCAGCCGTATCCGCGAGGCGCGACGCCGTCTTGGCCTGACCCAGGCAGGTCTGGCCAAAGGTGTCGGTATCTCGCCCTCGTATCTGAATCTGATCGAGCACAACCGCAGGCGGATCGGCGGCGCGCTTCTAAACGCCTTAGCCGAGGCCTTGGAGATTCGCGCCACCGAACTGTCCGACGGCGGAAACCCCACCATCGTGCCAGACTTGCACGCCGCGCTGGCCGAGCATCCGGTTGCCACGGCCGACCCAAGAACAGCCGAGGCGCTGGCCGGCCGGTTTCCCGATTGGGCGCGGCTGATCCTGCTGCAAAACCAGCGGATCCGCGACCAACAGGCGGTCATCGCGGCCCTTTCTGACCGGTTGGCGCATGACCCGTTTCTGTCCGAGAATGTGCATGCGATGCTGTCGCATATCACGGCAATCCGCTCGACCGCCGGGATCCTGTCGACCGTGCCCGATGTCCCCTCGGACCAGCTTGCGCGGTTCTATGAGGGCATGGTCACCGAGTCCGAACGTCTGTCAACCACCGCTCAAGCCTTGGCCGACTACCTGGGAGCGGCGGCTGGCGTGACCGAAACCGCAGCAACCCCCGAGGAGGTTTTGGACCACTATCTGTTGGGCCATGGGTATCACTTCGACGCGCTGGACCAGCCCGCCAACCCTGCGCAAACACCGGATCAGACGATCGAGAGTTTGCTGGCGGAGGACCCCAACCTCGCCCCCGAAACCCCGGCGCGCGCCTTGGTGCATGCGCATCTGCGCCAGTATGCCCAAGATGCGGCCGCCATGCCGCTGGACGCTTTTGTCGCCGTGGCGCGGCAAGTCAGCTTTGACCCGACGGTTTTGGCACAGCATTTTGATCAATCCATCACCGCCGTCTTTCGCCGCCTCGCCAGCCTGCATCGCCCAGGATTGGATGTGCCGCGCTTTGGGCTGATCGTGGTCACCGTTGCAGGCTATCCACTGCTGCGCCAACCCCTGCCCAGCTTTCCGTTGCCGCGACACGGCAACGCCTGCGCGCTGTGGCCGCTGTTTCGAGGCTTTGCACAGCCCGGCACACCGATGCTGAACCCTATCACCCACGACAGCGGCGAGGCGTTCGTCACCCTGACCTATGCCGCCTCGCGCCAGTCACCACGGTTTGGCGTTGCGCCTGACCTTGCGGCCTCCATGCTCTTTGTGGCGCAGGCGCAATCGCCCTTTACGGTACCGCATGCCGCAGCGAGTCCGGTCGGCACCAGCTGCCGGATCTGCACACGCAGCGACTGCGCAGCCCGCGCGCAGGCCCAGTTGGTGCTTTGAGCCATAAAACCCGTGACAAGGGTTGGGCGGGCTGTACACTTGAAAAAACAAACGGGAGGAAGGCGTGTCGCACCGTGTGCTGATCGTCGAAGATGAACCGAACATCGCGGACGCGTTGCGCTTTCTGCTGACGCTCGAGGGGTTTGACGTCACGATCGAAGGTGACGGTGCGAATGCGGTGCACCAAGCAGAGACACTGCGCGCCGATGTCGTCATCCTGGATGTGATGCTGCCTAATCGAAGCGGCTTTGACATTTTGCGCGACCTCAATACCGCCCCCGCCGCACCGCCGGTCTTGATGCTGACCGCCAAGGGACAGGCCCGGGACCGCGAGATGGCGCAGCAATTGGGGGCCACTGTGTTCATGACCAAGCCGTTCTCGAACGCCGATGTCGTCTCGGCCGTCAAGCGTTTGGCTGGAACATGAGCCGCCCGCCGCCGGATCTGGCCGAGCGCGCCATGCACCGTCGCAAGCGCGAGGATGCGGCCCTTGCGGTGCCGATCCTTGGTATTGTGCTGTTGGCCTCGCCGGTTCTAAACATCTTCGCGGGGGTTCAAACCCTGTTCGGCCTGCCCGCTGCCTATGCTTGGGTGTTCCTGATCTGGGCTGGGTTGACACTGCTGACGCGCGATCTGGCGCGCCGGTTGATCGGCCCGGCGGATCGAGGTCTGGGGCCCGAGTGACCCCGTCATGCTGTCGCTCAACGCCCTTGTTTTCGTCTGCCTTGGCTACACGGTCTGCCTTTTCCTGATCGCTTTTATCGCCGAACAGCGCGCCAGCCGGGGTCGTCGCGGTTGGCTGGGCTCGCCCTTGGTTTATACCTTGTCGCTGTCGGTCTATTGCACCGGTTGGACCTTCTACGGCGCGGTCGGATCGGCGGCCCGCAATGGGCTAGAGTTCGTCACCATCTATCTGGGCCCCAGCCTGGTGATGTTCTGTTGGTGGTTCCTGCTACGGAAGTTGGTGCGGATCGGACGGGCCGAACGGATCACATCGGTCGCGGATCTGTTGTCCTCGCGCTATGGCAAAAGCGGATCGCTGGCGGTGGTTGTGACCCTGTTATCCGTCATCGCCTCGACGCCTTATATCGCACTGCAATTGCAATCCCTCAGCCTGAGCGTCGCGGTTTTGGCCAGCGAGGGCGGCCAGCAAGCCCCCCCGGCAATGACTGGTTTTTGGTTCGCGGTGGGCCTGGGATTATTCGCGATCCTCTTTGGGACGCGCAGCATCGACGCGAATGAAAAGCACGTCGGCGTGGTGTCGGCCATCGCGGTCGAGGCTGTGGTCAAACTGCTGGCGCTGCTTGCGATCGGCGTTTTTGTGGTCTGGGGCTTGACCAATGGCCCGGCCGAGCTGTTCGCCGCCCTACCGGGCGGTGGTCTGCCCGATACAGATATCTTTGGTCCGCGTTGGGTCACGCTGACCTTCCTGTCGGCCAGCGCCATCATTTGCCTGCCCCGGATGTTCCAGGTTCTGGTGGTCGAGAACACGGACGAGCGGCACCTGGCAACCGCGGCCTGGGCCTTTCCGACGTATCTTTTGCTGATCTCGCTGTTTGTGCTTCCGATTGCCATCGCGGGCCGGGCGTTCCTGCCCGACGGCGCCAATCCGGACCTCTATGTGCTGACCTTACCCCTAAGCCAAGGCCAGCCCTGGCTCACCCTGCTGGCTTTTTTGGGGGGGTTCTCGGCGGCGACTTCGATGGTTATCGTCTCGGCGATTGCGCTGTCTACAATGATTTCGAACCATATTATCGTGCCGATCTGGCTGCGATTGAACCCTCACCGCACGCAGACCAGCGGTGATGTCCGCTCGGTCGTGCTGACCGGACGGCGTGCCTCGATCGCGCTGATCCTGGGGCTGGGGTACTTGTACTTTGTGCTGACTGGGGGCTCTGCCGCGCTTGCTTCGATCGGATTGATCGCGTTTGCCGGTGTGGCGCAGGTGCTGCCCAGCCTGATCGGCGGGATCTATTGGCGGGGTGCGAACCGCGCGGGTGCGCTGACAGGTGTCGGGGTCGGCTTTGTGCTGTGGGTCTACACACTGCTGCTGCCCAGCTTCGGCGACAGTTTTCTGATGTCCTCCAGCGTCTTGGTTGACGGGCCATTCGGCCTGTCGGCGCTGCGCCCGCAAGCGCTGTTCGGCCTGAGCGCGCCCGACCCCCTGGTCCATTCGATTTTCTGGAGCCTTTCGCTGAACACTTTGCTATTCGTCAGCGTCTCGCTGCTGACGAGCCCACGCCTGTTGGAGCGTGTCCAAGCGGCGCAATTCGTCGACACCTACCGCCAGCCGCAGGACGGCGGCATGATCCTGCCCCGGTCAGCGACGTCCGAGGATCTGTTCACCCTGGCCCAACGCATCCTTGGCACGCCGACGGCCCACACAATGTTCACCGACGCCGCCCGCGCGCAGGGAAAGGCAAGCGGTCTGCCAGCCGCAGATGATGCGTTGATTGCCCGGATTGAGCGCGAGTTGACCGGTTCAGTCGGGGCGGCCTCGGCCCATGCGATGGTCAGCCAGATTACCCGGGGCGGACAGATCTCGGTTGAGGAACTGCTGCGCATGGCGGATGAGGCGGCGCAAATCGTCGAATACAGCCAAGAGCTTGAGCGCAAATCAGGCGAGTTGGCCGAAACCGCCGAGCAACTGCGCGGCGCGAACGCCCGGCTGCAAGCGCTGAGCGATCAGAAGGACGCGTTTCTCAGTCAGGTCAGTCACGAGTTGCGCACGCCGATGACCTCGATCCGATCCTTTGCCGAGATCTTGCGTGAACGTGCCGATCTGGACAAGGCTGATATCGCGCGCTTTGTGGGCATCATTCACGAGGAAAGCCAGCGCCTGACCCGCCTGTTGGACGAGATCCTGGACCTGAGTTTTCTTGAATCGGGTCGCGCGCAACTGACCATTACAAAAGTGCGCCTGGGGGCGGTTGTGGACAGTGCGGTGACCAGCACCGAAGGGTTGCATCAGGCCGCCAAAGTGACCCTGAGCGTGGATCGGAAGCATATGGATATGGTGGTCCCGGCGGATTTCGATCGACTGGCTCAGGTACTGATCAACCTGATCTCGAACGCGGTCAAATACGGGGCCACGGCGGCGCCGGAAATCCAGATCTCGGCCGAAGTGTCGCGCCATGCCGCCACGCTGGTGGTCCGCGACAATGGCCCCGGCATCCCGCCAGAGGCGCGTGAGCAGGTGTTCGAGAAATTCTCGCGCCTGTCCGAGACAACGCTCGCGGGCAGCGCGGGCCTTGGCCTGCCAATCAGCCGCGAGATCATGCGGGCCTTGGGCGGGGATTTGGCGATTGGTGCCGCGGACACTGGCGCCGAATTTCGGGTGACACTGAACCGAACCACCGCCAAACCGGTCCAGGCGGCGGCGGAATAGCGCTATCTTCCTAGGAAGACCTGGACTTGCGCCACCGTCAGGGCCCCGCTTGCAAGAACCGCCAGGGCATAGGTCACGATCCCAGACGCAACCAATCCTGCCAGGGCCATATACCGCCACCACGTCTGGTCGAGCGCACCGCCCAGCGCCCAGGCGACCGCCAACAGTACAACAGCCATCGCGGCCGATGCGGCCAGCAGCCGGGGCAGCGCGCGGCGAAGCTGGTTATCCATCGCGATAGCCCCTTCGATCCGGGCGGCCCCCCGGACCAGCAGCGCCAACATGGCCCAGGCGGATAGGCTGGTGGCGACCGGGGCTGCCAGAAATCCGATAACCGGCAACAGACCGACCGCCAGGATCAGGTTGATAATCATCGCAACCAGCGCATAGCGAAAGGGTGAGCGGGTATCCTCGCGCGCGAAAAACACAGGTTGCACCACCTTTTGCAGCACAAAAGCTGGCAGGCCCGCGCCATAGATAGCCACAGCCAGCGCGGTCGCGGCGCTATCGGCGGCGGTGAAAGCGCCCCGCTGAAACAGAACCGCAATCAGCGGCCCGGGGATCACGATCAGCGCGGCGGCAGCGGGCAATGTCAGGGCAAGGGAAAACTCGGTGGCGCGGTTGATCGCCCGCACCCCCCCGGCCCCGTCGCCCGCGGCCAGGCGGCGGGACAGATCGGGCAGTAGGACCACACCGATGGCGATGCCGACAACCCCCAAGGGCAGTTGATACAAGCGATCCGCGTAGCTGAGCCAAGCAACAGCGCCTTCGGTGAAACTGGCAACTTGCCGCCCGATCAACAGATTGACCTGGATCACACCCCCAGCCAAGGCGGCGGGCGCGGCGATGATGGCCAGACGTTTGAGCTCGGGGGTGAGCCTCGGCCGTCGCGGGCGGATCACGATACCCGCCCGTTGTGCGGCGATCCAGACCAGCGCCAGCTGTGCGACCCCCGCAATCGGCACCGACCAGGTCAGGGCGCGGCCGATATCGCCGCCTGCCAGGGCGACAGCGCCCATCGCTGCGATCAAGATGATGTTCAAAAGAACGGGTGCCGCGGCCGCCACCCAGAACCGGCCCAGCGCGTTCAGCACGCCGCTGGTCAGCGCCGCCAGCGATATGAAGAGGATATAGGGAAAGACCACGCGGCCATAGTCAACCGCCAATTCGAAACGCTCGTCCCCGCGAAAGCCAGCCGCCATCGCCAGCACGAACTGCGGCATGAAGATCTGCGCGACCACGGTTAGCACGACTAAGACCACCGCAAGGCCGGTTGCGGCGTCCGAGGCAAAGCGCGCCGCGTCCTCGCCCCGTTCCAGCCGTTTCGAGAACATGGGCACAAAGGCCATATTGAACGCGCCCTCGGCAAAAAATCGGCGGAACATATTGGGCAGGGCAAAGGCAACGAGGAAGGCCTCGGCAACCGGCCCCGCCCCCAGAAAGGTCGCAATCATGATATCACGCACAAACCCCAACACCCGACTGAGCATCGTCCAAGCGCCCACGGTCATGAACGCTGGCAGCAGCCGGATCGCGCGGGTCATGGCGCGGCCCGTTCCGCCCCGCTGCGGATGGATTGGGCCAGCCGCTTGCGGATTTGATCCTGTTTGGACTGCGACGAAACCTTCAGCCCAAAGGCGTCCTTGATGTAAAACGTATCCACAGCCTGCTCGCCATAGGTTGCGATAATGGCGGATGAGATACGGATATGCGCGGCTGTCAGCGTACGGGTCAGGTCGTACAAAAGCCCGGGCCGGTCGCGGGTGTCGACGGTCAGGATTGTATAGATCTCGGAGCCGTCGTTATCAAAGGTGATCTCGGTCGGAACGACAAAGGACTGCTCACGCTTTTTGATGCGATCCCGCTCGGCAAAGGCGTCTTCCGCCACAACCTCGCCCGCCAAGGTTCGCTGGATCATCTTGCGCAGACGGGTCAAGCGCGAGGCCTCGTAAGGGTGCCCCTGCTTGTCTTGGATCCAAAACACCGGCGTCGCGAGCCCATCGCTTGTCGTATAGGTCCGCGCGTCCACCACATTCGCCCCCGCCAACGCCAGAGCCCCCGCCAGACGCGAGAAGAGCCCGGGGTGATCCGGCATCGCGAAACAGGCGCGGGTGGCATCGCGGTCGGGATCCTGGTCGATGCGCAGCGCGGGGCGATCGGTGCGCACTTCGCGGATCAGATTGGCAAAGATCACTTGGGTGTCCACCGTCAGACCCAACCAGAAACTGGCATAGTGGCGGTCTTGCTCGGTGGCGATGTCGGCGTCGGACCAGCCCGAGAGTGCTTCGGCAAAGACCTCCTTTGCCTCGTCAATCCGCTCGGGGCGGCTTTGGCGGCTGGTGTCACCGGTCAACTCTTCAATGGTTAGCGAAAACAATTCGCGCAGCAAAACGGCTTTCCAATTGTTCCACACGCCCGGGCCGACCCCGCGAATATCGCAAACCGTCAGTACGATCAGCAGCCGCAGCCGCGCGGGGCTTTTGACGATCTGCGCGAAGTCGCGCACGGTGCCCGCATCCGCCAAATCACGCTTCTGGGCGAAATCAGACATCACCAGATGGTTTTGAACCAACCAGACCACCGTCTCGACCTCGTCCGGGGGCAGGCCCAAGCGGGGGCAGATTTCCGCGGCAATCTCGGCCCCCACATCGGAATGGTCGCGCGGTTGGCCCTTACCGATGTCATGCAGCAGCAGGGCGACATAAAGTACGCGCCGGTTGACACCCTGTTTCAGGATGCCCGAGACAATCGGCAGCGACTCGGTCAGTGCGCCGGTCTCGATGTCGTGCAGCGTTCGGATGCATTGGATCGTGTGCTCATCGACTGTGTAGTGGTGATACATATTGTACTGCATCATCGCGACGATCCGGCCAAATTCGGGCATGAACTGACCCAGCACCCCCATTTCGTTCATGCGCCGCAAGGCACGTTCGGGGTCACCATATTCGATGATCAGATCGATGAAGATCTGGTTGGCCTCGGGGTTGGCCCGCAGGGTGTCATCAATCACATCCAAATTGCGCGTGACTTGGCGCATCGCGTCCGGGTGGATCAAATAGCCGGTCCGCATCGCGACCTGAAACAGCCGCAGGATGTTGACAGGGTCTCGGCCGAAGGCGTCGCCGTCAACGACGTCGATCCGGCCATTGCGGATGACATAGCCGAACGGGGCCTGGTCGGACCCTGGCCGCGTGAACATATTCATCAATGATCGGGCAACACCGGGCCGGCGCTTCACATGCTCGGCCTCGAGTGCGACGAGGAAAATCCGCGTCAGCTCGCCCACTTGGCGGGCAAAGGTGAAATAGGTCTGCATGAATCGCTCGACCGCGCGTTGGCCAGGGCTGTCGCGAAAGCCCAAGCGTTCGGCCACATCGACCTGATGATCGAACGAGAGTTTTTCGACCGCGCGCCCAGCGACCAGATGCAACTGACAGCGGGTGGCCCAAAGGAAATTCTCGGCCTCGCGGAAGGTTTTCAACTCATCCCCGGTGAACACACCCATACGTGCCAAATCTTCGGGCGTGCGGGCCCGGTTCACGTATTTCGCAATCCAATAAAGCGTTTGCAGATCGCGCAGGCCGCCCTTGCCTTCCTTCACATTGGGCTCGACCAAATAGCGCGAACCGCCCTGACGGCTGTGGCGCTGCTCGCGTTCTTCAAGCTTGGCTTCGACAAACTCAGGGCCGGTTTTGGCGAATAGCTCGTCCCAAAGCCTCTGATCCAACTCTTTCGACAGGCTCTCTGTGCCCACAACAAAGCGGTGCTCTAGCAGCGCGGTGCGGATCGTCAGGTCCTTTTGCCCCAGAGACAAGCAATCATCGATACTGCGCACAGCGTGGCCGATCTTTAGCTTTAAGTCCCAAAGGATATAGAGCGTGCTTTCGATCACACTCTCGCCCCAGGCGGTTTGCTTGTAGGGACGCAGGAACAGCAGATCGACGTCGGAATGTGGCGCCATCTCGGCCCGGCCATAACCGCCGACCGCCAGCACGGCCAATTGCTGCCCGGCTGTCGGGTTGGGGTTCGGATGCAGATGCTGGGTGGTGGCCTGCCAAACCGCGCAGATGATCGCATCCATCAAATCGGTATAGGCCTCGGTGGCCCGTCGCGCCGCGTAGGGATAGGTCTGCAGGGCAGCGGCGATTCGCGCGCGCCCGTCGTTATATGCCTGGGCGAGGAGGGCCACCAGTTCGGCGCGCCCGACGCTCGTTTGGCAAATCTGGGTAACCTGTGCCTGCAGGGCCGGGGTGTCCAGAATATCCTCTGGGTCCAGGCCGGGGGCTTTCAGGCCGGTGTCAGGCACCACCGGCAGCAAAGCTCCGCGGGGCGGCCTCGATCTGGACCGCAGCGCCATCTTGCACTTCGAACACCGCGAGGGCGCGGTCGTTCAGACCGTCGGTGCGCAGGCGAAAAATGCCCATAACTCCGGCGAAGCCCGACGGTTGGGTGAGACGCGCGGTGCTGAACGGATCAGCACTCCCCTCGGCCTTGGCCTCGGCCGCCAGCGCGCCGATAGCAGCCACGCCGTCATAGGCGAGCCCCGCCAGCGGATGCGGCGCGGTGCCGTAAGCCACCTGGTATCGGTTGGAAAACTGCGCGGCCAGGGTTCGATCGGGTCCCGCGAACCATCCCCCCTCGAGCGAGGGTTGCGCCATCGCTTGGGCACTAACATCCCAGCGTTGCAGGCCTGCGAACTGCACGGCCCCCGCCCGAACGCCCGAGCCGCGCAGGGTTTCGGTCATGAAAGTCAGCCCGCCGGTTGGCCCATCGGTCAGCACAACTGTGGTCGCCCCGGCGCCGCGCAGGCCACGGGCGATATCAGGGGCTGTGTCGACGATACCCTGCACCGACAGCGGATAAGCGCCCGTAAACACCACCTGCGCCCCAAAGGTCTGTGCCGCCGCCTGGACCGCGGTTGCGGCTTGCTGGCCTTCGATCCCCTGGGGGTGCACCAGGCCCAACTGCGTCTGCCCGCGCGCCGAGGAAAACCCAACGATCCGCCGCGCGGTGTTGTCAAAGGTATTGCCCAGAATAAAAACATTCCCCCCGGCGACCGAGGGGTTGTTGGACAGGCTGAGAACCTGCCGCCCAGCGGCCGCAGCGATCGGTGCCACCTGTGCGGTGGTGGGCGAGAACAGGGGCCCCAAGATCACATCCGCGCCTTCGTCCAGCGCGGTCTGCGCAACATTCACGGGGTCGGCACCCTCGCCCCCGGTGGGATACACCTTGAGGACCAACTCCACGCCCTGCAGGTCGGTCTGTGCCATACGAGCGGCGTTCACCAGGCTTTGCGACAGCGCTTCCCGCCCCTGATCACCCGAGCCCAACGGGACCAGCATCGCGATTTGCACCGGCCCGCTGGGCGCGACAGCCGAACCCGGCGCGGGCAGGTCACAAGCGGCCAGGGTCATCAGCCCCAGGGCCATGAAAAGACGGCGCGTCAGATACGGGAGTGTCATGAAACCTCGATAAGCCTGCGTCGCGGGCGGTTGCACCCCCCGGTGGTTCTGGCGCACAGTAGCTAAGCGACGCTGCCAAGTAAACGCACGGATCCCCCCGCCATGGCGCTTGCCCCCGGCCTGTACCTTGTTGCCACACCCATTGGGGCCGCGCGCGATATCACGCTGCGCGCTTTGGATATCCTGCGGGAGGCAGACGTACTGGCCGCCGAGGATACGCGCCAGGCGCGCAAGCTGATGGATATTCACAGGGTTTCGGTCGCCGGGCGCCCGTTGCTTCCCTACCACGACCATAACGGCGCACAACAACGGCCGCGGTTGCTGGCGGCGCTGGGCGAAGGGAAGTCGGTGGCCTATGTCTCGGATGCGGGCACGCCCTTGGTGGCCGATCCAGGGTATCAGTTGGCTCAGGCGGCGATTGCGGCGGCGCATCCGGTTTTTGCGGCCCCCGGGGCCTCGGCGGTGTTGGCGGCCTTGTCGGTGGCCGGGTTGCCGACGGATCGCTTTATGTTCGCGGGTTTTTTGCCACCCAAATCGGCGGCACGGCTGGGAGCTTTGGGCGAGCTTGCGGCCGTGCCAGCGACCTTGGTGTTTTACGAGAGCCCGCGGCGGTTGGCGCCTGCTTTGGCCGATATGGCCAAAGTACTGGGGCCCGAGCGCCCCGCCGCCATGTGTCGGGAACTAACCAAACGGTTTGAGGAGGTGCGGCGCGGGCGCTTGGCGGAACTGGCAACGTACTATGCCGAGGCGGAGGCGCCAAAGGGTGAAGTCGTGGTGGTTGTCGGGCCGCCGATGGCGGCGGCGGCGGATGCCGAGACGTTGGATATGGCCTTGGCGCGGGCGTTGGAGGGCAACAGCCTGAAGGATGCCGCACAGATCGTGGCAGCGGCGACCGGATTGCCACGCAAGCAGGTCTATGCCCGCGCGCTGGAGCTGTCGGGGAAATGACAGGCGATGCGATCCGCTATCATCATGGTGTCGCAGCTGAGGAGGCTGTCGCCGCGCATTACACACGCGCCGGTGCCGTCATTCTGGGTCAGCGCTGCCGCACAGCGGCGGGCGAGATCGATATGATTGCGCAGCAGGGCGACGAGATCCTTTTCATCGAAGTGAAGGCACGCAAAACCCATGGTGCGGGTCGGGCGGCGGTGTCCGCGCGACAGCAGCAGCGGATCTTTCAGGCGGCTGAGATTTGGTTGGAGGAAAATGACCACTCGCCAATGACCCCCTGCCGGTTTGATGTGGCGACAGTGGATGCTGGCGGCACGGTCGAGGTGATTGAGAACGCGTTTTCAGGCTAGACCCCAGCAAACGGTGCGCCCGATCCCTTGGGCGCCCTTTGCAGCCTTAACCCTATGCGCATTATCAAAAGTCGCCCCGCGCCTGGTCCCCACCTGGAGGTTGTGCAAATCTTTGACTAAGGATTCTTAAAGGTTTGGCGACGCGGACACAGCCGCGCATAATCGGGATACGGTTTGACATGATCTATGAGCTTCGCACCTATGATCTGGGGATCGGCAAAGTGCCGTCGTATTTGAAGCTGTTCGAGACGGTGGGTTACACGATCCTATGCCGCTATGCGACACCGGTCGGGTTTTGGTTCACCGAGACAGGCGTGCTGAACCGCGTGCATCACATGTGGTGCTACGAGAGCCGCGCGCAGCGGGCCGAGCGGCGGGCCGCCTTGATGCGCGATGCGGAATGGACCGGGCAGTTTCTACCCTATGCCTTGCCGCATCTTGCACGGCAGACAAACGTCATCCTCGAATTGGCCGAAGGCGCGCCGGGCAAGCACCCAAGGACCCGCGCGACGGACACGGCCTGGCTTTACGACCTGACCCAGGTGTCGGCTGCAGAGGTCGCGCTGAGCGATGACGCCACGGTGGGTGTGTTTCGGGCAACGTCCGGGGATTTGCAGCAGCGGTTCTGGCTGCGCGCCTATCAAGACGAGGTGGATCGGGCAGCGCGGTACACCGTGCCCGACCTAGGCCCCGGCACGCGAATTATCTCGGACACGCTGCACCCTGCGGTGTTTTCGGCCCTGCGTTAGGCCGCCGGCGCCTCCATCGCGCCGGTCATCAGGGCCACCGCATCTGACATGCTGTGCGCCTTGGGGTCGATGACGCACAGACGTTTTCCCAAGCGATGGATGTGGATGCGGTCGGACACCTCGAACACATGCGGCATATTGTGGCTGATCAGCACGATGGGGATACCACGGCTGCGGACGTCCTGGATCAGATCAAGGACGCGGCGGCTTTCCTTGACGCCCAGGGCCGCCGTGGGCTCGTCCATGATAATCACCTTGGACCCAAAAGCGGCAGCACGGGCCACCGCGACGCCCTGGCGCTGACCGCCCGAAAGGGTCTCGACCGCTTGGGTGATGTTTTGAATGGTCATCAACCCCAGTTCCGACAGTTTGTCGCGGGCCACCCGCTCCATTTGGCGCCTGTCGAGTTGGCGGAGGTATTTGCCCATGAAACCGCTTTTGCGGATTTCGCGGCCCAGAAACATATTATCTGCAATCGACAGCGCAGGCGACAAAGCCAGATTTTGGTAGACCGTCTCGATGCCCGCTTGTCGCGCGTTGATGGGCGACGGGAAGGTCACCGGCGCGCCATCCAGCAGCACCTCGCCCTCGTCCGCTTGGACAGCGCCCGACAGCGCCTTGATCAGGGTCGATTTGCCCGCGCCATTGTCGCCGATCACGCCCAGGATCTCGCCCGGGTACAACTCGAAGTCAGCGTGGTCCAGGGCGATGACGCGGCCATAGCGTTTGACCAGGCTGCGGCCTTGCAGGATGGGGGGTGTCACGCCGAAACCCTCCGGATCCATTGATCAATCGAGACCGCCAAGATGATCAGGCAGCCACTGGCGAAGAGCACCCATTGCGGGTCGGCCCCGGCCAGTTTCAGCCCGGCAGAGAAGACACCGACGATCAACGCGCCGAAGAGGGACCCTAGGATCGCGCCACGCCCCCCAAACAGCGAGGTGCCGCCAATCACCACAGCCGCGATGCTTTCAAGGTTCGCCTCGGCGAAGGAAGACGGGCTGACCGAGCCGACGCGACCAATGGCGGCCCAGGCCGCCAGGCCGCAGATGAACCCGGCGGTGACATAGACCGAGAACAGGATGCGGTCGGACCGAATGCCCGCCAGCTCGGCCGCCTCCTTATCGTCGCCAACCGCATAGACGGCGCGGCCCCAGGCGGTGCGGGTCAGGACGTACCAAAAAACACCGAAGACACACAGCATCAGAACGACGCCGAAGGTGATATTGGCGTTGAAGCCGACCAGATCATCAATGGCCGAAACCTTGTTGCCAAAGAATTTCAGGCCCGGCGCCTCGGCATCGATGTCTTGGGATCGGATGGATTGCGAGCCAGTGTACAAAAACACGGTCGCCAGAAAGATGCGCCATGAACCCAGCGTGACAATGAAGGGCGGCAGTTTCAGCCTGGTGACCAGCAGACCGTTGAGCGCACCGCAGCCCATGCCAACGGCGATGCCTGCCAGGATCGCAAGCGCCGTCGGCAGGCCAAAGTTGACGCCCAAACTGCCCATCACGACGTAGCTGAGGACCATCATCGCCCCGACCGACAGGTCGATCCCCGCCGTCAGGATCACCAAAGTCTGCGCACAGGCCAGGATGCCAACGATGGCCACCTGCTGCATGATCAGACCCAAGGTGAAAGCGGAAAAGAAGCGCTCCCCCGCGACCACGCCGAATATGGCGATGGAGGCGATCAGAATGATCACCGGTACCATTGCCGGATTGCCATGAAGGAAATGTTGGAAGCGGCCCAAGAGCCCGCGATGGGTGGTTTCGAATTCGGCGACCGCGCTGTCAGCCGCAGTCAAAGGTTTCTCAAAATCATCTTGCACGGTTGGGCGCCCTTGTCAGTTGCCGGGCGGGGTTCCTGCCCCGCCCTGCGATTTCAGGGGTTAGCCCCAGCAGCGGTCAAGACCCTCGGCGACGTCGATTGAGGGGACACCATCCGCGGCTTCGCCTGTTACAAGGCTTACACCGGTGTTAAAAAAGTCGAGGCCAGGTGAGGGTTCGGGTTTGGTGCCATCCGCCGCCCATGCGGCAATAGCCTCGACCCCCAAAGACGCCATCAGCAGCGGATACTGCTGCGAGGTAGCGCCGATCACCCCTTCGTCGACGTTTTGCACGCCGGGGCAACCACCGTCGACCGAGACGATCAGCACGCCCTCTTCCTTGCCAAAGGACTTCAGCGTTTCGTAAGCGCCCGCGGCCGAGGGTTCGTTGATCGTATAGACCACATTGATGTCAGGATCTTTCAGCAGCAGGTTTTCCATCGCCTTGCGGCCGCCCTCTTCGTTGCCGGCGGTCACCTCGTTACCGATAATCCTGGGATCATCCTCGTCCCCCCATTTGGACACATCCTTCACGTCGATGCCAAAGCCGGTCAGGAAGCCTTGGTCGCGCAGCACCCCAACCGAGGGCTGGCTTTCCGCCAGGTCCAGCATGGCAATCTTGGCATTAGCGGCCTCGTCCCCCAGTTTAGCAGCGGCCCAAGCGCCAATGAGGCGGCCAGCCTCGAAGTTATCCGTCGCGAATGTTGCATCCGCGCTGTCGATGGGCTCAAGCGGTGTGTCCAGCGCGATAACCAGCAGACCGGCATCGCGGGCTTGCTGTAGCACCGGCACAATGGACTTGGTGTCGGACGCGGTGATCAGGATCCCTTTGGCGCCCGAGGCGATGCAGGTTTCGACCGCCTGAACTTGCGTCTCGTGATCGCCATCAACCTTGCCAGCGAAGGTCGACAAGCTGATCCCCAACTCCTCGGCCTTGGCGGTGGCGCCTTCCTTCATCTTGACGAAGAAGGGGTTGATATCGGTTTTGGTGATCAGACACGCGCCAATTTCGTGGCCGTCGGCAAAGGCAGTCGACCCCAAGCAGGTGACGGCTGCGGCCAGTGTGGTGCCAAGAATGCGATTGCGAAGCTTCATGGTATCCTCCCCTAAAAAAGCTTGTTCTGCCTGTCGTTGGATGCAGGCGAGCACCATTGAACCTGAATGAGAATCCCCGTTCATGTCAATTAATAAATTGGATTGATTTATTATCTTAGAACCAGCACGCTGTCCCTACCTGTCCGGCAAGGGCCCATGTTGATGCCAAGCACGCGCGACATTGCTGATCTGAGCGGCGGCGCGAACCAGGCTGGGGTGCGGGCGCATAACGAGCGTTTGGTGCTCAGCCTGGTGCGCCGCCACGGCGCCCTATCCAAGGCGCAGGTCGCGCGGCTCAGCGGGCTGTCGGCGCAGACGGTCACGATTATCATGCGGGCGCTAGAGCAAGACGGGTTGCTGCTGCGCGGGGCGCCGGTTCGGGGCAAAGTGGGCCAACCTTCGGTCCCGATGTTGCTCAATCCCGATGGCGCGCTGTCGTTTGGGCTGAAGATCGGGCGGCGCAGCGCGGATCTGGTGTTGATGGATTTCATGGGCGAGGTCCGCGCGCGCGTACGCGAAACCTACATCTATCCCCACACCAGGGCCGTCCTTGCCTTCGTGCAGCGCGGCGTGGCCGCCCTGACCGCGCCGCTGACACCACCCGCGAAAGGGCGCATCGCGGGTCTGGGGATCGCGATGCCGTTCGAATTGTGGAACTGGGCCGAGACGCTTGGGGTTACAGCGCAACAGATGGACGATTGGCGCGGTTTCGATGTCATGGCCGAGGTCTCGGCGGTCTGCGGTTTACCCGTCTTTCTGCAAAACGACGGCACGGCGGCTTGCGGCGCCGAGTTCTTGTTTGGCCATGGCCGCGCGACAGGGACCTATGGGTATTTCTCTATCGGGTCTTTTGTCGGTGGCGGGCTGGTGCTGGACGGACGGCTGGTGACCGGCCCGACGGGCAATGCCGGGGCTTTTGGTACGATCCGGGTGGCCGGACCGGATGGGCGGCGGCGGCCGCTTCTGGACTGCGCATCG
The DNA here is from genome assembly GCA_938049225.1 of uncultured Paracoccaceae bacterium. Classification (GTDB taxonomy): domain Bacteria; phylum Pseudomonadota; class Alphaproteobacteria; order Rhodobacterales; family Rhodobacteraceae; genus Halovulum. The sequence continues at coordinate 23,264 of CALICM010000033.1, forward strand.
ATGCGGGTTCTGGAACAAATGGTGGAGCACGCCGAGGGCGCCGCCTCGGATCTTTGGGACAGCCCCGAGGATTGGTCAGGCATCGGGCCCGCAGTGCGCACCTGGGTCGCTCAAACCGCGGGATATTTGAGCGAGGCAATCTTAAGCGCCTGCTCGGTTCTAGAGTTCGAGGCGATCATCATTGACGGCAATATGCCTGGCGATGAGCGCGCCGCGCTGGTCGAGGCGACGGTCGCGGCGCTGGCGGGGCAGGACATGGCGGGCATCCGGCCGTTCCGGTTACTTGCCGGATCGTTGGGGCATGATGCGCAGGTTCTGGGTGGCGCCAGCCTACCGATAATCGCCCGCTATCTTGTTGATACATCAGTTCTTTTCAAGGGCGCCTAAAGGGTGGTGCACCAAAGCGAAGAAAGCTCGAACGCTGACTTTAATGGTTTGGCCGCGAGGTTCAATGCTGAGCCTGAAGAGATTGCGTCGCTTTTGAGACACTTGAGGGCTGGGAAAAGGTTCTGCGGGAGATTGAGTTTCCTGGCTTGAGGATGGCGCCATGAGTGGCCCATCCACAGATCCTGCAAATCCAAACTCGACCAAAGCGGCTTTTGCTTTGGCTGCTCGATCCTCTGCTAATAAGCGTTGGAAGCGCCCGGCACCGCTTTCGCTGCGTTTGAGTGCTGCGGAACGGGCAGCACTTGAACCCCAGATAGGGCCTAGCGGTTGCAGCAATGCCAAACAGACCGCCCATTTCGACCCGCGCTGTCATTGAACTGTGGCGCGGCTCAACCAACACGTTAAAAGCGCCGATTTGCCCCCACAGCGTCATCATGCGCGAGAATGCCGGGTTTGCCGTCGTTGAGCTTTTGCGTGAGACGATGCGCCTCCTCGCGCAGTGCAAATGCCCCCGCAAGATCGGCGGCACGCATCAAGGCAAGATGCCGCATTAGCATGTCTCGGAGGAAAGGGATTGCGGTTTCCAGAGTGCCTGGTAGGTGCGCTGGCTCCCTTGCAAAAGCGTCTGCCGTGTTCTGCGCATCGGCATCCGCCAGCAGCGCATCAAACTCAAGGTGGCTTAAGTCTCCGCTTATCGCGCCGTGGTCGTCAGCTTGGCATGGCCGAGCAGCACTTGGATCACGCGGACGTCGGTGTCGGGCTCCAAGAGATGCGTGGCAAAGCTGTGCCGGAGCGCATGCCGTGTCGCGGGCTTCTTGATCCCGACCATCGCTTTTGCAGAGTTGAGCGCCCGGTTCAACAAGCGGGGCGACATCGGCTCAACCCGGCTCCGCCCCGGAAACAGCCATCCCTGTGGTCGGGCCTCGCGTCAATAGGCCCGCAGCAACTCTAGAGACAGGCAATCCTACGTCGTATTTGGTGATGCGGTATTCAATCCGCGGATGAGAGCATGACAACACTCGGTTTGGACCGCCGTCTCCAGCGTCTGTACAGGCTATAGATTTTGACCAGCTCGCGCCAGCGGGGTGGTCTATCCATGCCAGGAAAAACAAAAACACTCATGAGAGACGTACGATCCTGCACCCAACCGAAACAGAGCCCCCAGCCGGGATCGGGGCCCGAATCGATTGAAAACTTCCACAATCCAAAGTTGTGATTTCTTTCAAAAACAGCTTTGTTAACAGCTGGGCCATAGTTTTCTAGGCGAAAAGATGTCAAAATATTGTTTGAGTTTGCGTTTTTTAAGTTCTCGACCTAGATTCGCGTCAACTTGTGCCCCCAAAACCCTCGTGGTTCCTTGCCCCCAGGAGCGACAAATGAATACCCTCGACTACTTAAAAGTGGCCTCCCACCACCTCGGATGCCTGCGAGAGCGCGGGATCGAAATCTCGATGAGTTTCGATTTCGGCAAGATCCATAGCTATGCTGCAAGCTTGGAAAAAAACTATCTTACACCTAAGATGGACCCGGCTCTGAACGACTTTACCGAGAATAACGGCTTCTGGATCCTTATATCGAAAGACGGAAAGCTGATCGGAAGCGTCGCGGCGCGTTTCGATGACATCGGCCGCGAAAGTATCAGCGATTTTTGGCAAAGAAGCTATGGCCGCCACCAGCCAGAAACGCTTGGGAAAGCTTTTTCGGTAGTCGATTCTACAATCGCAAATCAGATGTCAGGCAAGATCGCCTGCATCGGTGAATTGTTCATCGACAAGTCTGCTAGGGGCTCCCTTCGCGTTCTTGAGCACGTAACGATGATTGCCCATCTGAACATCGCGCTCAAATGGCAACCCCAGTATACCTATGCTTTCATGTGGAATGATCATGTCGAGCGCGGTGCCGCTGTGCGCTATGGCTTCACCCATCTTCAACAATCCGTTCGCCGCTGGAAAGTTCCGCCGTCGAACCGAAAGAATGATGAGTGGCTTGTCGTTCTGGCGGCAGAGGACCTTGAGCATAAGGTGAAGGCCCAGTTACAGTCAATCGACGGGGCTCGAGTAATTGATAATGAACTCATCCCCCTTCACGGTGCGTAGGGGCAGCAATAAACGTTTATAGTTGATCGTCAGTCGGCGTTTGTCTGGTAGAACGATGTTGATGTTCTCGACCGTAAGGAAGGGATTCTTACGATCATGAGTTTCCAGATGGGCATCGACGATACCTTTTAGATGATCTGGGCTCAGATCTTGGTAAACCTTGCGCAGCTTGTCGACCGACTGCACACCGATGGATCGGGTCGCCAAACTCTCGCGGCCAACCACAACAATTCGTGGAAGGCGGCTTTGATCAGGGGGTGAATAGACGTCGAAAAATGCGACGATAGCCTCGTTATGATCATAGGATTGCCTATTGCGGTGCCACCAGTTCATCACCTCGTCCAGAGAAGGGTGCGGCGTCCTGTTCAGCAGCCTTTTGCGGGCCTGTGTCAGGCTGAATTGAACCAGCATCTCGGCATGCGTGTCTAGTACATTTTGGTCAATAATTTCAGATATTTCCGATCTTGACTCGCGACCGATAAAATAGTCTGGCGTCACGTCGAAAAGGTCGCATATCCGGATGATTACCGAGAACCCAGGGTCTGCCTGTGTATTGATCATATTGGAGATATAGGCCGTTCCACGCCCGACCTGTTTTGAGACATCGGAGTCCTTTAGGCCGCTTTCACGGATCAGCTGTCGGAGGCGTTGGTGAAAGATCGACATACGCGCCTCTACCATCGCTACCTAATAAAGTACACAACATCATTCTTGTTGAAGGGCTCAGGTGCAACTGGCAAGTGAGTGGTGTGGGTCAGGGTATAGTGAGTGGGTTTCCCGCATTTGTCAGTTGCGTAAGGCTAGCCAGTTTTGGGCGCGTTGTTTTGGCCCTTGGTTTATGAGTTTACTGGTGGGTAAGCGGCGGTCGGCTTTCGGGTCGGCCGTCGTACTTTTCTGGGTGCGCCAAAATCCCAAAGTTCCCAGCAAAACTGAAACTTGGGCGTCACTTCACCATCTAACCCTGGTGGGTGTAATCGGGTTGCGACGGCGCACCGCGTATTCATGGCATGGGTGTGCAATGACCTGGGGCACCTGCTGCTATCCCTAGCGGTGCGCACCGCGCGACGTCCCAGCGAACGCCGCGAGGCCGTATGTCGTCTGGGCGACGCAGGGTGGGGCCATCCCGCTTCTCGCAGCGCAGCTCTCATGGGGATCAAGAATGAACCCGCAGCCGTCCCGGTTGGCGCTTTCGAATAGCTCAATTCTCGTCATCCAAGCGCGGCACTGATCCTTGGATTTTCATGTCCTTTGTCATATCAGCTTGGTCTTCAAAGAGGCTCAAGCCACGATCCGAAGCGTTTCGGACGATTGGATCCATTGCCCGAAACGCTTTGGTCTGCCAAAATTCGCACGACCCCTAAGAACATTGGAGGCCACGAGCATATGACGACACTAAAAGACCTGAGCCGCCATCTAGGGCTTTCGGTCACGCAAGTCAGCCGGGCGCTGAACGACCATGATGATGTAAGTCGCGATACCAAACAGCGCGTTCGAGAAGCCGCCAATACATTGAAATATCAACCAAATATCATGGCGCGACGATTGGTTACCGGGCGATCCGGGATCGTTGGTCTAATTTATCCGGGGGTTCCAGATGCGACCGATAGCCTGCAGTTTGCGCACTTCGTTCGGGGCCTGTGCTCGAACTTCACGCGTCTGGGGCGCCAGTTCATGTTGCATGTCGCCGATGACGAGAACGCCGAGTTGGGCGTCTATGACCGCCTGGTCCGCAGTCGATCTATCGACGGATTCGTTGTTTTATTGCCCGGGGCATCAGATGCACGAGTGGATTTTCTACGCAAACACCAAATCTGCTTTGCCTTGCACGGGCAGACAATGGATACCCCGGATTACCCGTTTTATGACATCGACAATGAGGCGGTTGGATACGACCTGACCTCCCACCTTATCCAGCGCGGACACCAAAATATCGCGATCATCAACGGTCAAAACACAGCTGCCTTCGCACAGCGGCGATATCAAGGATACGCCCGCGCATTGCAGGACGCGGGCCTACCGGTACGCCCCGAATTCCAGGTCGGCAGCGTCATGACGGCCGAGTTCGGGCTGCTGGAAACAGTTCGCTTATTCCAGTCGGGCGGGCCAAAACCAACAGCGATCATTGCGGGTAACATGCGAATTGCAAAAGGTATTTTCGATGCCACGCATGCCTTGGGGCTGCGTGTGCCAGACGATGTATCGTTGGTTGTACATGATGACTGCCTGCCCGATGTTGCGCGGACCTCCTTGCCCGTTCTACTGACCGCGACCATCGTCCCTTTCTACGAAGCATGGGGTCCGGTTGCCGAGATTCTCGATGGCGCCCTTAAGGGCGCCCCCTTGGAAGATACGCAGGTTATCCAACCCCACCGCTTTGAAGGGGGGCGCTCGGTTCGTCGGCTGTAGCCCCTTCGGGTTGTGGGACATCCCAAGACCGCCGATCTTTAAGAAATCTATTGACGCGCCTTGTCTGCTGACATTAACCTAACCAAAACGTTTCGGATAATGTGCCAACGCAGATTAAGCGTTTTCGAAAAGGGTAGCGCCCCGCATTTTTCACTGGGAGGATACAAATGACCATCATTGTAAATCCGTCATGGTTAGGGCAACGGTCTTTGCGGCTGACGGCTATCATGGTTTCTGGCATCGCCAGGAGTTTATGAGTTGATCAACAGGATGGACAACCCCCCTTGGGCGCTGGTCTTCTGCCGTTCACCGGAACCTGGAACGGGTATCTTTTCGCGCTGACCTTCACCATTTCGGCAGCGCACCGTGCCGGTGGCCATCGCGCTGTTATCCGGCGCTAGCGTGCAAGGAATCACCCGGCTCTCCATCATGGAGGCCAGTGTAATCGTGACGGTGCCCCTGATCGTTCTGGTTCTCATTTTTTAACGCAAGATCGTGGCGGACCTGACCGCAGGCGGCGTCTAAGGCTGATCGGAAAAGTAAAATGGCAAATATCAACTTCAAAGCCGTCCGCAAATCCTTTGGCGCGGTTGAAGTCATCAAAGGCGTGGATCTTGAGATCCAAAAGGGCGAGTTCATGGTTTTCGTCGGCCCGTCGGGCTGCGGCAAGCCCACTGTGCTGCGGCTTATCGCGGGGCTCGAGCAGATCACCTCGGGCGATCTGCTGTTCGACGGGGACCGGGTGAACAATGTCATCCCGTCCAAGCGCGGGATCGCGATGGTGTTCCAAAGCTACGCGCTTTATCCGCATATGAAGGTCTATGACAATATGGCCTTTGGCATGAAGCTTGAAAACGCCTCGAAAGAGGAAATGGATCGGCGGGTGCGCAAGGCGGCCGAATTATTGCAGATCGAGCATCTTTTGGACCGACTGCCGCGCCAACTGTCGGGCGGCCAGCGGCAGCGGGTCGCGATCGGTCGGGCCATTGTGCGCGACCCACGCGTGTTTTTGTTTGACGAGCCGTTGTCCAACCTGGATGCAGCGCTGCGCGTCGCCACGCGGTTGGAAATCGCCAAACTACATCACGACATGAAAGACGTCACGATGATCTATGCGCCCTGTGATCAGGTCGAGGCGATGACCCCGGCCGACCGGATCTGGGGTCGGACCACTTCCACTTTGTCGAAATCGGCACCCCCGAGCCGATCCTCGTCCGTCGCCCGGGCAAGCAGCAAGGCGCGCTGGGGCGAACCGTTTCCATCACACCGATTAACGCGCATTTGCACAGGTGCGGGCCGGACGAAAGACCCATCACCTAGGCCAAAACACAACCGAATTACACAAAACACCCGGCATATTTCATGTCGGCCCATAGGAAAGACTTACCATGACTAAAATCGTACTCGTGGGCGCGGGCAGCCTACAGTTTGGGACGGGTATGCTGGGGGATATCTTCCAGTCCGCCACGCTGAAGGACGCTCAGATTGTCCTAAACGATATCAACGAGCCCGCCGCGAAGCGAACCGAAGCGGTGGCGAAAGCCTTTATCGCCGTAAACAACCTTGCACAGTCCGTCAGCGTGGAAACCGACCTCGCCAAAGCCTTGCCTGGCGCCGATTTCGTGGTGATTTCCATTGAGGTTGGTGACCGGTTCGCCCTTTGGGACATGGACTGGAAAGTCCCACAGCAATACGGCATCGGCCAAGTCTATGGCGAGAACGGCGGCCCGGGTGGATTGTTCCACAGCCTGCGGATCATCCCGCCCATTCTTGAAATCTGCGGCAAGGTGATGGACCACGCCCCGGATGCGACGATCTTTAACTATTCCAACCCGATGAGCCGGATTACGACCACGGTGCATCGCGCCTATCCGGGCATTAAATTCATCGGCATGTGCCACGAGATCGCCTCGCTGGAACGTAACCTGCCACCGATGCTTGAGCAGCCGCGCGAGAATATCCACTACCGCGCCGGGGGATTGAACCACTTCTCGGTCATGACGGATTGCCGCTATGTCGACACCGGCAAGGACGCCTACGGCGATGTGCGCGCCCGGGCCGAAGGTCATTTTGGTCGTCAGCCGGGCTATTCCGAAATCCTCACCGCGTCGCGCAAAACAGGCGAGGCTGTCGATACCGAGGGCTGGATGGAGGTCGACCTGTCCCATATCACCGAGGTGCGATCTTGGTCGGACCGTTGGCTTTTCAAGGTGATCCTCGACAATTTTGGGGTGCTGCCCATCACCTCGGACAGCCACTTTGGAGAGTACATCCAATGGGCCCATGATTGTGCCGACCACCGCGGGATCGTGGATTTCTACACCTACTATCGCACCTATTTGGGTCAGGTGACCCCGACCATCGGGACCGAACTGCACGAACGCGTGGTGCCGATCATGGAAGGGCTGCTCACCGGTCAAGCCTATGAAGAGGCGGCGGTGAACATCCCCAACGCCGGCTTCATCAAGGACCTGCCCGATTGGCTGGCAGTCGAGGTTCCGGCAAATGTCGATGCGAACGGGGTGCAGGGGATCGCGGTGGATGTCCCGGCTGGTATTCGCGGGCTGCTCAGCAACCAGATCGGCGTTCACAACCTGACGGCCGAGGCGATCCTGCAAAAGAAACGAGACCTGGTCATCCAGGCCCTGCTGGTCGATCCGGTCGTGACGGTGTCCAAGGGCATCCCGGAACTGGTCGATCACATGATCGCAGAACAAGGCCCTTGGTTGGACTACCTGAAATAGCCCCAAAAAAGGGGCAAGCCCGCTTGCCCCTTTCGATGATCGCTATGCGATCAACAAAAGAGATAAAAATGGTCGATATTGCTATTGGCAGAAACGTATGGGTTTTGACCAACCTGGACCGCATGCGGGGACCAACTTGCGCCTTGCACTTGTCGCAGAGCGGCACGATGTCCACATCCTCCAGGTACCATGGAGGCAACTACTTTGCTCAGATGTTTGTTTTTGGTGGCAGGATTTCTTTGGTTTGCAGCGCCATCTTCAGCCGACAACATTTCTGAGGTGGAAAGCGTGTGGCAATGCGTTGGTCAGAAAGCACCAGAGCGCCTCTTGAATGGTGTTGATTTGGTTCCTGCTCGCATCGTCGAACTGTCTCATCCGTATGTTTTTGTTCATGGCGACTTAGGTTGGCATCTAACATGGGGTGTGCTCTTCGATGCCACGCAAGACAGAGTTCTTGCCTACGAAACATATGGCGCGAAGGGCGACATAACGGGTGCATTTGGCAGAATGGAAGTACCAAGAGTTCTCCGCATGGCGATTGCCGAGTGTGGGGTCGAATGGAAAGGACTCTGGCCAAATGACTTGCCCGAAGTCAGGCCGTAAGCAATTGCTCAACTTTCTGACGCTAGCGCTTGTGGGACAGATGGATACATTCAAAATCTTCTGGCGGCGGCACAGAGCGCTAGCTAAGCGAAATCGATTTAGTCCGCAACACAGCTTGTCAAAACCTGCGTTCGAAATCAGCGCTTTGCTGATTGAGAGACGGCAGATTTTGATCCAGATTTATCGAATTTTATTCTATAGCGCTTCGCCTTAAACTTGAATCACCTAACGCTGCCTGAAATCATAGATTTCAACGCGTTAGGTGACGAGATATGTCTCAAGGTAAAGGCGAAACGCTTTAAAGTCCGGCAGTGTCCAGTCTAGGTCTGCAAGTCGCAACACCCTCTCGACAAACTCTGTTGTTTGCCGAGTGGCATCCCCCAAAGCACCCTCATCGCGAGGCAAACCCGGATCGCGGCGTCGCTGACCTCGGGCTGACGACCTCGCCTCCCGTTTGGCAGTGGATGTCAGGCCATGTCAGGATCAAGCCAAACCGATAAAGAACCGCGCTGCCTTGGCGCCCCGTTGTACGAAGGCCAGTTCCTGGTCCTGTACGTCGTAGGGAACCAACCGCTCATGACCTCCAGCTATCATGCTGGATTCAAACAGTGAATCCCCCACGCTATTTGTGCTACAAAGCCGCCGAGAAGCAGGCGATGCGGTCTGCCATCTCCTCGGGCGAGACGTCGCGACGGAAGAAGCCTAAGAACCCCTCGGTGGGATGCATCAGGTAACTGAAGGTCGAGTGATCGACCAGGTAGTCCTGCTCGTCCTCCGCTTGCCCCTCGGCGCGGGCGCCGTAAACGCGATAGGCGGTTTTGGCCCCCTCAACCTGCGCCTCGCTGCCGGTCAGGCCCAGCATGCGGGGGTGCATCGCTTCGGTGAAATCGGCCATCACTTCGGGCGTGTCGCGGGTGGGATCGATGCTGACCATCACCGGCTTGATGGCGATCCCGCGTTCGTCCAAGATCTCGACCGCCTCGGCGTTGCGGGCCACATCGAAGGGACAGACATCGGGGCAAAAGGTATAGCCGAAATAGATAAGCGTCAGGTCTTCGATCACCTCAGCCTCGGTCACCTCGTCGCCGGTTTCGGCGACCAGGGTGAACGGCCCCCCGATCGCATCGCCCCCGCCGACCACCTGGCCGCCATCGCATTGCGCAAAGCGCGTGTCGCCCCGCCCCAGCAGGACATATGCTGCCGATCCGGCCAATAGGGCGGCCATTACGCCGGTCGCGATCAGGGCTGTGCCGCGTGTCATCAGATCCTCCGTCGACCAAGATATGGCGCCCAAGCCGCCACACCGCAACACGTAAATTGTCACGCCCAGACCCTGGCACTGATGCGGGCGCCCGCGGTATAGCTTGGCGATGAACTTGTACGATCAGATCTTTCAAAATCCCGAATTGCGCACCAACTGGGTCCGGTTGCGCACGCTGATCTATTTGCGCTGGTTGGCGGTGTTGGGGCAGACGACCGCCGTGGTGCTGGCCACGCAATATCTGAACATCGATTTGCGGCTGGACCTGTGTTTCCTGCTGATCGGCCTGTCCGCGGCCTTCAATGTCGCCGCCACGGTGATCCACCCCGAGAACAAGCGCCTGACCCAGCGCGACGCGACGCTGACCTTGTTGTTCGACATCTGGCAATTGTCCGCGCTTCTCTATCTGACCGGCGGCCTGACCAACCCGTTCGCGGCCCTAATCCTGGCGCAGACCATCATCTCGGCCACGGTGTTGACGATTGGCGCGACGATCCTGTTGGGCTCGGTCAGCTTGATCGTTATTGGCCTGCTCAGCCTGTATTATGTACCCCTGCACACGACCGCGGGTGCGGTGCTTGAGATCCCGCAGCTTTTGGTCACGGGGTCTTGGGCGGCGCTGTCGATCTCCATCGTGTTCCTTGGCGTCTATGCCCGCCGTGTCTCGACCGAGACCTTTTCGATGTCCGAGGCGCTGACCGCTACCCAACTGGCTTTGGAGCGCGAGCAAAAGCTGACCGCCCTGGGCGGTGTGGTCGCGGCGGCCGCGCATGAACTGGGCACACCCCTGGCCACGATCATGCTTGTGTCGAGCGAACTAGCGGACGAGCTTGAGGATCGCCCCGACCTGCACGAAGATGTTCAACTGATCCGGCAACAGGCGGCGCGGTGCCGGGACATCATGGCCTCGATGGGCCAAAGCGGTAAGGACGACTTGCACCTGCGCCACGCCCCTTTTACCGCCGTGATCGAGGAGGCCGCAGCCCCCCATCGCGACCGTGGAAAGCAGGTGATCCTGCGTGTCAACGGTGCCGAGGCAGGCGAGGCCAATCGAGAGCAACCTCAAATCTCGCGTCGGTCCGAGGTGATCCATGGGGTGCGCAACCTGGTGCAAAACGCCGTTGATTTTGCCGGAAGCACCGTTTGGATCGACTTGGATTGGACTGATGATCGCCTCATGTTGCGTGTTGGTGACGATGGGCAGGGCTACCCCAGCGAGTTGCTGGGCCGTATTGGTGACCCGTTCTTACGCCGTCGCACCATGTCGCGCGACGCTGATCTGGAACGCCCCAATTATGACGGCATGGGTTTGGGCCTGTTTATTGCCAAAACGCTTTTGGAACGCACCGGGGCGGCATTGACCTTTGCGAACGGGGTTCGCCAATCGGGCGGCACCGCGACGTTTGCGCCTAGTGGGGCCATCGTCGAAGTGGTTTGGTCGCGCGCATCGCTTGAAGTGACCCGGGCTGTGACCCGCGCCGCCTTGGGCAAAAACGTGCCGCAGGGGCTATAGGCCGCCATTTCTTGGCAAGATTTGTTTAACCTTAACTAACTCTTAAGGGAGTTTTAGCACATTGCGTGCCGAAGCCTTGCACAAGGATGCTGTCTGTATGTCGCTGTTAAACCGCATCGCACCATCCCACCGAAATACCGCGTCCGTTCCGTCGCGTATCGCGCGCCCAAAGAATGACCTGCGAGAGGGTATTGCCGCGCCCATAGCCGCGTTGACATTCGAGGGTGAGACGGTTCTGGGTGTCGAATGTTCTGACGCGACCATCGCCGAACCACTGCGCGAGTTGATGGGACAAGACTGGCGCAAAGTTCCCCCGCTGTTTTGCGACGATGCCGCGGATCTTGCGCCGCATCTGGAGCGGCTGATTTCCGAGGGTGAGGCGTTTCAAGCTTTTGGCGCGGACAGCGCCGCAGGTATGCTCAGCTTCTCTGGCATTGTCTCGGGCCTGCGGGCGCGGTTGATCGTTGCCCCCGCGCATGCGGGTGAGGTGGCGTTGCAGGAAGCCTTGAAAGAGGGACAAAAAAACGAAGCGCAGGCCCAGCTTTTGCGCGCGCAGCTTGACAGCAGCCCGACAGCGATTTTTGGCCTGTCCAATGGAAGCGATCCCAAGCCGTTGAACGCTGCTGCCCAGGCGATGGTCGGATCCTCGGCAGGTAAGACCGCCGTGGCTGGCCTGTTCCCCTCGGCCGAGGATGGGCCGCGGCAGTTGCTTAGCCCCGATGGCACTGCCCTTGGCTGGGTCCGTGTGACTCATGTGACGGCGCCGGATGGCACGGCTTTTGTGCATATTGAGGATATCGATCAGCAAACCCGGGTTGAGCGGGCGTTGGAAAGCTTCATGACGACGTTGACTGAAACCTTCGCGCATTTGGATAGTGCCTTGGCGATTTTCGATCGCAATCGCCAGCTCAGCCTGTTCAACCCCGCCCTGACTGACCTGTTCGACCTGAACCCGGCCACTCTGGCCGCCCGGCCCAGTTTTCGCGAGTTTCTCGAAGGGTTGCGCCAGCGCCGGATGCTGCCCGAACAGGCGGATTACACCCAATGGCGTCGGCGGTTGTCCGAAGCTGTGGAATGCAGCGGCGACGTCCCGTTTCAAGAGGATTGGACCCTGCCGTCTGGTCAGATTCTACGGGTGACCGTGCGCCCGCATCCCCGTGGTGCGCTGGCCTTTGTGTTCAAGGACATCTCGGGCCACGTCATGCTGGAACGCCGTTATCGGGCCGAGGTTGAACTGGGCCAAGCGACGCTGGACCGACTGCACGAGGCGGTCGCTGTCTTCAGTGCCTCGGGGCAGGTTTTGTTCACCAACGAGGCTTTTGAGACGGCGGTCGAGTACGATGCATTCGACACGCTGACCAATGGCGGGATCGAAGAATTGGTCACGGCGGCGGCCGCGAAATGCGCGCCCGACAGCACATGGCGCGACATGCAGAACTATGCCCTGTCCACCGATCGCCAAGATCGCTGGTCTGGGCTGGTCGAAACTGTGGCGGGCGGCTATTGGCTGTTGCGCGCAAACGCGTTGCCGGATGGCTCAACCATGCTGGCGATTTCGACGCCCGTGGCGGCAGACGATGGCGGGCGGGACCAGGTGGCCCTTCCCAAAATCGCGGCGGCGGGCGGGGGCTGAACCCCCAAGGGTTTGCCAATTTACAATGGTGAGCCGTCCTGAAGTTGGTCTATACTTGCCCCAAGCAAATTTTCGGGGGCCAATGTGCCGACCAAGGCGCTGCACACACCGTTGGGTTGGATCAGCCTGACCGAAGCCGATGGGGCAATCACCGCCTTGCATTGGGACCGGTCGGGCACCGACGACACCCCGCTGCTGGCCGAGGCGACGCGCCAGTTGACTGCCTATTTCGCGGGCGACCTGCAGGTTTTTGACTTGCCGCTGCGCCCCAGCGGCGGTGCGTTTCAACAGGCGGTCAACCAAGCTATGCAAGCGATCCCCTATGGCGAGACGCGCGCTTATGGTCACATTGCCAAAAATCTGGACGCGATGCCGCAACCTGTTGGAAACGCGTGCGGAAAGAACCCCATCGCGATCCTGATCCCATGCCATCGTGTGGTCGGGGCCACGGGGCTTGGCGGTTTTTCGGCCCCTGGGGGTGTCGAGACCAAAGTTGCCCTTCTGCGGCACGAAGGTGCGTATTCCTTGTTGATCTGAAGGGCTGATTCACCGCCCCGAAATCCCCATCATAACCACTGGCCTTCGCCCCATCCCTTCCCCTAAGAAGGGGCATGTCCACACCCGATGATTTCCTCCAGTCCGTCTTTGGTTTCTCGGAATATCGCCCAGGCCAAGCCGAGGTGGTCGAGGCGGTGTTGGCGGGCCGCGACGTACTGGCGATCATGCCCACGGGCGGCGGAAAATCCCTGTGTTACCAACTGCCTGCCTTGGTCCGCGAGGGGGTGACTCTGGTCGTCTCGCCGCTGATCGCACTGATGCGGGACCAGGTTCGGGCGCTGCGCGAGGCGGGCGTTGTGGCCGGTGCGCTGACCTCGGCCACGGACGAGGCGGAAAGCGAGGATATCTTCGCGGCCATCGACGCAGGCACGCTCAAATTGCTCTATATGGCGCCGGAACGCCTGGCCCGTGCGGGCACGGACCGCTTGTTGAGCCGCGCGGGCGTCGGCTTGATCGCGGTGGACGAGGCACATTGCGTCAGCCAATGGGGGCATGATTTCCGGCCTGATTACCTGGAGATCGGTAAGCTGCGGGCGCGGCTGAACTGCCAACTCGCGGCCTTTACCGCGACCGCTGATGCCGAAACCCAGGGCGAGATCGTCAATCGGTTGTTCGCTGCCCCGCCCGAGGTTTTTCTGCGTGGCTTTGACCGCCCCAACTTGGACCTGGCCTTCCTGCCCAAGGACAAACCGCGCGAGCAAGTGTTGGGCTTTGCCGCCGCGCGCAAGGGGCAGTCGGGCATCATCTATGCCGCAAGCCGCGCACGGACCGAGATCTTGGCCCAGGCTTTGCGCGACGCAGGTCACCAGGCTTTGCACTACCACGCTGGCATGGACGCTGACGACCGCCGCTGGGCCGAAACCCGGTTCCAGCGCGAGGATGGCTTGATCGTGGTCGCCACCGTCGCCTTTGGCATGGGCATCGACAAGCCTGACATTCGTTATGTTGTGCACGCCGATCTGCCCAAATCGATCGAGGCCTATTACCAGGAAATCGGCCGGGCAGGTCGCGATGGCGCCTCGGCCGAGACGCTGACCCTGTATGGCGCGGACGATATCCGGTTGCGGCGTGCGCAAATCGACGAAGGCCTCGCCCCGGCCGAGCGGAAGGAGGCCGATCATGGTCGCTTGAACGCTCTTCTGGGTCTGGCCGAAACACCGTTTTGTCGCCGCCGCGCGCTTTTGGGATATTTTGGTGAGGATTTCGAGGTTCCTTGCGACCGGTGTGATATTTGCCGGGAGGGGCCCGAGACTTACGACGGGACCGAGGCTGCGCAAAAGGCGTTTTCGGCGGTGTTGCGCACCGGGCAAAACTTTGGCGCCGGTCATTTGATCGACCTGTTGCGCGGCACGATGACCGATAAGATCCGTCAGCGGGGCCACGACCGGCTGCCGACCTTTGGCGTCGGAAAAGACTACTCAAAAGGTCAATGGCAGGTGATTTTTCGCCAATTGATGGGCCTGGACTACCTGCGTCCGGATGTCACCAAACACGGTGGCCTGCGCCTGACCGATGCTGCGCGCCCGGTGCTGAAGGGCGAGCAGCCCTTAACCTTGCGCAAGGATCGTTTCACCGCCGCCGCCAAGGGCACCACCAGTGTACCCCGCGCCCTGGTCGCCGAGGAGGACGCGCCGCTGTTCGCGGCCCTCAAAGCCCGCCGTCGCGCCCTGGCCGAGGTGGCCAAAGTGCCCGCTTATGTTATTTTCCCAGACCGGACCTTGATGGAAATAGCCGCGCGTCGCCCCACGACGCTGGACGAAATGCGCGGGGTGTCGGGTGTGGGGGATAAGAAACTGGAACGCTATGGCACGACCTTTCTTGAGGTTGTAACGGGCGAGATGGCGCAGGCCGTCCACCCGGCCCGGCGCAAAATCGCGGGGCGCGATGGGGCCGAGGTCTTTGATCGCCTCGAAGCCGAAATGGTGCGTCTGGCCCGGGGCGAAAGCGGTCTGGACGTATTTCTCAACTGCACCAAAACAACCTTGGCCAAGATCGCCGAGCAACGGCCGTGTACGGTTGAGGCTTTGGCGCAAATCCAAGGCGTGGGACCGGCGAAGGCGGCGCGCTTTGGTGCGGCATTCCTGGCGATCGTCGCCGCTTAGGTCTGGACGCTCAGCAACCGGATAAGGGTGTCGCCATAGCGGCGTTCATCCCGCAACTCAGCCCAGTCTGGAAGGGTCACCGCGCCCCCTTCCTCCCACACGATCAATGCCCCCGGCGCTAGCCAGCCGCCGGATTTTGCCGCCGCCAATGCCGCCTCGCCCAGGGCTTTGCCATAGGGGGGGTCCAGGAAAATTAGATCATAGGGCGCGCCCGGATTATCCCCCAGTCGGGTGGCATCCCGACGGTAGATCTTAGTTGCTCCAATTGCCTTCAGTTTATCTGTATTCTCGCGGATCAAGGCCCGGGATTTTGCACCATTGTCCACGAATTGAACCCGCGCCGCACCGCGGCTGAGTGCCTCGAACCCCAGCGCGCCGGTCCCTGCGAACAAGTCCAGCACCCGGGCCCCCGCGATCCGGGGATAGGCCCCATGCTCGAGCACATTGAACAGGCTTTCGCGGACTTTGTCCGAAGTTGGCCGCAGATGTGCCGCCGTATCGCCCTTGCCAACGCTGGCCAGCGCCAGGCCTTTGAATGTGCCGCCAATAATGCGCATTATTCGGCGGCCATCTCCCGCAGATCGAGGGTCACATCCGCCACCTCCGCAGGCTTCGGCGACACGCCCGCCTCGATCCAGCGTTTGCCCTGCATATAAGCCTTTGGGTCGTTCATCGCATCCACCGCCAGCAGTTGCGCGTCCTTGAAATACCAGACCGATAGTCCGCCCTCACGCTGGCTGGGGCGGGTGGCCACATTGTCGAAGCCTGTGTTCAGACCCGCGATTTGCAGCTTGATGTCGTACTGATCGGACCAAAACCAGGGCTTGGCCGTGTATTCAACGTCTTGACCGGTCAACACCTGGGCGACGACGCCCGCCTGATCAATGGCATTGGGCACGCTTTCCAGACGGATCCGGCCATCGCGAAAGGGGAAATCGGTGCAGTCCCCGGCCGCGAAAATGTCTGGGTCCGACGTGCGTCCCTGCGCGTCAACGACGATTCCATTGCCGATGTCCAGACCGGCGGATTCCGCCAGCCAAGTTTCCGGCTGGACGCCGACGCCCGCGATGGCGAAGTCGATGTCCAAATGAGTGCCATCGGTCAGATGGGCCGCCGTCACACGCCCCCCCTCACCGGACAGGCGTTCCAGCCCGACGCCTTCGCGCAGGTCGACCCCATGCGAGAGGTGGAGATTGCGAAAATACTCCGCCGTGTCGTAGCAGGATACGCGGTTGAGGATCCGCTCAGCCACCTCGATCAGGGTGACTTTCAAGCCCCGTGTCGCGGCAACCGCCGCCGCCTCAAGCCCAATATAGCCGCCCCCGATCACCAGGACGCGGGCGCCCGGCCGGAACTCGGGGGCCATCGCGTCCACATCCGCCAGGTCGCGGACGGTGTAGACGCCCTCTAGGTTACCACCGACCGTGTTGGGCAAGCGGCGCGGGCACGAACCCATGGCCAAAACCAACCGTGAGTAGGGGACAGGCGCACCATCCGCCAAATGCACCTCGTGTGCTTGGCGATTGATGCCGATGGCCCGGGCCCCCAGATGAATCGTAACATTGTGATCTTGGTAAAAGGACAAAGGCCGCAGGAAGAGACGTTCTTTCGCCATCTCGCCCAGCAGATAAGCTTTCGAGAGCGGCGGGCGCTGATATGGCGGATGCGGTTCATCCCCGATCAGGGTCAAGGGGCCGTCATAGCCATAGGTGCGCAGCTTCTCGATCACCGTGGCGCCCGCTTGTCCGGCGCCTATCACTACTATTCCTGCCATACCCGTTCCCTGCGGTTGGAATTCGGCCTGACATTCTATATGGCCCACCCAGGAACCGGTTACCATCTGAAAGGACGAACGATCATGAGCATTTCTGTCGGCGATACCCTGCCCGAGGGCCAGTTTGTTGTTTTGGGTGCCGAGGGACCCGCGGTTGTAACCACGGCCGAGATCGTGGGTGATGGGAAGACGGTGATCTTTGGACTGCCGGGCGCTTATACGGGCACTTGCACAACGGCACATGTCCCTAGTTTCATTCGGGTGATGGATCAGCTGGCGGAAAAAGGTGTGAAAACAATCGCCTGCGTGGCGGTAAACGATCCTTTTGTGATGGGCGCTTGGGGCGAGTCCACCGGTGCGACGGCGGCTGGCATCAAGATGCTGGGCGATGCGGACGCCAGTTTCACCAAGGCGTTGGGCATGGAATTCTCAGCCCCGCCTGTTGGCCTGTATGACCGCTCGAAGCGGTTCACGATGGTCGTCGAGGGCGGCAAGGTGACCCATTTGAATGTCGAGGATAACCCAGGCGTTTGCGAGATCTCGGCCGGCGAGACCTTGTTGGGGCAGCTTTAAGCTGCCTCTGGCTGGATATTTTTGGACAGGAGATGATCGGGCTTTAAATCTCCCGCTCGTCCATTTTGTTGGCGAGGCTGACGTCCAGGCCGGTCAGGCCGTTTGCGTCGTGGGTGGTTAGGGTAACCTCGACCCTGTTGTAGACATTGAACCATTCGGGATGATGGTTCATTTTTTCGGCTTCGATGGCGAGGCTGGCCATCCAGCCAAAGGCGGCCGAGAAGTCTTTGAATTTGAAGGTTTTGGTGAGGGCATCGCGGGTGGTGTCATGGTCCCAGCCATTAGCGAGCAATGGACCCAGGGCGGTGTCGCGGGCGGCGGCGGTGAGTTTTTCGGCCATCATTCTTCTCCTTGGGTTTTGCGAAATGGGCCATAGGTGGTGAGAACCTCGATCTCTTCATCCACCGCGCTGCGCTCAGCTTCGAGGTACTGCTCGACTGCCCGCGCGAAGCCCTCGTCTGCCATCCAATGCAGCGAATAGGTGGGCACGGGCAGGTAGCCTCGCGCTAGTTTGTGGCTGCCCTGGGCGCCCGCCTCGACCGTCTGCAGGCCCCGGGCGATGGCGTAGTCGATGGCTTGGTAATAACAGGCCTCGAAATGCAGGCAGGGGTGGTCGGCGGTGCAGCCCCAATACCGCCCGTAAAGCGCGTCGCGGCCGACGAAGTTCAGCGCGCCTGCGATGGGGTGGCCGTCTTCTTCGGCAAGAACCATCATCATCAGCTCGGGGAACCGTTCGTGCGCGATGTCGAAAAAGCGGCGGGTCAGATAGGGTGTGCCCCATTTGCGCGATCCGGTGTCTTGGTAAAACACCCAGAAGGCATCCCAGTGATGCGGCTGAAATTCCGCGCCGGTGATTTGACGGATTGTGCCGCCAAAGGCCTGGGCGGTGGCACGTTCCTTGCGGATATTTTTGCGTTTGCGAGACGAGAGATCGGCGAGGAAGGCGTCGAAATCGGCGTAGCCACGGTTTTGCCAATGAAACTGCTGGCCGGTGCGTTGCAGCAGGCCCATCGCGCCGCCCCGATCATATTCGGCCTGGGTGCAGAAAGTGGTGTGGAAGGACGAGAGTTTGTTCGAGGTGGTGAGTTGCAACGCCCCTTGGATCAGGGCCGCCATCCCGTCGCTTTCCCAGCCAGGTCGGGTCAGAAACCGCCGTCCAGTGGCGGGGGTAAAGGGCACGGCGGACTGCAGCTTGGGATAGTAGCGCCCGCCCGCATTTTCATAGGCGTGCGCCCAGTTGTGATCGAAGATATACTCGCCCTGACTGTGGCCCTTGGCGTAAAGCGGCATCGCGGCGACGACCTGCCCCTCGGCCCGGGCGACCAGATGGCGGGGGTGCCAGCCGGTGCCGGTGCCAACCGAGCCCGAATCCTCGAACGCTTTCAGAATCTTATGCAGGGTGAACGGATCTTGTGGCCAGCCGCCGTCTGGGTTGGCGCAAGCGTCCCAATCGGCGGGTGCGATATCGTCCATGCCGGTCAGCACGGTGATCTCGATGGGGGCGGTTCCGTCCATGATGCTCCTGCCGGGGTGATTGCGGAACAGGTGGTGGCTTTGGGGGCCGGGTCAAGGGCGTGCGGGGCGATAGCCTTCGAAGGTGATGTTGTCAGCGACGGTGCGGGCGGTGGCTTCTTCGGTTGGCGAACGGATGGTCCAGGTGAGGATGGGAGTACCGCTGTTTTTGAGCCTCGTGATTGCCGACGTGGTCAGGTCGCGCTTATTGCAACTGACGAAGCAGCCGCCGATGCGGGCCAGGTCGGGGATTTCCGCCAGTTCCACACGGCGGGTGGCGGGCACAGTCGGCCATTCAACCGCTGGGAAGGCGTCTACGACCAAGCCGCGAGGGATATGGGGTGCCGCTTGGGCGACGCCCGCCATTGTATGGGGGTTGAAGGACATGATCGCCAGTGCACCGGGCACGCCTTCCAGGGATTGGGCGACCGCCTCGTGCAGTGTGCCAATGTTGGGGCCAAGTGCGCCGTCTTGGTCCTTGATCTCGATCAGCAAGGGGACACGGCCCGCGACCAGGGTCAGGATTTCCGACAGCGTTGGAATCGTGTCGCCGCTGCCGGTCAGCGGGATCGCGCCAAGTTCGGCGCAGCTTTTGGAGGTGATCGCGCCGGTGGCGGGGGTCAGACGGTCCAGGGTGGCGTCGTGAAACACCATTGGGACGCCGTCGGCGCTGGGTTGAATGTCGATCTCGATCCCATAGCCCGCCTCGATCGCGGCGCGGATCGAGGCGGGCGCGTTTTCGATCCAACCTTGCGCTGCGTTGTGCAAGCCACGATGCGCCAGGGGCAGGCGCAAGAACTCGGGTGGCAGGCTGGGGTCAGGCAATGCGGAAGATACCTTCGATCTCGACCTGGACGCCCAGGGGCAAGCTACCACTACCTACGGCCGCCCGGGCGTGGCGGCCTTTGTCGCCGAACACCTCGACCATCAGATCGGAACAACCGTTGATCACGGCCGGATGCTCGGTGAACTCGGGCGTGCCGTTGACGAAGCCCGTGAGTTTCACGACCTGCACCAATCGGTCGAGGTCGCCGCCACAGGCGGCCTTCAGTTGGGCGATCAGCGCAAGGCCACAGCGCCGGGCTGAGGTTTGTGCCGTGGGCACATCAACTTCTGCACCGACCTTGCCGGTACGCAGGCCGTTCTCGTCCGACGAGATTTGGCCCGATACAAAGACCAGATCCCCGGCAATGACGAAGGGTATATAATTTGCGGCGGGCGCGGGTGCATCGGGCAGGGTGATGCCAAGTTCAGTTAGGCGTGCGTCGATGGTGCCATGCATTTGGGCCTCCAGAGAAAGGGATTCGCTGGAGGCACCATAGGGGGTCCGCGGCCCGGTCGAAACCGGGCTTCGCTCACGTCTCGCGGAAGGCCTTGTTGAAGTAATCCGCCAGCGGTTTGACAAGATAGTTCAGCGGTGTCCGCTCGCCGGTTTGGATATAGGCCTCGACCGGCATCCCGGGCAGCAGAACCAGGTCGCCGAGCTTCTCAACCTCGCCCTCAAGCGGCAGCAACTCGGCGGAGTAATAGGACATGCCGGTTTGTTCGTCCGTAAAGGCATCGGCCGAGACTTTGGTGACGATCCCCTGCAACTCGGGCGTCGTGCGCTGGTCAAAGGCGGGAAGGCGCAGCGTAGCGGCTTGGCCGATGTTGACCTGGTCCACATGGATCGTCTCGATCCGGGCCGAGATGACCAGCGGCTGTTCCTGTGGGACGATATACATCAGCACATCGGCGGGGCGTACCACCGCGCCTGGTGTGTTCACCGCGCGCGCATAAACGATGCCGGTGGCGGGTGCGCGCACCTCGAGGCGGGCCAGGGTTTCCATCATCGACAGCCGGCGTTCGCGCAGCTCGATCTCGCGGTATTCCAGGTCGCGCAGAGTGGTGATCGCCTCCTCGCGCAGTTGCGAGGTCAGGCGCAGGATCTCGATCTCGGTCTCGGAAATCTGACCGCGCGATTGGGCGGCGCGGGCCTCCAACTCGCCCAGGGTGCCCTTCATGCTGGCCGCTTCGCGCTCCAGCGCCAGAACCCGCCCCTGCTGGGTCAGCCCGTTTTTCAGCAGCTCGCGTTGGCTTGTCAGCTCAACTTCCATCAGCCGTTGTTGGTCGGCCATCGCGTCGATCTGCGCGACCGTTCCGATGATTTGGTTTTCGAACTGGCGGATCCGCTCGCGCAGCTGGGTGGTTTGCTCCTCCAGCGTCGCTTTGCGGGCGGTGAACAAGCGTTTGTGTCCCTCCAAAAGCTCGGCGATGTCGGGGCGCTGGGTCCCAACGGCCACGATCTCGGGCGAGAAGACGACGCTGTCCGCACCGTCGCGTTCGGCGACCAGGCGGGCCTTGCGGGCAACAATCTCGTAAAGCTGGCTTTCGATGATCGACATTTCCGAGGTCATAAGCATGCTATCAAAGCGCAGCACGACGTCGCCTGCCTGAACCAAATCGCCGTCTTCGACCAGAATCTCGCCGACGATGCCGCCATCGACATGTTGGACGGCTTGGCGGTTGCCCTCAACCGCGATGCTGCCTGACGAGATGATGGCGCCCGCGATGTTCGAGACCGCCGACCAAAGGCCGACACCACCGACCAGAACCAGCAGCGCCAGGAAGCCCAGGATCAGTGGGCGGCCCGGGCTCCACACCTTGTTGGGGTCTTGGGGGGTGCTCATGCTTTGTTCTCCACACCGATGGTTCCGGCGACTTGATTGTAGTTTTTCAATTGCGCTTTCAGCACTTCATCACGTGGGCCAAAGGCTTTGCGCAACCCATCCTCGACCACCAGGATAAGATCACATTCAGCGATGCCTGACGGGCGGTGGGCCATGATAATCACCGATTTCCCCTCGGATTTCATCGTGCGAATGGCCGCATTCAGGGCGTTCTGCCCCTCGGCGTCCAGGCTGGCGTTGGGCTCGTCCAGAACCAAAAGCACGGGGTCGCCATACATGGCACGGGCCAGACCGATGCGCTGACGCTGGCCGCCCGACAGGCGATTGCCGCCAGGGTTCAGGCGGGTATCATAGCCATCCGGCAGGCTAAGGATCAGCTCATGCGCGCCGGCTTTCTTGGCCGCCTCGACCACTTTTGCCGAGTCCGGGTCGGCCTGCATGCGGGCGATATTCTCGGCGATGGTGGCAGCGAACAGCGAGACATCCTGCGGCAGATAGCCGATCGAGCGGCCCAGATGTTCGGGGGCGTATTGATCCAGCGTGGCCCCGTCCAGCCGCACCTTGCCCGAGGCCGCCGGCCAGATGCCCGTAATCACCCGTGCCAACGTGGATTTGCCCGAGCCGCTTGGCCCAATCACACCCAAAGCCTGGCCTTGGTCCAGGCGGAAAGACAGCATCCGCAGTGTTGCAACCTGCTCGCCCGGGGGGACGACGGTGACCTGATGCGCCTCGAAGATCGCGCGCGGGTCGGGCAGTTGTGTAACAGGGGCCGACGCGGGGGTGCGGGCCAGCAGCTCTTTCAGCGAGGCCCAGCCCTGACGGGCCCGCTGGAACATGGGCCAGCCGCCGATGGCCTGCTCAACCGGCGCCAGCGCACGACCCATCAGGATCGAACCGGCGATCATCGCCCCCGGCGTCAATTGGTTTTGCAGCACCAGATAGGCACCCAGGGCCAGCATTGCGGATTGCAGGAAAAAGCGGAAGGTTTTGGTGATCGTTGTGAACGTCCCGGTCTTGTCGCTGGACGACACTGACGAGGCAAGCGCTTTGTCCCGCGTCTGCTTCCAACGGGCAAGAACCGCGGGGCGCATGCCCAGGCCCTGCACCAACTCCGATTGCTCGCGCGCGCCTTCGGCAAAGGCATCGCTGTAAGCCGCCGCCGCCGCCGCCTCGCGCACGGGTTTCGAGGTGGTGATTTGGTTCAGCAGCGTAACGAAGACCAAGAACAACCCACCGCCAACGGCCAGCCAGCCCAGCAGCGGGTGGAAGATGAAGATCGCAAAGATGAAGATCGGCGTCCACGGCATATCGAAAATCGCGAACAGGACGGGGGCGCCCAGAAACCGCTGGATCGACTCAAGATCCTTCAGACCGGTCGAGGGTTTGGCGCGTTCAGCGGGGGCAACGCCGCGCCGGAGCAGGGCGTCAAACACCCGGCCATCCAATTCAGCTTGGAACTTGGCGCCAATCCGCGCGGCCACGCGGCCCCTGGCATAGTCCAGAATGCCCATCAGCGCGTAGAGTAAGGCGACCAGAACGAAAAGAGCGGTCAAGGTCGCTTCGGACCGGCTACCCAAGACGCGATCATAGATCTGCAACATGAACAACGGACCGGTGAGCATCAGCAGGTTTACGAAAATGCTGAACAAGCCGATAGACACGAACAAGCCCCGACCCCGGCCCATGGCGTCGGCCAATTCACGTTTTGCCTCGTCAGCTTGCATCGCTGGGGATGGTCTGGCCATTTTTCGCTGAATCCTTTGGTTCCTGATGCAACAGCACTCGCCCTTGCGGTGGTCACACTATATGTCACATACCAGTGATATGTTCACTTTCCCATATGCCACTCTGTTTTGGCTCTCTCTTCGTGGATATATGCGCACAGTTCGAAGAAAGTCTTAATAAATGCGTAACGTTTCAGTCCCGCCTGCTGCATTTCGTACGATCCTAAGTGGCCTTGTTTTACTGGCCTTAGGAGCCTGTGCAAGCCCTGACGTGCCGACAGCCGATGCCCCCGATCCTTTCGAGCCGGTGAACCGTGGTGTGCATGCGTTCAACAAGGGGCTGGATCGGGTTGCACTGCGGCCCGCGTCGCAAGTCTATGTCAAAGTCGTCCCGTCGCGCCTGCGAAAAGGGGTCAGCAATGTCACCAGCAACCTGTCGCAACCGGCCATTGGCGTGAACTACGCGTTGCAGGGCAAGTTCGAGGAAAGTGGCCAGGCCTTTACCCGCTTTGGATTGAACAGTTTTTTCGGGATCGGCGGGCTGTTGGATCCGGCGACCGAGTTCGGCGTTTTCGAGGATCCGACCGACTTCGGCGAGACTTTGGCGGTGTGGGGCACGCCCAGCGGGCCCTATGTCGAGTTGCCGTTGCTGGGCCCGTCGACGGTGCGCGACACGGTTGGGATCGCTGTGGAATTGGTTGCAGATCAGGTGCCCGAGATCATCGAGGAGGATCTGACCGGCGTGTTGATCGGCCTGCAGGTCGGCGATCTTTTGCAGAATCGCAGCGATTTGGCGCGGGTGATCGACGCTTTGTTATACGAATCGGCGGACAGTTACGCCGCCACCCGGATTGCGTATCTGCAAAATCGGGCACGCGAGCTTAATCAGGGCCTGGCCCTGGAAGACCTGGAGGATCCTTATGCTTTCGAATGACCCCAAGCTGTCCCGACGCGGCTTTGTGGCCCTTAGTGGCGCTGCCGTTGCCGCACCGCTGCTACCAAGATCGGCCCTGGCGCTAAGTACGGATCAAGCGACAGCACTGATCCAGTCGCTGATCACCGAAATGACGCGGATCGCCAATTCCAGTGCGAGCACCGCCCAGGCGCTGTCCCAGTTCGAGGCCATGTTCCAAACATATGGCGACGTGCCAATCATCGCCCGTTCGGTGCTTGGTCCCCCTTGGCGGACGGCGAGCGATGCGCAGAAGCAAGGGTTTGTCCGCGCGTTTCAGGGATACCTGGCGCGCAAATACGGAACCGAGTTTCGTGAATATCGGGGCGGGACGGTCGAAATCACCCGCGCGGTCGATCAGGGTCAAAAGGGCGTGGTGGTAAGTTCCATCGTGCGCTTCCCCGGCAGCACGCCGGTGGCGGTCGACTGGCAGGTCAGCGATCGCAGCGGCAGCCCAAAGATGTTCAACCTGTTCATCGAAGGGATCTCGATGCTGTCGACCGAGCGCTCCGAGATCGCGGCGATTTTGGCGGCCAATCGCAACAATTTGGATGCGTTGATCTCGGATCTCAGCCAGCGGGGTTGAGCCCGCCTCAGTTGCTCAGCCCAAAGATCCCGTCCAGAAGCCGGTTGAGGATCCCCTCGTCCGGTTTTTGAGTTCTGCGGGCGGTCTGTGCTGGTGCCGCAGGCGGGGCGGCGGGCTGTGGGATGATCATGGGCAGGGGCGCGGCGGGCAGCCCTTCATGCACGCGCAACATGGTTTCACGCCAGATCTCGGCGGGCAGACCGCTGCCCGTGACGCCCGTCAACGGTGTGTTGTCGTCATAGCCCATCCAGACGCCGGTCACATAATTACCGGTAAAGCCAATGAACCACGCGTCGCGGGCAGCTTGCGTCGTGCCCGTTTTGCCAGCGGCGGGCCGGTCTGGCAGTTGCGCGCGAAAGCCGGTGCCCTGGGCCACGACCTCGGACAGCATATAGACCAAATGACCCGCGGCGCGTTCGTCCATCACCCGGATCGGTGTTTGCCGGTCCGAGCCCATCAAGAGGGCATTTTCCCCTTTCAGACGCAACTCGACCAACCCGTATGGGGCCGAGCGGCGCCCGCCATTCAGGATCCCAGCGTAGGCGCCGGTCAGTTCAAGTAGGGTGACCTCGGATACGCCCAGGGCCAGCGAGGGGCTGTTGGTGATCGGGCTTTTGATGCCAAAATCCTGGGCCAGGGCGCGGATCCGGGTGCGCCCGGCCCGTTCCGAGACTTGGACGGCGATCGTGTTGATCGATTTGGACAGCGCCTCGGTCAGGGTCATCGGTCCGCGGTGTTCACGGTCGTAGTTCTTCGGGCTCCACGGGCCCGACCCGGGGACATTGATGGTCACGGGCGCGTCTTGGAACACGGAAGTGGGGCTGAGGCCGGATTGCAGACCGGCGGCATAGACCAGCGGTTTGAAGGCCGATCCTGGCTGGCGCAGCGCCTGTGCCGCCCGGTTAAATTGCCCCGCCCCATTGGTGTCGCGCCCACCGACCATCGCACGCACGGCCCCATCAGGGGACATGACCACGATGGCAGCTTGCGCTTTCGAACCCTTGCGAACCTTGGTTTCGAAGACTTGCTTCAACGCGGTTTCGGCCGCGCGTTGAATGCGGGTGTCGAAGGTGGTCGCGATCACCACGTCTTCGGTGGTGGATTTGGTCAGAAAGCTGGGTCCTGCGGACATCATCCAATCCGCAAAGGCACCCCCGGCCCGTGCGGCGGCCGCTTGGGAAAGCTGTGCGGGGTTGGCGCGTGCGATCTCGGCCTCGACCCGGGTCAGATAGCCTTGCTCGGCCATCAGACCGATGATCACGCCCGCCCGGCCCTGCGCGACCCCGATGTCGCGGGTGGGCGCATAGCGCGAAGGGGCCTTCAAAAGGCCCGCCAGCATCGCCGCCTCGGCTGGTGAGACATCGCGTGCCGATTTGCCAAAATAGCGCTGCGCCGCCGCCTCGAACCCCTGTGCGCCTGCGCCCAGATAGGCGCGGTTGAGATAGATCGACAGGATGTCGTTCTTCGAGTACCGCGCCTCCATCGCCAGAACGATGGGGATCTGTTTGATGTGCCGCTCTAACGAGCGGGTGTTCGAGAAAAACAAGATCTTGGCGACCTGTTGCGTCAGGGTTGACCCACCCTGGACCACGCGGCCCGCCTGAAGGTTCGACACCATCGCCCGCGCGATGCCCTTCGGATCCAGGCCGAAGTGTTTGAAAAAGCGCTTATCCTCGGTCGCGATGACCGCATTCACCAAATGGGGCGAGGCCGTCTCGGTTCGGGTTGTCACATATTGCGCCCCGCGCCAGGCAAAGGTCCGGTTGTTACGGTCCAGCAGCGTGACCGAGCCCTGATCGCGACCGTCCAGCAGTGCCTCCATCGGGGGTAGGGTGGCGTAGTAGTAGAACGTGGTCGCGCCCAGGATCAGGGCGGTCAGCACAGCGATGCGAATGCCAAACCACCATAGGATGCGAAACACGATTGTAACCAGCAAAAAACGTAACACACGCTCGACCAGCCCAATCCGTTTGGGCGCCGCGCGGCGCACGGATTTCCGAGATTTCTTGCGTGGCGTGGTTTTGCGCCGCGGCTTGCCTGTTTTGGCCATCGGCCCCGCCCGTTTTTTGGGTCTGCTTCACTGCTGGGGGCAGCTTACCGCCTGTTCCCGCATTTGTGGAGTGGAATCGCACAGGTTCATCGAATGAACAAAATTTAGTCAACTTCGCATCCATATGCCTGAGATATGAGCTTTTGGGGGAATATTAGGCTTTGGCAATGCAACCAAGTGCCAAATTTCTGGCCTTAACGGCGCTGGGGTTCTTGGTTCGCGGCGATCACCGTGGGTGAGGCAAACGGCTGGCCGGTCCAACGGCACCTGAAAGTAAGGGGAAAAGATGAAACTTGTTATTGCGGTCATCAAGCCATTCAAGCTGGAAGAGGTGCGCGAGGCCCTGACCAGCCTGGGCGTTCAGGGCTTGATGGTGTCCGAGGTCAAGGGTTACGGCCGCCAAGCGGGTCATACCGAGATCTATCGCGGCGCCGAATACGTCGTGAACTTCGTGCCCAAGATCAAACTGGAACTCGTCGTAGCGGATGATCTGGTGGCTTCGGTTGTCGAGGCTTTGGCCACGACCGCCAAGACCGGAAAGATCGGCGACGGTAAGGTATTCGTCATGGATGTCGAGCAGGCCTTGCGTGTGCGCACCGGCGAGACAGGGGAAGAGGCGCTTTGAGCGCTTGCAGCATCAACACTAAGGTACCGAGGATACTCATGTCCAAGACACTCAAATTTCTTGCGCTGACAGGCGCGCCACTCTTGGCGGCGACGCCGGTGCTGGCACAAGAGGCCGCGACCGACGAGACCGGCTTCATCTTCACCACGCTGCTGTTTCTGATCGGTGGCTTCCTGGTTTTTTGGATGGCGGCGGGCTTTGCCATGCTGGAATCCGGCTTGGTGCGATCAAAAAATGTGACCATGCAGCTGACCAAGAACATCGCACTCTTCTCGGTCGCGTCGATCATGTATTGGATCATCGGCTATGGGTTGATGTATCCCGGTGACGCCTGGATGATCCCCGGTGCGCTTGGGGCGATCCTGCCCGCTTCGCTTGAGCCCGTGGCGCTTGAAGGGGCGACGCCGGATCTGGGCTATGCATCGGTCGGATCCGACTATTTCTTCCAGCTTATGTTCTGTGCGACAACCGCCTCGATCGTGTCGGGCGCGGTGGCCGAGCGGATTAAGTTGGGGCCGTTTCTCGTCTTTGTTGTTGTGCTGACTGGTCTGCTTTATCCCATCAGCGCGTCGTGGCAGTGGGGCGGTGGTTGGCTGTCCGAACTTGGCTTCAAGGATTTCGCGGGTTCGACGCTTGTTCACTCGGCTGGTGGCTTCGCGGCGCTGGCGGGCATCATCATCCTGGGCCCGCGTTTGGGGAAATACGGTGAAGACGGCCGTGTGACACCGATTGTCGGCTCGAACATGCCGCTGGCGACGCTGGGGACGTTCATCCTGTGGATGGGCTGGTTCGGCTTCAACGGTGCCTCGCAATTGGCGATGGGCACGGCTGCGGATGTGGCAGACATTAGCCGTATCTTTGCAAACACCAATATGGCCGCTGCTGGCGGATCGGTTGCCGCACTGCTGCTGACCCATACGATGTATGGCAAAACCGACCTGACCATGGTGCTAAACGGCGCGCTGGCTGGATTGGTTTCGATCACCGCCGAGCCGCTTGAGCCGTCGTTGTTTGGGGCGCTTTGGATTGGCGCTGTCGGTGGTGTCATCGTCGTGCTCGCCGTGCCGCTGTTGGATCGGTTCAAGCTGGACGATGTGGTCGGTGCGGTTCCGGTCCACTTGATGGCGGGAATTTGGGGCACTCTGGCGGTTGTGTTTTACAACAGCGAAGCAACGATTGTGGCACAGCTGACCGGCATCTTGGCCATCGGGTTCTTCGTTTTCATCGTCAGCTTGATTGTCTGGTTTGTTCTGAACGCCGTGATGGGCATTCGGGTCAGCGAAGAGGCCGAGATCGAGGGTTTGGATATGACCGAGTTGGGGATGGAAGCCTACCCAGAGTTCACCAACTGAGTTGAACAGCAAACACGGTCCGGGCCTATTGACCCGGGCCCTGCGAGCCGGGCCTTATGGGGCCCGGTTTTTTCGTGGATTTGTAGGTCGGGGCCAAGCACCTATCCAGGGCGGTTGGTGTCCAGGATTTGCCGAAGCTCCTCAAGAAGCGGCACGATCTGTTCCACCTTCTCAAGACTGTAGAGTTTGGCCAGATGCTCAATATCGGGGGACAGACCGTCAATCGCGCCCTGACGCACGGCGCGCCCAGCCTCGGTCAGATACACCAGTTTGCTGCGGCCATCTGCCGGGTTGGGCGCCAAAGTGATCAGGCCACGTCCTTCGAGGATCGCCAAAGTATGGGTCATCGAGGTTTTGGGAACCTGAAACGCCCGCGCGATGGACAGTGGTGTTTTGCCATCGCCCAAGCGGGCAAGGTGATTCAGCACGGCGAAATGGGCGCTGATCAGGCCCTCGGGTAAACGTTTTTCCAGCAGGGTGCGGGACAATTGGCCGATAATCCCGATCTCGGTAAACAGCGCGAACCACAGGGGCCCGGCGGTGGGCGCCTGTGGTTTGGTTGCTTCGGTCGGGTCGTCAGGCATTCAGCAATTTCGCCTCGAGCCCCCAGCGCGGGGTCCGCGGGATTGCGGGCCCATGGCCAAGGCGCCCTAACATCTGCACGGTCTGGCCCGGCTGAGCAAGCGTTGCATGCAACTGCGTGCGCGCGGCCTTCATCTCGGGGTATTCCTGCAAAGCTTGGCTTATGGGGTGCAGGGACAGGTCCATCAGCGTGGTTTGCAGGTTCAGCCGAACCCAGGCCCGGCCGGCTGCGATTTGGTCTTTACGTGTGTTGCCCTGCGTGGCCAGCCAAACGAAGGCCGGTGTCGCCTCGAAGACCTTCCTGAACCCCTCCACGGTGCCTTTGAACCCTTGCGAGGTCTTATCCATCAAGGCCGCGCGCTCCATCATCCCAAAGCGCCGCAGCACCTCGAGCACAGGATCGCCAAGGGCGATACCGTCGGGATTGGCCTCGATCTCGGGTTTGCCGACGCGCAGCAAATCGATGCTTTCGCCCCAGGTGCGTTCGGTCATGGCCTCAATCATCCAAGCGTCCCAGGTCAGAGCGCGCAGGGCGGCCACCTGGGTCGGTTCCGCGGTTCCAGCGCTTAGAACGTTGGCCGGCAGGGGCGACAGGGCGCGGTCGATATCCGCCGCTGTGACGGCTTGGGTCATATCCATCGGCTCTTTGCAGGATCGCCGGTCCATCACGGCGTCGAACAACGGATCTGGGGCGGCGCCGGGGGACAGGCGGGCCACCGCGATGGGGTCGCTCGGCCCGGTGCCCTCTGGGAACAGCCGCAGATCGGTGTGCAGCCCCTCCGAGGCGGCCGCCTGGACCATAAGCTCGATGAAACAGCCCATGCCGATGGTGATCTGACGATCATAGGGATCAGTATGTGGCAGGTTCTGTTCCGGATCGCGGGCAAGGACAATGCTGTCCTGCCCCCGCAGCTCGGCCAGCCAGGGCTGTCGGTTATGCGGATTTGGGGCCAGCAGCGCGTAGGACAGCGCACGCAGCCGCGGATCGTCATATCCGCCGGCGGCGGCCCAAGGCGCCAATGCACGGGACGGGGTACGCGTGGCAACAAAGGCCCCGGCCGCGGTGCCAGCGGCCAACACCACGCCGCCACCGACAAGGCCAAGCATTTTTCTGCGGGATAGGGTCATTGGGCTTCTCCATAAAGTTCGATATCGTACTTATATAGTTCTATATCGCACTACACAAGTCCTAAATCGTACCATATCAAAACCGCTTGCGCTCGGCCGCGATCCCCTAGAAATTCAGCGGGTTAGGGTCAGCACCCATAGGAGCCTGCCGACATGGATCAGATTGTTCTTCTGTCGCAGCTTGGCCTGATGAGCGTCATCACCGGCTGGCTGATTCTGGGCGCGCGTGACAACATCCTGTATCCGCAGCAAAACCAAAGGCTGACGGATCTGGTGGTCTCGATGGAGTTGATGGAGACGGAATACCCCCAGTTCTACGCCGATCTCAGCCACCGCAGAATCACGGAAAAAGCCATGCGGCGGCGGTTGTTTCGCGCGATCGTCGTGGCCGAGGTGATCGTCTGTCTGCTGCTCATCACCGCGATCATGTCCCTTCTCGGCGCGCTGCTGGGGGCAGTGCCGGTCAGCCGCGCGGCGCCTTTGGCGTTGCTCGGGGCGTTCGGCTTCACGATGATTTGGGCGAGTTTTCTGACGGTAGGAAATCATTTTGCCTATTGGCTGTGCCACAAGGAACAGCAGATGACCCACTATCAGATGACCTTTTGGGGCTTGGGCACGATGGTGTTTTTGGTCGCCAGCGGATAGAGCCGCGGGCCAAGGGGCTTGGGAGGATGGCCATTCGACTGATCTCGGACAAAAACCGCCCCGTGCATATGGGTCCCTATCCGCTTGAGCGGCTGGCCCGTGCCAAGGTGATGCCTGATCTGGCCAAAGTGCCGCCCTTCACACCCTTGGAGTTTCGACGCCCCGAGGCGCCCGCATCGATCGTGAACGCGATGGGCGAGTATCAGGCGATGATGGACGCGATCCGCGATGGGCTGGTGAATAAGGCCCGCGCGGTCTGTCCCGAGGATCCGGCGGAGCGGGCCAATCACTTGAAAGCCTTTGGCTATTTCAGCGATGCGGCGATGGTGGGTATTGGCCCGGTGCCGGCCTCGGCCGTGCTGGCACAGCCCATTCGAAATCCCGATATCGACCGCCTGGCCGAGGATCTGCGCACAAGGCAGACCAAGACGCTGGCGTCGGGCATCGATATGATCATGGCGGATCTAAAGGACTCGATGGAGGCGCCGCCCACCACCATCGCCGATCACCGCCATGCGCTGGTGTTCCTGTACGAATATCTGCGCGATCCACGCCGGGACGAGCCGGGAAGCGCTTGGATCAAAGGCGCGCAGGCCCATCGCGCCTGCCTGCGGGCGTCTGAAACCGCGGTGGTCATCGCCAATTACATCCGCCTGTTGGGATGGGACGCCAAGGCGCATTCGGCGACCAACTCGGATGTGGACCTGAACCAGCTGACGGTCGCGGCGGGGTTGGCGACGGTCGAGGGTGGCGTGCTGGTCAACCCCTATGTGGGCAGCCGGTTCGGTGTGGCCTTGGTCACCACCGATTTTGAACTTGCGCAAGACGCCCCTTTGGTGCCGCTGGCCGATCAACCCTGGCTGCGCACCAAGGGCCCGGCCTGGTGGGTGGGCGCGGGCTTTGCCAAAAGTGCGCTAAACGGCGATCCATTCGCGCGTCGCGATTTCGCGGATGGCCCGCATCCTTTCGAGACATTGAAGCGCGTCGACACCCCCACGACCTATATCGACGAAGCGCGCGTCGCCCGTGTGCCGAAACGCACCGATATGTTCGCCCGGGCGCAGTTTGGCGATATGGGCAAGGCCAACCAAGAAATGGCCAAGGGCGGTTATTATGCGCGCAAGGCGGCCCCTTCGATGGCGCAGCGGCGCATGTTGGGGGCTTTGGTGCTGCTGCAAGACGGGGCACCCGCCGACACGCCGTCCGCGGATGACAGTCTGCGGAACGCGCTGAACATCAAGGCAGCGAGTTACTTTTTGGGCGTCGATGCGGTCGGGATCAGCCGCTGCCCCGATTGGACCTGGTACAGCCACGATGCCACCGGTGCCGAGATCGACCCACCGCATGACCAAGCCATCAGCATGATCATCGATCAGGGCTACGAGACGATGGAAGGCGCCTCGGGCGACGACTGGATCAGCGTGGCACAATCGATGCGCGCCTATCTGCGCTTTTCGCTGTTGGGGGGTGTCATCGCCAAGCAGATCCGCAACCTGGGCTATTCGGCCAAAGCCCACAGCGTGATGGATGGCGAGGTGTTGCAGCCCCCACTCCTGCTGCTCAGCGGGCTGGGCGAGGTCAGCCGGATTGGTGAAGTGATCCTGAACCCCTTTCTCGGCCCCCGCCTCAAATCCGGGGTGGTCACCACCGATATGCCGCTGGTGCATGACAAACCTATCGACTTCGGTCTTCAGCGCTTCTGCGAGAGCTGCAACAAATGCGCCCGCGAGTGCCCCTCGGGCGCGATTACCGCCGGGCCGAAGCTGATGTTCAACGGCTACGAGATCTGGAAGTCGGACAGCCAAAAATGTGCGACCTATCGCATCGGCACCCTGGGCGGCGCGATGTGCGGGCGCTGCATGAAAACCTGTCCTTGGAACCTGGAGGGGTTGTTTGCCGAGAAACCCTTTCGCTGGGCGGCCATGCATATTCCGCAAGCCGCACCTTGGCTGGCCAAGCTGGACGATGCGGTTGGAAATGGCGGGCTGAACCCGGTCAAGAAATGGTGGTGGGACCTGGAACTGTCGGATGACGGCGGCTATCGCCCCACGCGGCACCCGGTCAATGCGCGGGGCCTGCAAAAGGACCTGGATCTGAAGTACCGGGATCAAACTTTGGCTGTCTATCCCGCGCCCCTGGCGCCGCACCCTTGGCCCTATCCCTTTCCGATGGACCGCGAGGCGGGGATTGAGGCGTATCAGGCCATGATCACGGCCGAAGAATACCAGGCCCGCCTGACCCGGGGCGATGATGCCCATGTCCACAGATATACGAACGCCAGCGAAAGCCCGGTCCTGCGGGTCGAGGTGGCCAAAGCGCAGGCGATGACGCCGGATATCACCAAATACGAGTTCCGCGCCTTGGACGGCAGCGATCTGCCGGTCTGGACTGCAGGCGCGCACTTGGACATCGTCGTCGCGCCGGAATATCTGCGGCAATACTCGATGTCTGGCGACCCTGCTGACCGGTCCAAATACCAAATCGGCGTGCTGCGCGAGGCCGATGGCCGCGGCGGCTCGGCCCTATTGCACCGGATCTTTGCCGAAGAGCGCAAGGTGTTTATTTCAAAACCTATCAACCATTTCCCGCTGGTCGAGGGGGCGTCCCGCAGTCTGTTGCTGGGGGGTGGGATAGGCATCACACCGATGATCGCAATGGCCCACCGATTACATGCCCTGCAAGCCGATTTTCACATGCATTACGCGATCAAATCCCGCGCCAGCGGCGGATATCTCGAAGATCTGGCCCATGTTCCCTGGGCAGATCATGTGACCGTGCATGTCTCGGACGAAGGCACGCGCGCCGATCTGGACCGCGTGTTGTCCGGTCATCCGCGGGGCGCACATGTCTACACTTGTGGCCCAGAGGTGTTCATGTCGGCCGTAATCGCGGCTGCGGAACGACAAGGGATCCCCGAAGAGGCGCGGCACCTTGAGTACTTCACGATACCCGAACTGCCCGCGTATCAAAACCATGACTTCAGCCTGAAACTGGTCAGAAGTGGTCAAGTTTTGCACGTTCCCGCCGATAAATCAGCGACTGATGTCCTTGCGGAAAACGGGATCCATGTGGATGTGAAATGCTCGGATGGGATCTGCGGGGTGTGCAAGTGCGGCTTGGTGTCGGGCGAGGTTGAGCATCGCGACTTTGTGCTCTCCAAAGCCCAGCGCGCGGGCAGTGTTATCCTGTGCCAGTCCCGCGCGGCAAAGCCCGGTGGTGTGATTGAAGTGGACCTGTGACGACAACTGCCTTGGGGCCTAGTCCTTTTTGTCCCGATACTTGCCCGGGGTGATGCCGACCAAACGCGAAAACACATGTGTCATATGACTTTGCGAGCCAAATCCGCTGGCAAAGGCAACTTGACTGAGGGTTTTCTCGCCGCGCTCAAGCAAGTCCATCGCTTTGGCAACCCGCCGATTGATCACATATTGATGCAGGCTGCTTCCCGTTTCGTGCCGAAACAAACGTGCGAATTGGAAGGGGCTGACGCCAGCCACCTCGGCCAGTTTGGGCCCGGTTAGATTCGCGTCAAGGTTCTCTTCGATGAATGTGGTGACTTGGCGAATGCGGGCGGCTTCGCGCTTTTGCGCAGTTGGCGGTGTCGCTGTCATCAACAGATGCACAGACAGGCGCATGACCAGCATTTTGGCAAAGGCCTCCAAATCCGCCGCCGAGATCCTGCCTTTCGAATGCAGCATTAGGTCACGAAATGTGCCTGCCAGGCCCGCCATGGTTGTATCATGTGTATGGATCAAAGCGGACATCGGTGCGGCCGTGGACGTTTGGGGCGGCACAAGGTGCTGTTTAAACCAGTCTGGATCGGCCGAGAATTGCAAGCTCCAGCCCAGGCGTGTCGCATCGATTTTGCCAAGTGTGTCCGCGACGAAAAAGATTAAGGACTCAGAGGGCGAGACGTTGGCCGCGTCGGCCAAGGCGCTGCACACATAAGACGTGCGCGCGCCGGAAATCTGAACATCCAAAAAACACTGACCGGTTTTCACCTGATAGGAATGGCGTCCCTGCGGGCGCAGCGTGATCTCGAAAGCCTCAGCCGAAAATATCAACATTTGCGGTTGTGTCTCGGCGGACCGACCCATACTCTTTACCCTAAAACTCTAATGATCTCCATAAATGTCAGGTGGCCACACCAATCAAGAGATCAGAGTATTTTGTGATATCCTAGGCGGATACTTGCTTTGATCCGGTACTTCGTAGTAATAAACTGGAATGGGTCCGCGATCTTGCCGCAATATGAAGGGTTGTTAAAAAGATGAAATTTTAGTGTTTCATCTGGATTGACCTATATACAACATGAGTGAGTTTATGGCCTGCCGCACACCGGTAGGGGACAATTGCTATCCAGGGTAAATCAATGAAATCTAACGAGATCAAAGTACTAGAAGAGGCGTTCTCAATCGTACTTGGTAATACCTGTCGGTTGAGCAGAACCACGGCATGCTACGCATGGAATGTTGTCGGTCCCGGTGCGCGGTCGCTGGCGTCCTGCCTCGAACAGCAATCCACTGAGCTGCATGATGCCCTAAACCCACTCGCGCGGTATGTCCGCGGTATGGGTATGCCGGTTATCTTGGACTATTCGGATGTTACAATGACGATCGACCCCCCGCGCGATCATCAAATGCCGATCATTGACGATATGATCCATAGTCTGGTTCGCGGCCACCGCGAGGCGTGTGTATCCCTGCGGGCGGCGATGGATTTGTCATCCCAGGTCGAAGAACATACGACAACCACGATCCTT
The DNA here is from genome assembly GCA_938049225.1 of uncultured Paracoccaceae bacterium. Classification (GTDB taxonomy): domain Bacteria; phylum Pseudomonadota; class Alphaproteobacteria; order Rhodobacterales; family Rhodobacteraceae; genus Halovulum. Next base: position 59,501 of record CALICM010000033.1, read on the forward strand.
GCGGACCGAATGGTTGCGCATCGTGAGCATATCCGCCAACTGTCGGTGGATTTTCCCCCAAAGCGGTGATCCCGTGGTTACGGCCCGGATATCCGGGCCGGGTTTTCGCGCGGCATTTGCGCTATTCCTGCGCGGCTCGCACTGCTGCGACCTCGTCTGGGCTCACCTCGCCGCCATTTTCCAGGATCAAACGGGGTGTGCCGTCTTGCCAGCGTGCCTCGGTCACCCGCGAGAAGCTTTGCCCGGGAAGGTCCGCGATCTGCGCATCCCCCTCGAAATACAGAATGTTTGCGCTGTAAGACCCTGGCGGGACAACCGTTCCAGCGGCGTCAATCCCGTCCCAGGACACGGATGTGGCGGCGGGATCAGCGGTCTTCTTGAAAACCACCAGACCGAAGTCGTTCTTGATCAAGATCTCGGCCCGATCCGCCCCTTCGGGTGGGTCAACGACAAAACTGACCGGCGCATCGCCGTCGAACTCGGCTGAGCCCGGGGCCAACACATCGCGCCCAACCCAAGAAGCTGCTTGCTCAAGATCAACGCCATTGGTTTGCGAGCCCTGGACCAACTCCTCAAGCAGGGTGTTCGTGCGGGTCTGCTGTTCGACCGACGAAAAGCTGGCCAATTGCGCGATAAATTCGGTGGAATCGACTGGTTTAAGCGGGTCCTGATTGCGCAGTTGGGCGGTCAGCAAGGTCAAAAATGTGTTGAAGTCGGCTGAGAGCGATGTGTCATTCGCCGCGACCTCGGACGGGGATTGCTGTGTTGTGGCGGCATTTGCCGCTGCTGTGGCTGAGGAGATATCCATGATCCGATCCTTCTTTGGCGCCATTCCGAAAACCGCTACCCGTTTTTCAGGTCAGGCCGCGCGGAACTTCAAAAGCCTAGACCCTGAGATCCATTCCAGACGTCACAAGCGTTGTTGGAATGGCGTCGGGGACGAGCTGCTGTGTGGGGTTGGCGGTCATAAGGAACTCGCCGCCGTCCGCTGTGTCGTCGAAGTCCGCCGCATCCTGCGCATGCTGGTCTGAAAAGCTCAAATCGACATCGCCGTATCCGGCCTGTTCCAAGGCCGCGGCTAATTGATCGCCATGACGGCGCAGCAGCGCCTCGACATCAACGCGTTCGGTAGAGACGACCGCCGCAACAGCGCCATCTGTCACCGTCAGGCCAATCCGGACCGAGCCAAGCTCGGGCGGATCCAGGCGGATCGTCATTTCGGACGCGCCACCTGGGGTCACTTGCCGTGCCACTTGGGCGACCACAACATCGGGCGGTGGAAGCGGCGCACCACCTGTCTGGGGTATTGGAACAGCGCGCGCCAGACCGGCGGCCGAGGCCGCTCGCTCACCATTGCTCAAAGGGGCCGGCGCAGCGTCCACCGCGTCACCCATCGGGTTGGGGGCAGAGATGGTTTTGGCCAGCTCAGGGCCTACGGCGATATCCGAGGGTGGCCCTGGGACAATCCGATGATCCGCCCCGCGCGAAGTTGTGGTTGTGGGGTTGGTCGGTGTCGGAAGCGCGCGCTCTGCAACACGTCTGGGCATCTCGGAGTCCGGTTGCAGTAGCGGCGTCCCGGGCTGCGTGGCCTTAACCTCGGGTCCTTGCGATGATTGGACAGCCGCCTTCGTTGCTTCGGAAGCTGCGGGCTCTTGTGCCCGAATAGGTTCAGCGGATGGCGCCGCCGGGGTCACCTTCCCTGCATCTGACGTGCCCGGCTGGGCTGGAGTTGCCGATTGCACAGCGGCCTCCCCCCGCGCGCTAGCAGCCTCGGTCGACATGGGTTTCGTCTGCGGCACCGCCGCCTCGGTGTCAGCCACAGGAGTTGGCTGGTGGCCGTCTGTGACCTGGCCGTCCGCGGCTGCGGGTCGCGGACCCTCCTCCGGCACAGCGGCCCGCGCATCAGCTATGGCCGTGGTCGCCTGAGTTGCAGGAACGGGCGCGTGGGGCAGATCCTGGGACGCATCCGCCGGGACACTAGTGGAAGCTGTCTGAGGCATCGGCTGTGGCGACGGCGGTGCAGCGCCATCTGTTCTGGCCAGAACTTCCGTAAAACTTGAGCTGTTCGCCACCTCGGCATCCGCATCCGCCGCACCCGGTTTGCTGGCGGTTTTGGCCAACAGGGCCTGGGCGGGCGAGGCTTTGGGTCCCTGGACCCGAATCGTTGAAATGCTATCTGTCATGCCGCTTCTTAGGCGGGGGCGGGTTACCATATCTTTACCGCGTTCGGGCATTTCCACGGTCATGATGCGAAACAGTAAGGACATGACATGGACCTCACGGCCCCCTCCCTGCAGGCGCCTTCTACTGCGCCGCGAACCCTGGACCCCGAACGCCTATCCGCGCTGCGCGAGTCGGCCGAGGCGCTTGAGGCCAGCTTTCTGGCCGAAATGTTACGGCTGAGCGGCGTGGCGAAACCGCCGTCTTTTGGCGGCGGCGGCGCGGGCGAGGATGCTTTCGCCGGTTTCCTGTCCGATGCCTATGCAGAACGCTTGGTCGATACCGGCGGGCTGGGCTTGGCCGAGAGTATCTTCCGTTCGCTTGTCGCGCGTGAAGGGGCGGGCGAATGATACAGGGCTATCGCCATAGGAAGCTGGCCAGCCAAACGCTGGCCCTGCTCAGCCGCGAACGCAAAGCGCTGTTGGCCGGGGATGTCGAGGGCATGTCCCTAATCTCGCAGCAATTGGCCGGGTTGGCGGATCGACTGGCCGAGGTTCCTTTGGACAAGGACACCGGGCTGACAGCAATGCTAGAGCAGATCCGGAACGCGGCTCAACGCAACAGCCGCCTGATCGGGGCCAGCCAGCGCGGGTTGAAAACCGTCAGCCGCCTGCAGGCCGAACAGCGCGACAGCCACGCGAAGCTGTCCACCTATACCGTCGCGGGCAAACGGCAGGACTACACCGCGCCCAAAACAACCAATGACCGGCGGACGTGATCCGGCGGCTAAGGCTTTGTTCACCTAAAACTTATGAGTCTTTCCCCTCGTGGGGGCCGCGCGAATTAACTTCTGGTTATGACCTTTGGGGTGATGTGCCCCCAGCGACCTGAGGGGTTGGCGCGGGCGGGTGCAAGACACTTTGACCGCAGGGGCCAAAACGGCATCCGGTGTGGCCACCAAGTGGCTTTCTTGCAATTCGGCGTCGAAAGCGTCGTAGTTTAAACGAGGACTCAAATGTCTAGCATTCTTACCAATAACAGCGCGATGGTTGCCCTGCAGACCCTGCAGTCGATCAACAAAGACCTGTCGATGACCCAAAGCGAAATTTCGACCGGTAAGTCGATCGCTTCGGCCCGCGACAACTCGGCTATCTGGGCCATCTCGACCACCATGCAATCGGATGTTTCCGGTTTCAGCGCGATCTCGGAAGCCCTTTCTTTGGGCGGTTCGACCGTTGCGGTTGCGCGGAACGGTGCTGAATCCATCACTGGCCTTCTGACCGAGATGAAGGAAAAGGTTGTTGCTTCTCAGGAAGCCAACGACGACGACCGTACCAAGATCCAGACAGACATCAGCGCATTGCGCGACCAGATCAATGCGATCACCAGCGCCGCTCAGTTCAACGGTGTGAACCTGCTTCAGGGCACCTCGAGCTACGATGTCCTGTCGTCGCTGGACCGTGATACCGCTGGTAACGTGACAGCATCCCAGATCTCGGTTTCGCGTCAGGATCTTGGAACCGCAACTGGTGCGGTTGGTACGACCGCAGTGGGCGCGGCCGGCGATTTGATCACTGGGACCAACACGGGCTCGGCCCTTGCGGGTAACGCCGCTGCAAGCTCGGTCCTGACGATCACGGGCGCGGGCGTTGCTGATGGTGCAAGCTACAGCGTCACCGTAACTGGTGCGGGTTCGGCCGACATCGGCACAACGCCGATCGTGGCGACCTATGTTGCCAACGGTACGGACACTGCCGCTGATGTTGTCACCGCGCTTGGCACCCAGATCTCGGATGCCTTCACCGCGGCGGGCGCGACCACGACTTCCGTGGCAACCAGCACCGGCGCAGGCACGATCACAATCGCGCTGGCCGGTACTGCAGGCGCCGGTGATACCATCCAAGTGGATATCGCCGAGACCCTTGACGGGACGCAGGACGGTGGTCTTCTGGCCCTGGGCACGTTGGACGTGACATCTGACGCGGGTGCGACCCAGGCGCTGGCCGACATCGAGACTCTGATCCAGACCTCGATCGATGCTGCGGCTGCCTTTGGTTCGGTCGAAGGCCGGATCGACATCCAGTCCGATTTTGTCAGCAACCTGAGCGATTCGCTTAAGTCGGGCATTGGCGCGCTGGTCGATGCGAATATGGAAGAGGCATCGGCCCGCTTGCAGGCCCTGCAGGTTCAGCAGCAGCTGGGTATCCAGTCGCTGTCGATCGCCAACCAGGCGCCGCAGAACATCTTGTCGCTGTTCCGGTAACAACACTTGGCGGATGGCGGCATATGTCGCCATCCGCATCCTTGGCCCGGGGGTGAAATCTGCCCTGAGGGGATCCAATGGCCTAATAAGGGTACATTCCGATGAGCAACGCACAATTGGCGCGCGCCGCCTATGCCAACGCGACCGCGATCACCCCGTCCATGCGCGACACCGAGTATCGCGCTTTTGCCGAAGTGACGCGCCGCCTGGCCGACACCGATACCGAGACACCGCAAGCTTTCCCGCGCCTGGCCGAGGCCGTTCAACTCAACCAACGCCTTTGGACCATGCTGGCCACGGATGTGGCCGATGCTGGCAACACATTGCCCGATGCTCTGCGCGCCCAGATCTTTTACCTGGCCGAATTCACCCGCCACCACTCGAACAAAGTGCTGCGTGAAAAGGCGTCTCCCGAGGTTTTGGTCGAGGTCAATACCGCGATGATGCGCGGTTTGCGTGCGCGCGAGGGGGCCGTTTAGATGACCGGCCTTGTTTTGAAATTAGGTCCGCGCGAGCGGATCATGATCAATGGCGTGGTCATGGAAAACGGCGATCGCCGGGCCCGCCTGAATGTGATCACGCGCGACGCCCGCGTGTTGCGTTTGCGCGATGCGATCCACCCAGATGATGTGAAAACGCCGGTCAGCCGGGTGTGCTACATCGCGCAAATGGTGCTGGCGGGCGAGGCCGAGGTGGATGAGGCCCAGCCCCAATTGCTGCGTGGGATCGCTCAGCTGCGGTTCGTATTCTCTGATCCCGAAAGCCGCGCGGCGCTGGATCAGGCGCAAACCGCCGTTGCAGAACACCGATTTTACCCCGCACTCAAGGCCCTGCGCAATCTTTTGGCGCAAGAGCGCTTGTTGCTGGGCCGCGCGGCCGAGGGCAGCGCATGACTTTCCAGCCGGTCCTTCCCCTTTCTGGCGTGGCGGGCTGGCGCTTTTTGGAAGCGACCGAGGAAACGCAGCGCGCAGCTTTCGATCGCAGCCCTCTGATCGACCGCGAGGTGACCTATTTCAACGAGCGGATCTCAACCATAACCTCGGCACAAGAACTGGTGCAGGACCGGACGTTGCTCAAGGTGGCCCTGGGGGCGTTTGGCCTGGACGAAGAACTGTTCAAAACCGCCTTCTTAGAACGTATCCTGGCCGAAGGCAGCGAAGACCCCGAGGCGCTGGCGAACCGTTTTGTCGACCCGCGCTATGCCGAGTTCAGCCGCGCCTTTGGCTTTGGCGATGTGTTTGGCAGTCGAACTCAGGATTTCGGGTTTGGCCGCCAGATCACAGATGCCTATCGCGAGCGTCAGTTCGAGGTGGCCGTGGGCAACCAAGACCCGAACATGCGCCTTGCTATGGGGTTGCGGCGCGAGATCGCGGAATATGCTGAAAGCCCAACCGCCGACAGCGCGCAATGGTTCCGGATTTTGGGAAATCAACCTTTGCGGACCGTGTTCGAGGGGGCGTATAATCTGCCGGGTGAGTTTGCGGGATTGGATGTCGATACCCAGCGCGAAACCCTGCAAGATCGAACGCGGGAGCTATTTGGCGACAGCTCGCTGGCGGTGTTTCAGGACCCTCAGGCGGTGGATGATCTGATCAACCGCTTTTTGGTACGGCAGCAAATCACGCAAGGGCCCGGGCCGGGCACGCCAGTGGTGGCGGCGCTGACATTGCTGCAAAACGCCGGAACGCCTTCGCTGGGCTTGACGAACCTGATCCTCTCCGCCAGCTGAACGCGCCTAGCGCTGTGGGTTCAAGCAGGTTTTGAGGGTGTCGAACGCTTGTGCCGCCCCAAGAAGACCCGTGGTCCCAAAGAACGCATCCAGTCCGGGCCAAATCGCAATGGCCCTGTCGATCTCGGGATCCGTCCCACCCGCGTAGAGCCCCGCCATAATCATCGGGGCCGCCGCCTCGTAGGTTGCCAAAACCTGCCGCGCTTCCTGGATCAAGGCATTCTCGGCCGGTGTCGCCGCCTCGGGCAAGCTGCGCGAGACGCTGCGACGCACATCTATAGCCGGAAAGCGTCCACGCTCGGCGATTTCGCGCTCTAGCACCACATGGCCATCCAACACGCCGCGGGTCATATCGGCGACGGGTTCGTCCATGTCCGACCCCGCGACCAACACACTGAAAACGGCGGTGATATCGCCTTGCCCCAGTGCGCCCGGCCCGGCGCGTTCAGCAAGGCCCGAGATTAATCCCCCGGTCGAGGGGGGGTAGGCCCGCAGCGACGCAGGCTCGCCCGCCGTCAAGGCGATCTCGCGATGGGCTTCGGCCATGCGCGTCAAACTGTCGACGATCAGTAGAACATGATCGCCTTGATCGCGGAAGTACTCGGCCACCGCCATCGCAGTCCACCCCGCGCGGCGTTTGATCAAAGGCGATTGGTCCGAGGTTGCGGCCACGACGACCGAACGCGCCAAACCAACTTCGCCCAACACCTCGCTGGTGAAATGCCCCAACTCGCGACCGCGCTCGCCGACCAAAGCCAGCACGACCCGGTCTGCCGGGGTGCGGCGGGCAATCTCGGCCAGCAGGGTGGATTTGCCGACGCCGGATCCAGCAAAAACTCCGATCCGCTGTCCCCGCACCAGTGGCAACATCGTATCCAGGGCCGCCACGCCTGTGTCCAAGCGCGCGCCCAGCGCCCGACGGCCCGCCGCTGCCGGGGGGCGGTTGTTCACGGCCACCGAGGTCTGTCCGGTGGGCAGCGGGCGCCCATCCAATGGGTTACCAAAAGCATCGATAATGCGACCCTGCCACGTCGGCAGCGGGCACAGCGGTTGGACCGGATCCAGCCAGACCGGTGTGTTGATCGCCAAGCCCGCGCAGTCCTGAAACGTCATCGCCCGGGCGTGGGCGCGGTCCAGCGCGACCACCTCGCCGACGATCGCGGGATCCGCGCCGATCCGAATCAAATCGCCCACCCGCGCGCGCGGGCCCAAGCCCACAACATCGACCGAGCCAGAGCGCACAGCCGATAGGGCGCCAACCCTTTGTTTACAAGGGAATTTAGCTATTTCAGCAGTTATATCATTAAGATTTTTCATAACAGGCTCTTTGTCCGTCCAATCACAACTCTTTATTCACCATGCCCCCTTAAGGAGGTCTTGAGACCGAAGGGAGAACCCCGAAATGAACATGGATCTTGGTATTTTGACGCTGGCCCGCGATCTGGGCAGCCATGCCGCCGCGCGCCAATCGGTGATCGCGCAGAATGTCGCGAACGCCGATACGCCTGGCTATAAGGCCAAAGATGTCACAGCCTTTGCCGATGCCTATGACGGGCTGTCAATGCAAGGCATGGCGCTGCGCACAACGCGACCCGGCCATATCGCAGGCAGCATTGCCGCAACCCGCTTTGGCGTGGTCGAGGACACGGCTTTCGCGGCCGAGGCGCCCAATGGCAACACCGTTTCGCTCGAGGATCAGATGATGCGCGCCGTCGAGGCAGAGCAAAGCCATGATCTGGCGCTGGGCGTGTACCGCAAATCTCTGGACATCCTGCGGATGACCATGGGCCGCAGGTAAAAGGACCCCTTCTTATGAGTGATTTGATGAAGACAATGGCCGCTTCGGCCAGCGGAATGGCTGCGCAATCGGCCCGCCTGCGGGTGGTGTCCGAGAATATCGCGAACACCGACACGCCCGGTTATCGGCGTAAGATGATCCCCTTTGAACGCTTGGCGGCCGCGCCGGGAATCGAAGGGGTTCAAGCGGGCCGGATGCAATTGGATCGGACCGAGCTGACCAAGGTCCGCGACCCCGCGCACCCGATGGCGGGACCGGATGGGATGTACGACGGCTCGAACGTCAACCTGATGATCGAGATCGCCGACGCCCGCGAGGCGCAGCGCAGCTACGAAGCTAACCTCAGAATGTTTGATCAAGCCCGCAAGATGACCGCATCAGTTTTGGACCTGCTGCGCAGATAACCGTTTGAAAGGAAACCAGAATGGTTGAATTTTCCCCTGATGTCGCCGCCCGGCTGTATGCCAGCGCCGAACCTGCCACCCGCCCCGCTGACGTGGCCCCCGATGGCAGCCAAGGCGGCGCTTTTGCCGATATGGCGGGCGACTTCATGCGTGCCCTTACCCAGGCCGAGCAGACCGTTACGGCGGGGCTGACTGGCGGGGCCGACCCGCAAGCGGTCGTCGAGGCGCTTGCTGCGACCGAGATTGCGGTACAAGCCGCTGTCACGGTGCGCGACCGCGTGGTCGAAGCGTATCAAGAAATTCTCAGGATGCCGGTCTGATCCATGGATCAGGCGGCTCTTTTGGACATCCTACGGCAGGCGCTGTGGATCACTTTCATCATCTCGGCCCCGGTGCTGACGATGGCTTTAGTGGTGGGCCTTGCGATTGGTCTGTTTCAAGCGCTGACCTCGATCCAAGAGATGACTTTGACCTTTGTACCCAAACTGGCCGCGATCCTGATCGCTTTTTGGATGACGATGGCCTTCTCGGGTCAGATGCTGGTGAATTTTTACACCGAGGCGCTGATCCCACGGATCGCCCAATAGACTAGAGGGGAGTTTGGAATGGATACCGCTGGATATGTGACACTGTCCCGCCAGACCGGCCTGGCGAACGAATTGCAGTCGGTGGCGAACAATATCGCCAACCTGTCGACAACCGGATACCGCCGCGAAGGGATGATCTTCGCCGAGATGGTCAAGGCCCTGGATGCCGAGGGCGGCTCGGTCGCGCTGACCGCGACCCATGCCCGCGTTACCTCGGCCGAGCAGGGTGTGATGCGTGCGACCGGCGGGACCTATGATTTGGCGATCGAGGGCGAGGGGTTCTTTCAAGTCGAGACCCCCAACGGCCCCCGTCTGACCCGTGCTGGCGCCTTCTCGCCCGATGCGACGGGGGAGTTGGTGAACCCGCTGGGGCACCGTTTGCTGGATGCCGGCGGCGCGCCGATTTTTGTGCCGCCCAACGCCGCGAATGTCACCATCGCAACCGACGGCACGCTGACCGCCGATGGCCAGCCGATCACCCAGATCGGCTTGGTTACGGTCGACGATCCTGGCCAGTTGCGACGCGAGGATGGCGTGTTGTTCCGCGCGGATGCCCCCACGACCCCGGTCGAGGGGGGCGCGATGCTGCAAGGCTTTCTCGAAGGGGCAAATGTCAACGCGGTGGCCGAGATTGCCCGCATGATCCAGGTGCAGCGCGCCTATGAAGCCGGACAACGCCTGATGGACCGCGAGGACGAGCGGATCCGCCAGGTCATGTCCACCATGGCCAGTCCGGCCTGATGAGGGGAGACACCGATGAGAGCACTTGATATCGCCGCGACCGGCATGGACGCGCAGCAAACCCGGGTCGAGGTTATCTCGAACAACCTGTCGAACATGAGCACGACGGCCTATAACGCCCGCCGCGCGGATTTCGCCGATCTGCACTACCAACAGATGGTGCAGCCCGGCACGGTTAATGCCTCGGACGGGACGATTGTGCCGACCGGCGTTCAGCTGGGGCTGGGCGTGCGCGTCGCCGCCGTCTCGATGGAGGTCGAGCAGGGCAGTCTGCGCGCATCGGGCAACGAATTGGACGTCGCGATCGAGGGGGCCGGATATCTTGAGATCACGTTGCCCTCGGGATTGTCGTCCTACACGCGTGACGGGGCGCTGAAACGCAACGCGGACGGGCTGATCGTAACCGCGGATGGGTATGAAGTGTCCGGCGCAATCACCATTCCTGAAGAAACCCGCAGTATCACCATCAATGCCGATGGCGAGGTTTACGGAACCTTTGACGACCAGGTGGACCCGCAGCTTTTGGGGGCCTTCAGCCTGGCGACTTTTGTGAATGAAAAGGGGCTCGAGGCCATCGGTGGCAACCTTTACCTGGAAACGGCGGCATCTGGGCAACCAAACCTTGGCCCCCCGGGTCAAGACGGGCGTGGCACGTTTCGCCAAGGCTATCTTGAAGGGTCTTCGGTCGATGCGGTGCGCGAGATCAGCGAATTGATCGCGGCCCAGCGCGGCTATGAGTTGAACGCCAAGGTGATCACGGCCGCTGACCAGATGCTTGGCGCCACGACGCAAATCCGATGATTAGTGCCAGAACTCTCTCCCTCGTCCTATTGGTCACAGGGTTCGCTGCCACCGATGCGCTGGCGAATTCGCTGGTCGCAACGCGGACCGTCCCGGCGCGGACGGTCCTGGCGGCGACGGATGTCGCCCTGGTGGATGCGCAAATCGGTGGAGCCCATCAACGGGTCGAAGATGTGGTCGGGCTCGAGACCCGCGTCACCCTTTACGTGGGGCGCCCCGTGCAAGTGGGCGATGTTGGTCCCGCGGCCCTGATCGAACGCAATGAAACCGTGCTGCTGCGCTATCGCGCTGGCGCCCTGGTGATTGAAACCGACGGGCGTGCGCTGGACCGCGCGGCGGCTGGGCAGGTGGTGCGGGTGATGAATTTGGGCTCGCGACAGGTGGTTGTTGGCCGTGTGAATGGCCCCGGATTGGTGGAGGTTGGGCAATGACACGTCTTAAGGGATTGGGTCTGGTGGCCCTTGTCTGTGCCGCGACCGCATGTGCCCGGCTTGAGAATGTCGGGCGTGCGCCGCAGTTTTCACCGGTTGGTGCGCCTCAGGTCATGGCCGTGCGCGGGCTGGACGCCGCCCGCGCCGCGATGGCCACCCCGCCCCCGGCCGAGGCGCGCAGCCAACAAGAGCAAGCCTCGTTGTGGCGCTCGGGTCCATCTTCGCTGTTCGGTGATCGCCGGGCGCGGCGGCGCGGTGACATTCTGACGGTGTTGATCGAGATCGACGACCGCGCACAGATCCAGAACTCCAGCTCGCGTGGGCGGTCGGGCTCCGAGTCGGTGGGCGTCTCTGCCTTGGCGGGCATCCCGCAAATTGTCGACAAGGTCTTGCCGAACGGGGCGACAGCGGCCGATTTGGCGCAGTTGTCCTCGGATTCTGCGTCCTCGGGTCAGGGACAGGTTCAACGGACCGAGCGGATCGAACTGAAGGTCGCAGCGACGGTGGTCGAGGTTCTGCCGAACGGGCATTTGGTCGTTCAGGGCACGCAAGAGGTCCGCGTGAACTTCGAATTGCGCGACTTGCAGGTCGCAGGCATCGTCCGCCCCGAGGATATCTCGCGGCTCAACCAGATCACCTATGACAAAGTGGCCGGTGCCCGGATTTCCTATGGCGGGCGCGGCCAAATCTCGGACGTGCAACAACCGCGGCTTGGCCAGCAGGTCGCGGATATCATTCTTCCATTTTGAGGGCGGCGACATGGGCAAATTGGTGCCAATAGTGGGGATAGTTTTGGGGCTGGCCGTCGGCTTGGCGGGTGGCATGACCCTGCGCCCCGGCGATCCTGGCTGCGCGCCCGAGGACACCGCCTGCTTAGAGGCTGAGGCGGAAGCCGAAGCGCTGGCCGAGGCCGAGGCCAAAAAAGCCGCCGAAGTGCCAACTGAATATACTGAACTCAAACGGCAGTTTGTGATTTCCCTGCTTCAGGATCAGCGGGTCGTGGCCCTGGTCGTCGCCTCGATCGCGGTTGAGGTCGTCGAAGGGACGGGAACGGCTGTTTTCGCGAAAGAGCCCAAGCTGCGGGACGCGTTTTTGCAGGTGATGTTCGTTCATGCCCAATCGGGCGGCTTCGACGGCGCCTTTACCACCGGGCCGGCGATGATCGATCTGAAGATGCGCCTGAAAGAGGCGGCAGCGCCCATCTTGGGTGATGATTTGGTGGATGTCTTGATCACCGAGATCGTCCGGCAGGATCTCTAAGTATCTACCTCAAAACGCGTTGCCGAGTTTTCTTGCGATGTAGCGGGCTGATCTTCGGATCCCTGAGCTTAGCATGCAGTTCCTTAACCTGCCCTTCGTCGATTTCTGTGGCTTGCTTGCCGCCGCGCTCGAACACGCCGGACGCGCCTTCCAGCAGCGCACGCTTCCAACTGTGGATCATCGTCGGGTGCACACCAAACTGGCTCGACAGTCCCGCCACCGTGCGTTCGCCCTTCAAAACCGCAAGCGCGACTTTGCCTTGAAATTAGGCGAATGGTTCTTCCGTTTCGACATCGCTGATCTCCTTCTCGTTGAAGATCAGCTGACAACAAATCGCAGCTTACAGTGGTGTCCGAATTTTGCGGGTCGCTCGGGGGCCTGCGCTACGGCGCATCATTGGGCGCGGACCTTGATCGCCATGGGGCATGAAGTGCGGATTATGCCTCCGTCCTATGTGACGGGATACGTTAAACGTGGAAAGAGCGATGCTTTGGATGCCGAGGCGATCTGTGAAGCCATTGACCGCCCGACGATACGCTTTGTGCCGGTAAAGACAGTCCAACAACAAAGCATCTTGATGGCTCGTCGGACCCTGTCGCTTCCCGTCCGCCGGTTAACAACCTTACGGGCTTCCCGCCTATATGAACCACAATCATGCTCCCTTCTGGAAATCCCTTCGATTCAGGTTTTCAGCACGGCGCTCTAGAAAAAACGGGGCCATAACCCCTTGCGAAATCGTCTTTAAATTTACGACGTTTGTGACCGGTCGGCAAAAGCTGCCGTTCATGACATCGCAACGATTTGGTCGGCTGGACCTCAAACCGAACGCCCTCAAATCCCAATATCCCCGCGCTTACGCGCCACCAATAAGAACTCAACATTGCCATCGCTGCCCCGTATCGGGCTCTCGCAGTGGCCCTCGACCGCCCAATTTTTACCCTCCAACCAATCCCGCACCCGGGTGACGGCACGGGCGTGGGCGGCGGGGGTCTTGACGATCCCGCCCTTGCCGACATCCGTCGGGGTCAACTCGAACTGCGGTTTAACGAGGCACACCAGCCGCGCCCCTTGGCGCGCGGCGGCCAACGCCGGGCCCAACGCCTTGGTGGCCGAGATGAACGAGACATCGCTGACCACCCAATCCAGCGGCGGCAGGTCGCCCGGTTCCAGGTGACGGGCGTTGGTGCCGGACCGATCCTCGACCCTCGGATCCGCCGCCACTGCGGGGTGCAACTGACCCTGGCCCACATCGACCGCGATCACCCGTGCGGCCCCCCGGGCCAATAGCACCTGGGTGAACCCACCGGTCGAGGCGCCGATATCCGCCGCGATCCCCTGCGGTTTCAGGTCGAAGTGATCCAGCGCATGGACCAGTTTCAGCGCCGCCCGCGAGACCCAGGGATTGGGCGTACCGGTGACGGCCAAGCTTTGCCCTTCAACCTTCAAGCTGGCTTTGCGGGTCGGGGCGCCATCCACGGTGATCAGGCCTTGGGCAATCATCTCCTGCGCCCGCGCCCGGCTTTCGGCCAAGCCCCGGCGCACCAATTCTTGGTCCAGACGTGCCATGCCGTTATTCGGCGGCCTCGAGGTTCAAGAAGCCACCCGATTGCCGGTTCCAGAACCGCGCATAAAGCCCCCCTTGGGACAACAGATCGCCATGCGCCCCCTCCTCGACGATCCGCCCCTCTTCGAGGACCAAAATCCGGTCCATCTGCGCCACGGTGGACAGGCGGTGTGCGATGGCAACGACGGTTTTGCCTTTCATGACGTTGACCAGGGCGGCTTGGATCTCGGCCTCGACCTCGCTGTCGAGCGCACTTGTGGCCTCGTCCAACAACAGGATCGGCGCGTCCTTCAGGATGGCGCGGGCCAAGGCGATGCGCTGCCGCTGGCCGCCGGACAGTTTCACGCCTCGCTCACCCAGATGCGCATCATAGCCCCTGCGGCCCTTGATGTCCTTCAGGTCCTGGATGAAGGCATGCGCCTCGGCCCGTTCGGCGGCTTCGATCATCTGGGGCTCGGTCGCGTCGGGGTTCCCGTACAGAATATTGTCCCGGGCCGAGCGGTTGAACATCGCCGTTTCTTGGGTGACCATCGCCACCTGTTGCCGCAGGCTGTCCTGCGTGACCTGGGCGACATCCTGCCCGTCGATGGTGATCCGCCCCCCCTCGTTGTCATAAAGCCGCAGCATCAAGGCCAGCGCGGTCGACTTTCCAGCGCCCGAGGCCCCGACCAAGGCGACCTTCTCACCCGGCTCGACCGTAAAACTTAAGCCGTTCAGCCCACCGCCACCGTCACGGCCGTAGTGGAAGCTGACATCCTCGAACCGGATCTTGCCCTGTGCGTCGGCCAAATCGACCGCCCCTGCCGCATCGACGACCTGCGACGGCGGGGCGAGGGTACGCACGCCGTCCTCGATCTCGCCGATATTGGCAAAGATCCCCAGGGCGGTGAAGCTGACCCAGCCGGTCATCTGCCCAATGCGCGACGAGATGATCCCCGCCGTCGCGATCTCGCCCGCCGTGGCCAGCCCCGCCTGCCACAGAACCAGCGCGCCCCCGATCATGATCACCGGCAGCGCACCGGCCACGATGTTCAACAGCACCCGAAAGGCGGTGGACATGCGCCCGAAGTTCACGGCCGCCTGGCGATAGGCGCCGATGCCGGCCTGCGCCTCGGCCTCCTCCCGCGCGGCGTGAGCAAAGAGTTTCACGGTTTTCATATTGGTCAGCGTGTCGACCAACTGCCCAGTGACCGCCGCCCGCGCCGCCGCGCGTGCCTTAGCACGTTTGCGGATGCGCGGGATGAACCAGCGGACCAAAAGCACATAGGCACCCAGCCAAGCCGCCAAGAGCCCTGCCAACCAGCTGTCCACCGTGGCCATCATAAAAGCCGCACCCACCAGGGTGGTCAGCGCGAAAAAGATCGTCATGGTAACATCCACGGCGATGTCAGTGACCGCACGGCTGACCTGCATCTCTTTCTGCGCCAAGCGCCCCGCGAAATCGTCGTCAAAGAACTGGATATGCTGCCCCAGCACATGCCGATGCAGCCGTGCCAGGACCAGTGCCCCCAGGTTGGGCGCCACGGCCAGCGAGTTCATCGCAGCACTCGTGCCCATGATCAGCGGCCGCAACACCAGATAAAACGCGGTCACCCCCAACAGAATGTGCCAATTGGCCGCCAGATAGCCCGCATTGCCATGGTTGATCGCCCCATCGATGACCCAGCCGATCAGGAAGGCCGACGCGATCTCGAGCACACCTGTCGCAGCCCCCAAGATCGCTGCGGCCAACAGAACAGACCAGGTGCCGCTCAGCGACCATTTGATGAACGCCCACAGGGTTTGGGGCGGCGCATCCCGCGCTGGCGCAAAGGCATCGATCAGACCTGAAAACTTGAGCATCATACCATCCCGCCCAAAGGGCCTTTGGTAAAGCACAGGGATACCGAGTTTTACCTGTGCTGGGTAGAATTGAAATGCGCCGTGTCCGGCTTAGGTTGTTAAAAGGTGAGGCGGCGAAAGCCTTACTCCGCCGCCTCGGTCCCCAAAAAACCGCCCGACTGCCGTGCCCACAGACCGGCATAAAGCCCGCCCAGAGCCAGCAATTCGTCGTGGCTGCCGTCTTCGACCACGCGACCCTCGTCCAGCACGACGATCCGGTCCATCCGCGCGATGGTGCTCAGCCGGTGGGCGATGGCGATCACGGTTTTGCCCTCCATGACACCGTAGAGCGTGTCCTGGATCGCCGCTTCGACTTCCGAGTCCAGGGCGCTGGTTGCCTCGTCCAGCACCAGGATCGGCGCGTCCTTCAGGATCACCCGGGCGATCCCGATCCGCTGCCGCTGACCCCCCGACAGTTTCACGCCGCGCTCGCCGACATGGGCGTTATACCCTGTGCGGCCTTGCGGATCCTCAAGTTCCTGGATGAAGGCATGCGCCTCGGCCCGTTCCGCCGCCTCGACCATCATCGCTTCGGACGCCTCGGGGCGCCCGTAGAGGATGTTCGCCCGTACCGACCGGTGCAGCAGGCTGCTGTCCTGGCTGACCATCCCTATCGCACCGCGCAGGCTGTCCTGGGTCACCTCTCGCACCGATTGCCCGTCGATCAGGATCTCCCCCGCCTCGGCATCACGGAACCGCAGCAGCAGGTTGACCAGGCTGGACTTGCCCGCGCCCGACCGGCCCACCAGGCCCACGCGCTGCCCCGCTGGGATCTCGAGGTTGACACCATCCAGTCCGCCGTGCCCCCGCCCATAGTGGTGCGTCAGCCCGCGAAACTGGATGCGGGCCTCGCGCACCACCAATGGCTTGGCGCCTTCGGCATCGGTAACCGCATGCGGCACCGCGATCGAGCGCAGCCCCTCGCGGATCACTCCGGCATGTTCGAACAGCCGGATGATCACCCACAGGATCCAACCGCTCATCCCGTTGAGCCGGATCGTCAGGGCCGAGGCCGCGGCCACCTGGCCCACGGTCACCTCGCCATGGGTCCACAGCCACACCGCGCTGCCAACGACCCCCACGATTAGCAACCCGTTGATCGCCGTCAACGCCAGGCTCAGCTCAGTCATCAACCGCAGGAACCGCTGAAACCGCAGCCGCAAGCGGCGCATGGCCGACAGGACATAGGCCTCCTCGCGGTCGCCGCTGGCGAACAGCTTGACGCTTTCGATATTGGCATAGGCATCCACGACCCGACCGGTGACCAGCGACCGCGCATCCGACCATTTCTCGGACGCTGTCGCCACCCGCACCGCAACGCTGCGGGTATAGCCGATATAGACCACCAACCACAGTGCCAGCGGCAGCGCGATCCGCACGTCGATCTGCCCCAGGATAACCATGGCCCCCAGAACATAAGTGACCGAGTACCACACGCCTTCGAAGGCCATATAGGTGCTGTCCTCGACCGCCGGGCCCATCTGCATGACCCGGTTGCTCAACCGGCCAGCAAAATCGTTCTGGAAAAAGCTTGAGGACTGGCCCAACAGGTGCTTATGCGCCCGCCAGCGCACCTGCTCTTGCATATTGCCTGCCAGGGTCTGCTCAAGCAGCAGATGGTTCAGCGTGATGATCAAGGGGCGCAGGAACAGGATGAACAGGGCCGCCAGCAACAACTCTACCCCATGTACATCCCAAAACGCCCCTGCCTCGGCCTCGGTCATCAAATCGATGACTCGGCCTGAATAAAAGATCAGGCCGCTTTCGATCAGCGCTACGGTCACGCCCGACAGCGCCATCCAGACCATATACTTCTTGAACGGCTGAAACTGTGTTCTCAGGTAAGCCCACAGCGCAGACGGCGGCGTGCCATCAGCGGTTGGTTGAAAGGGGTCAACAAGGTTTTCGAAGTGGCGGAACATGACGGGCGCTCCTGAGCGCTAAAGGGATGTGAATGAATGAAGCGTCGTGACCTGCGCGGTCACCGATGGACCGGCCTGTCAGGCTAGATATGGGGTCCTAAAACGCATCATTCGCATCTCTCCGTCTTGAGTCGCATTTCGTTTACACCATGCGTTTCGATTTGTCAGCCCCGCAATCCGGTTGACACCCCGCCGGGCGACTTGTTGATTGTGCCTGACACGCCAACCGGGGGGACTACCATGACGGATCAGGACATTTTCGACGCTCGCAAAACACGCGCGTCCGCCTGGTTCGCCACGCTTCGCGACCAAATTTGCGCGCAATTTGAACGGCTTGAGGATATCCAAGACTGGGGGCCTCATGCGCATTTGCCCGCCGGGCGTTTTGAGCGCAAAGAAACCCATCGCGCGTCCGAGGGCGAGGAGGACGCCGGCGGCGGTGTCATGTCGGTCATGCGCGGCGGCCGGGTGTTCGAGAAGGTGGGCGTCAACATCTCGACCGTCTACGGGCAGTTGGGCGCGCAAGCCCAGCGCAGCCTGACGGCCCGCAAGGAAATTCCCGGACTTGACGAAGATCCCCGTTTTTGGGCCGCCGGGATCAGCTTGGTTGCGCATATGAACTCCCCCAAAACCCCTGCCGTCCATATGAACACCCGCATGTTCTGGACCCCCGGCGCGTGGTGGTTTGGGGGCGGGTCGGACCTGAACCCGATGGTCGAGGTGCCCGAGGACACCGCCCATTTCCATGCCGCGCTGAAAGCCGCCTGTGACAGGCACGACCCGGCCTATTACCCCAAGTACAAGGCTTGGGCCGACGAATATTTCATGATCAAGCATTGGAACGAACCGCGTGGCGTGGGGGGCATCTTTTACGACGATCACTGCACCGGCGATTGGGAGGCGGATTTCGCCTTCACCCAAGATGTCGGCCGCGCGTTCATCGACGCTTTCATCCCGATCACCGAAAAGCGCCTCAAGGAACCCTGGACCGAAGACGACCGCGCCTGGCAACTCATCCGCCGCGGCCGTTATGCCGAGTTCAACTTGGTCTATGACCGCGGCACGCAGTTCGGCCTGCACACCGGTCATAACCCCGAGGCGGTGCTGATGTCGCTGCCCCCCGTCGCCACCTGGCCATAAGCCTACCAAAACAGGATACGCTGTGGCTGCGGAACTTGCAGCGGCAGCGGCAGCCCAGCATCGCGACGCAGATGCGGGCTGAGGCGGTCGATATGGGTTGCCTGGCGATACGCAGCATCCCGCTGCACCACCCAGCGCAACAACCGCTCTAACGCGCGCGTCGGACTGACGCGGGGCACCGTGGTCTGGCTTTGTGCGTACTGCATACCGATCTCCTCCTTTTCGAATCATCCATTGGGGCCTACTTTGCTTCCTCAAGTTCACTTGAGGTCAAGCGCCAATGCCAAAGTCCAAATCCATCCCCTCGGACCTGACCGTCGGTGCGCTGGCCGACCGGGCGGGCGTCCCTGTGTCAACGCTGCACTACTATGAGAGCCTCGGCCTGATCCGCAGTTGGCGCACCCCCGCCAACCACCGCCGCTATGACCGGGCGGTGCTGCGTCGCGTCGCGATCATCAAAGTCGCGCAAAAGCTGGGCCTGCCGCTGGAGGTGATTGGCGAAGCGCTGGCCGCCATTCCCGCCGACACAACACCCAGCCGCGAAGACTGGGCAGCCATGTCCACGGTCTGGCATGACACCTTGACCGACCGCATCGACCAACTCACCCGATTGCGTGACAACCTGGGCCGTTGCATCGGCTGTGGCTGCTTGTCGCTCAAGCAATGCCCACTCTACAACCCCGACGATACCTTAGCGACCGAAGGTCCTGGTCCAAGACGGCTGGACCCAACATGATCCCACCGGCCAAAGCCCGTGGGATCCGGGATCAAATGGTCGCGTAGAACTCTTCTCGCGCGATCTTGCCGTCACTGTTGAGTGTATAGATCCCAACCTCGCGCATGCCTTGCCGCTGGCCGCTGGCCTTATGCGTCGCATCGATTTGGAAGATCACCGCGAAACGGTCGCCATCATGAATGAAGGGCCCCTCGACCGAGGCCTCGTGCACCTCGAAGTTCTCTGCCCACCAGGTATGCTTACCCTTGATCGCCTCCATCCCCGCGCTTTCCGGGTTCGACCCATCCGGGCCGGGCCCCACCTCGACCGAGACTGCGCGCTGGTCATAAAGCTCGGCCAAACCCTGCTCCTCCTTGCCTGTACGGCAATAGTCCACAAGCGTCTGCGCCACAGTTTTTAGTGTTTCGGTTGTCACGTCCCGGCCCCCAATCATGGTTAATGTTCACTTAATGTTCTGACTGTCTCACAACAAATCGATTCGAACAATCCCCTTCCGGCGCCTCATGATGGTTACAGAAAAACCAGCACCGCCGACCCCGCCAATGCCGCTGCCATCACTGTCATGAACCCTCGCCACATCGCCGGGCGGGACAGGACTGGGGTCAGTGAATGCCCAGCAAAGGCCCAGAACAAGCAAACAAACAAGTTGATCCCGGCAAAGGCTGCCGCCAGTCGCAGCCCCTCGGCCAGGGGTGTGCCCCCGCCGGGATGCACCGCTGCCGCAGCCAGCGCGATGGCCCAAACCTTGGGGTTCACCCATTGGAACAGCACCGCCTGCGCAAAGGTAAAGGGCCGTGCATCGTCATCGGCCCTGGCGATGCGCGTGGATTGGAACAGCCGCCAAGCCAGATACAGGATCCAAGCCACCGCGATGCATTGAAGCGCTAAGGTTAACGCAGGTAGCGCCTGCAGCACCTCGGCCAAACCATAGCCCGTCAAACCGGCGGTCACCCCAACCCCAGCAGCCACGCCCAGAATATGCGGCACGGTGGCCGCGAAGCCAAACCGCGCCCCCGAGGCGATCAGCAAAATCACGTTGGGTCCGGGCGAGAACAAGCCTGCAAAGACAAAAACATAAAGCGGGTCGATCATTGCACCAGGGCTTCCAGAAGATCCGCCCTTCTGCGGCGCCTAACCCTGGCTGTCAATCGCCAGCAGATCCGCCCGGTCCAGCGCGAAGTCGCTCTCGACCCATTGCGCCTTGAGACTGCGCAGCGCCTGTCCCAGCGCCGGGCCTTCGCCATAGCGCCCGATCAGATCTTGTGCGGTCAGCGGAAACTGCGCCAAGGCCCCGCGCGCGATCTCTGCCTGCCACCCGTCGGGGACTTCCTGCCCCAGGCTGGCAGCGCGGATAAGGGCCGCGTCCCGGGCCACATCGGCCCCGAAAATCTGTGCGGCGGCAGCCTCGGCCCAGCCCGCGGCGATACAAACCCTCAGATCTGTGAGCGCCCGCGCCTCGGCACGCGACAGCCGCAGGGCGTCACCCCAGTCCGCGTCCCCCAGAACCGCCAGACGTCTCAACCATGCGGGTGCGACATCTGCCCCTTGCTCAAGATGCACCAGCGGCCCCAGCGCACGGGGATCGGCGCCGGGAAGCACTGCGGTCAGCGCACCGGCAGAGGCCGCCGCGGCCACGGCAGGCGTAGGATCGTTCGCGTCCAGTAATTTGCGCACCTCGGCCCCAACCCGCTCGCGGCTCAGCCCGCTCAAGGCGCCGACAGCCGCGGCACAGGCAGCCAGCCCTTCGGTATCGGCCCCCAGCTTTGGATCGCCATAGACCGCCATGAACCGAAAGAACCGCAGCACGCGCAGGGCGTCCTCGGCGATCCGCGCCGTTGGATCGCCGATGAACCGCACATACCCGGCCCGCGTGTCCGCCAATCCGCCCAGCGGATCAATTACCCGCCCTTGGGCATCCGCATAGAGCGCGTTCATAGTGAAGTCGCGGCGTGCGGCATCCTCGGGCAGTTGATCCGAAAACGCGACCGTCGCGCGGCGCCCATCGGTGCTGACATCGCGCCGAAAGGTGGTCACTTCGTGCGGACCGCTGCTCAGGACAGTTACGGTGCCATGGTCAATGCCTGTGGGCACGACCGCCAGACCGGCGTCTTCGGCCAAAATCGTCACAACCTCGGGCCGCGCATCCGTCGCGATATCGATGTCCGAGGCGGGCCGCCCCAAAACCGCATTGCGCACACAGCCGCCTACGAAATAGGCACGGTGCCCGCCTCGCGACAGGGCCGCCATTACCGCCTGCGTGCCAGGATTGGTCAACCAGGGCGCGTCGATCCGCATCAAAGCCCCTGCACGCGGTCCGCCAAACCTTTCAGGATCCGCGCCGTGGCCCCCCAAATGTAATAGGGGCCGTAGGGGACCGCGAAATACTGCCGGTGATGCCCCTGCCAGATCCGCCCATGGGTTTGATAATTCCCCGGCTCCAACAGGAAGGCCAAGGGAACCTCGAAAATCTCGGCCACCTCATCCTCGCAAGCACTGACGCTGAATGCGCCCGAGACCAGGCCGACATGCGGCTCCACATCAAAGCTGGTCACCGTCTCGTGCCGGTCGAGAACGCCCATTGGGGCCACATGGCTGGGGCTGAGGCCGATCTCCTCCTCAGCCTCGCGCAGGGCGGTGGCCCACAGGCTGGGATCGTCGTTGTCCCGCTTCCCGCCGGGAAAAGCGATTTGCCCCGCATGATGCCGCAACCTGGTGGAACGGCGCGTCAGCAGCACTGTCAGCCCGGCGGACCGTTCAACCAGCGGCACCAGAACAGCAGCCTCGCGCAGAGCCCGTGTGGCGGGCAGCACCGCGCGCACCTCGGGGTTCAGATCGAAATCCGAGCTTGCTTGTGCCGGCTGCAGTAAAGCACGGGAAAGCGTGTCAATGGTGGCTCGCTGAAACGTCATTTTCTTAAGATGTCCCTATAGCGGCCGCCAAGCAACCCCTGCTGCCCGCCTTATCCTTGACAAAACGCGCCCGTCGAGGGTGGCGAAACACCCTCGGCAAACGCGACCTTGAAATACAGCCTCAGACTTTGGCTTCGAACCCCAACACTTCGGGGGCGAACTCATAGTGCGCCCCGCAGAACTGACAATCCGCGGTCACTTTACCGTCGGCCGTCGTCATATGCGCGATATCCTTGGCCGAGTAGATCGACATCGACTGGACCACCTTTTCGGGCCCGCAGGTACAGCCAAACGCCACGGGTTGCGCATCGAACACGCGCGGCGTCTCTTCGTGAAAGAGGCGCACCAACAGTGTGTCCGGCGTCACATGCGGGCCGATCAATTCGGTGGTCTCGACCGTATCCAACAGATGGTTGACGCGCGCCCAATCCTCGGCTTCGTCGCCCTCAAGGATATCGTCGCGGGTCAGCAAGCCGCCCCCGCCTGTCGCGTCACCCTCCGCGAAAGGGCTGGCCTTGGGCATATGCTGGATCATCACGCCACCCGACCGCCAAGCCCCCTGTGTTCCAGGCGCAAAGGTTTCGGCCATCGCCAGCGCGAAGCGGGTCGGCAGCTGTTCGGATTGCGCGAAATAGGTCTCGGCACAAGCCGCCAGGGACCCGCCAGCCAGCGGGGTGATCCCCTGATAGGGGGTCGTCCCCTCGCCCTGATCGATCAGAATGGCGAACATCCCGCGCCCGATCCCCTCAAAGGCGGTGCCGCTGTGACCTGGCAGCGTCTCAGCATCATAACTGGCATAGGCCCGCACCTGCCCCGGCGTGCCCTCGTCCGTCGGGCCAAAGTAGTCGGTGGCGATCAGACGGATCGGCCCATCGCCGCGGATCTGCAGCGACAGCTTCCAGCGCAGCTTGACGGCCTGCCCGATCAGCGCAGTCAGCAATGCGGCCTCGGCCACCAAGGCGGCGACGGGCGCGGGATAAGCATGCTGGTCCAAAATCTGCACCAAAGTCTTGTCCAAACGCGCCACGCGCCCACGTGTATCGGCCCGATCCAGCTGAAAGGGCAGCACGGTATCGTCCCAGGCAATCTGCTGCGCTGTGGTCATGGCGGCCTCCGGTTCTTGTGATTAAGTTGCATCACATAGGGTCCAGCATTGTCCTTGCCAACCCCCGCTCGACGTGCCGCGTGAAAGGCTTGCGAAGCTGGCTATCTAGCCATAGGTAAAGGAGGTGTTTTGTGATGAGTGAGAGTAAGTTCAATGCGTAACGATGGTTATGGAACACCACCGCAGGGGCATACGACATGAGTGCGGCGCGTTTGGCGATTGTCGCCGGTGCTGGGGCTGGCTTGGGCCAGGCCCTTTTGCATCATTTTCAGGACCAAGGGATGATTGCCGTGGGTCTGGCACGCTCACCCGATCCCGACCTAATCGATCTGGACATCCGCGCCTGTGACGTCTCAGACAACGAGGACACAGCCCCCCTGTTGGCCGACCTGATCCGCGACCACGGCCCGCCCCGGATCGTGGTTCATAATCCCGCCAGCCTGGTGATCCAACCGTTCCTGGACACCGCCCCGCACGAGTTTGAGACCTGCTGGCGCGCAATGGTTCTTAGCGCGACGGTCCTGGCGCGTGCCACGCTGCAACCCATGGTGCGCGGCGGCGGCGGGGCCTTTGTCGTCTCGGGTGCCACCGCCAGTCTAAGGGGCAGCGCACGGTTCGCGGCCTTTGCCTCGGCCAAATTTGCGCTGCGGGGCCTGACCCAATCGCTGGCGCGCGAATTTCAACCGGCGGGCGTGCATGTGGTCCACACGATCTTGGATGGGATTATCGACACACCAAAAAGCCGCGCGATGCATGCGGTGGATCCCAGCCGTATGATCGACCCGGCTGATATCGCCCAAGCCTATTGGCATCTGGCGCATCAGCCACGCTCGGCTTGGTCGCACGAGGTCGATTTGCGCCCGTATTCCGAAAGCTTCTAAGATGCCGCAAGACACGCAGATTGCCATCGTCGGCGCCGGCATGGCAGGCCTTTCGCTGGCCGATGGGCTGAATCGGGCCGGGATCCCCTTTGAGCTGGTTGAGGCGCGGGCGCGGATCGGCGGCCGGGTCAAACGTGGCGGGATCGACTCTGCGGTCTGCGATCTGGGCCCATCGTGGTTTTGGCGCGGCCAACCTCGCATGACTGCCCTGATCGCCCGTCTGGGGCTGAAAACATTCGAGCAGTTCACCGACGGCAATCTGGCGTTCGAGGACGAAGGTGGTCAGGTGCGCCACGATCTCAGCTATGCCGCCATGGCGGGATCCTTGCGGGCCGAGGGCGGGATGGCCGCGGTGACCCAGGCGTTGGGAAAGAAGCTGCCCGCTGCGCAGATCCATACCGAAACCCAGGTCACAGCGCTTGCCCACACCGGGGACGGCATGACCGTGACGCTCGCAAACGACCACCAATTCACCGCCCAGCATGTCGTTTTGTGTCTGCCGCCCCGCATGGCTGCTGAGTTCAGCTTTGCCCCCGCCCTTCCAACAGCAGCCGTGCGCGCAATGCGCTCAATCCCGACTTGGATGGCCGGGCAAGCCAAGCTGTTCGCAGTCTACGATACCCCTTTCTGGCGGCAATTGGGTCTGTCCGGCGACGGGATGAGCCGTCTGGGGCCGCTGGTGGAAATCCACGATGCCTCGGCCGCGTCCGGCGCCCCCGCCGCCCTGTTTGGCTTTGTCGGCGTCTCGCCTGCCAATCGTCGGCAAAACCCCCAAGCGCTGAAAACCGCAGCCATCCAGCAGCTGACCCGCCTGTTTGGCCCCCAGGCCGCCAAGCCGCGCGAGGTGGTCTTACAAGACTGGGCCGACGAGAGCTTTACGTCTACGCCGCTCGACCGCCAAAGCCTGGGCCCGCATCCGATCTATGGTTTGCCGACCGCGTTGACCGAACTTGCCGGCGGGCGTTTGATCTTTGGCGGCACCGAAACCGCCGCCGAATTTGGCGGTTTTCTCGAGGGGGCGTTGGAACGCTCGGCCCAGATCCTTACCACGCTTCAAGCCGCGGCACCCCGCGCGCAACCCATCGCAGGATAAACCCATGAACACCAGAACAGCCTTGCTGGACGCGGCCGAACAGGCGCTCAGATCCCATGGCCAAAACGGCTTCAGCTATCAGGACCTCAGCAAAACGGTGGGCATTCGCACCGCCAGCATCCATTATCATTTCCCCAGCAAAGCGGGCCTGATCGTGGCCTTGATCCAACGCTATACGGCGGATGTTCTTGAGGCCTTGGAGGATCTGGGCAGGTCAGGGTCAACTGCGGGCCAACAGTTACGCGATTTTGTTGGGATTTATCGCGCTGCGCTGAATGACGGCCGATGCCTGTGCCTGTGCGTGGCCCTGCTGATGGCCCCCGATGACGTCAGCGCTGATGGTTTGGCTGAGATCCACCGCTTTCGTGCCAAGGAACTCCGCTGGCTTGAGCGTCTTTTCGCGCAAGCTCAAGCCGATGGCACGATCCAAAATCCCCAAGATCCAAGCGCCGAGGCCGCCGCCTGCCTGGCCTTGGTCGAAGGCGCCCAAATCAACGCTCGCGCCAATCACGACACGGCAGCATTCGATACGGCGGTTGAATTGCTGCTCTCCCGGACCCGAGGCTGACCCGTTCGAGGGCATTTTGCCCAGCAATGGGCAAACCCCTTTCCCCAACAGACCGAAAATGTGCTTGGCGCATTTGTCCCAGCATGCGCATCATTGCCCCGCTTAATACGGAAACCAATATACGGGGGGACTATCGATATGAACAATCGTCTACGCTTTGGCATTTTTCTCGCACCATTCCACAAGCCCGGAATCAATCCAACGCTCGCCCTTGAACAGGACCTTGAACTGGTCGAGTGGCTGGATCGATGCGATTATGACGAGGTTTGGTTCGGCGAACATCATTCGGCAGGGTCGGAAATCTCGGCCAGCCCCGAGTTAATGATTGCCACCGCGGCGTGCCGCACCAAACATATTAAGTTGGGCACGGGCGTCGTGTCTGTCAGCTATCACAATCCACTATGGGTCGCCGAACGGATCGTCCAACTTGATCACCTGACACGCGGTCGGGTCATGATGGGGGTAGGGCCGGGGTCCCTGCCCACGGATGCCGCTATGATCGGGCTTAGCCAAAAGGACACACGTGGCCTGCTGGATGATGGCCTTGATGTTATGATGAAACTGATCAAGGGGACCGAGCCAGTCAATTTCAAGAACGATCGTTGGGAGTTGACCGACGCGCGACTGCATTTGCGCCCCTATTCCAATTTCGATATCGCCTGCGCCGCGGTGGCGTCGCCCACAGGACCCAAATTGGCGGGGAAACATGGGGCGGGGCTGATCTCCATTGGGGCCACGACCGCTGCCGGGTTCGATGCGCTGGCACTCCATTGGGATGTCATCGAGGCCGAGGCCGCGCATCACAATCAGGTCGTGGATCGCGCGAAATGGCGGTTGGTGGGGCTGTGCCATATCGCTGAAACGGCCGAACAGGCGCGTCGAGACGTCGAGTATGGGATCGAACACTGGTTCAATTATTTCCAAGAGATCGCAGCCTTTCCGCAAATGGCGATGCCTGGGCAGAACGCCAAAGAGATGATCGATTTCATCAATGACTCGGGTTTCGGCGCCATTGGCACACCCGAGATGTGCCGTGCGCAGATCGAGCGGCTGCACAAACAATCGAACGGCGGGTTCGGGGCCTATCTGACGCTGGCTCACAACTGGGCGAATTTCGATGCGACCAAGCGGAGCTATGAGTTGATTGCGCGCGAGGTGTTCCCACATTTCCAAGGGCAACACCACTCTACCATGGACGCCGCCGTCCGCGCGCAGAAAATGCGGCCCGAGTTGGCCGAGATCCATGCCAAAGCCGTCGAATCCGCACAAGAACGCTATGCGGCGGAGAAAGAGGCCAGGGCCTGAGGCTGAAAGACATTGGGGTGCGCCTTTTGCGCGTATCCCAAACCAAAATCCGCCCGTTACACGCAATCAGTGCATATTCTTTGATGTCATATAATTGCATGCGCTTTGACCTAAAACAGCTGCATTTATTGCGGCACTGAACCTGTCACTGGCATTGATCTGGCCGCCCTCCCCTTGCGATCCCGGTCTGTCCCCGGTATCGATCCTCCAGCCCTGAAAAGAAGCCCGAAAGGCACGAATATGACCGCGCGCCAGAACTATCTTTTTACCTCTGAATCCGTATCCGAAGGCCATCCAGACAAGGTTTGCGACCAGATTTCCGATGCCGTGATCGACATGATCCTGGCCCGCGAGCCTGAGGCCCGGGTCGCAGTCGAGACCGCCGCGACGACCAATAAAGTCGTGCTGATGGGTGA
Source organism: uncultured Paracoccaceae bacterium (assembly GCA_938049225.1). Classification (GTDB taxonomy): domain Bacteria; phylum Pseudomonadota; class Alphaproteobacteria; order Rhodobacterales; family Rhodobacteraceae; genus Halovulum. Next base: position 87,195 of record CALICM010000033.1, read on the forward strand.
GGTTAAGATCTCGGACAAAAATGCTGTCACGCCCGAGGAAATCTCGGCCACCGCGCGTGAAGTGATCCGCCAGATCGGCTATCGTCAGAAGGGGTTTCATTTCAAAACCTGCTCGATCGATTGCTATGTGCATGAGCAAAGCCAAGACATCGCGCAAGGTGTGGACGCCGCCGATAACAAGGACGAAGGCGCCGGTGATCAGGGGATTATGTTCGGGTTCGCCACAAACGAAACGCCCGAATTGATGCCCGCCCCGATTCTCTACGCCCATAAAATTCTGAGGCGCCTGGCCGAGGTCCGCCATTCCGGCGACGCACCGGAACTGGGCCCGGATGCCAAGTCCCAGCTGACGATTGAGTACCGCGACGGCAAGCCCGCCCATGTCAACACAATCGTTTTGTCGACCCAACATCTGGACGACAACATGACCTCGGACGACGTCCGGGCGGTGGTGGAGCCCTACATCCGCGCCGAACTGCCCGAGGCTTGGATCGACGCCAAAACCGTTTGGCATGTGAACCCCACGGGCCGCTTTGTAATCGGTGGGCCAGATGGCGACGCGGGCCTGACGGGCCGCAAAATCATCGTCGACACCTATGGCGGTGCCGCGCCCCATGGCGGCGGGGCATTCTCGGGCAAGGACCCGACCAAAGTGGACCGCTCGGCCGCTTATGCCGCGCGCTATCTCGCCAAGAACGTCGTCGCGGCCGGGCTGGCCGAGAAATGTACCATCCAGCTGAGCTATGCCATCGGCGTGCCCGAGCCCTTGTCGATCTATGTGGACGGCCACGGCACCGCGCAGGTCGATCCGGCGAGGATTGAGGCGGCGATCCGCGATACCATGCGCCTGACGCCACGCGGGATCCGGACCCATCTGGGCCTGAACAAACCGATCTATCAGCGCACCGCAGCCTATGGCCATTTCGGGCGGGAACCAGACGCGGATGGGGGCTTCTCGTGGGAGCGGACCGACCTGGCCGACAGCCTGAAATCCGCCGTCGGCGCGGGCTAGATCGGAGCCGCCAACCCCGGGGACCAAAAACATAAACCGGGGTGGTTTCAACCTGAAACCCCATGGAATCTTTTGATATTGAAAGACAATCAAGGGGATAAAACGCGCCGCGAAGCAGCCCCGCAGAAACCACTCCCCACACCCGCTCGAGAAAGGTTGACTGCAGCGATTGAACCGGACTTTTGCGTCGCCTGAGGAACAGAGGCAAAAAAGGGGCTGGCCAAGACTAAAACAAAGAAGGCTCAAAAACAAAAAAGCTGCAAGATCCTATGAACATACTGGCTAATGACTGTCCCGTGAAGCGCGCTCGGAAACGTTCGATCTCAGGTCATTCTGCGGCAGGGAGACGCTCGCGTGTGAGCCCGAAGCGGTCACTTCTCCGGGTGACATGCCGTACCGTAGTCAGCCGCGAGAGGGGTATCCGCAAATGATTTCGGGATAGGCATCAAACGCCAAGAACCTGAACGGATCACCTCTGTCGGGCTCATTCGGGTTTTCCAGAAAGCCTATGGTTCCAAGGAACTTAAGGTCTTTGAAATACCGTGATGGGGGCGGATTCACGATGGCAATCGGTCCGGGCTCCTCCTCTCTACAATCCCACGGCTCTTCCCTGAGCCGGAGGTCAAGTTCCTCTTGCCAGTTAAAATGCACGACTTTCGGACCCTCTGCCACCCGCATCGTAAAGGCTTGGTCAACCAGGACAATCCCGCCATTCGGATCCTCGTAGAGACGCAGATGCGGCCCGCTGCCTCCGCTTTGCAAGATCAACCATTCGGAATCACACTTGAAGAGTGTGCCGCGGCATACCGTCAAGCGTCGCTCATAGTCGACCGAACTGAACGCGAGATCCGGAGCCATCTCAATTTCAACGGTAAGCCCGTTAGGCAGATCGATTACCGCTGACTGTGTTCCGCCCCAAAGCAAAATATTGGGCACAGGAAGCACCAGTGTGAAAAGGCCGATTATGCTCAGCGCCACTAAGAAAAGGGTCAATTTCAGAAATTTTCTAAGTCGCAACGAACCAAAATCCCTTAACGCCTTCAACCAGAGCATAAGGGAGGCGCCTTGTTGTGAATAGCCTCATACCTTGGCCGAGAAGTCTGCTGGGAAGTTGATGACCGTTGTTTGAAATCCGGTTTTGACCGTGCTGCCGACATACCTCCGGCTGAAAGCTACACGCCTAGGGTGTTTGCTATTTGGCACGACTAAGCAAAATCGTTGGATGTGCTGGCGTCCCCAAGTTGGATCAAAGTTTTGATGTGCTGATGCAGGCTGGTGTTGAGGGGGCCTTTGAGACAGTCGGCTTAATGATATGCCTACTCCCGATACCTCATGGACATGGGACTGTTGCCATAATATGTTAGCGCTAACAAATGACGATAATTCGTCGCCAGCGCTGTTGACAGCACCCACCCACCAGCTAGCGTCCGCGCAACCGAACCGAGTACCTCGCATAGCGCGATCAATCCACAAGAGGGACCCAAGCCATGGTTGCCCGCACTATCCCGGTCGAAACCTTCGACCTTGTCATTTTTGGCGGCACCGGCGATCTGGCCCGGCGCAAGATCCTGCCCAGCCTGTTTCGCCGCATGCGCGAGGGGCAAATGCCCACCGATGCCCGGATCATCGCCTGCGCGCGCGGGAAGATGAGCCGCAAGGCCTTTCAGCAGATGATCCGCGAGGCGTTGGAAGAGTTCATCCCAAACGATACCGACCGCCCCGAGGATTTGGTGGGCACTTTCCTCAAAGCCTTGGATTTTGTCACGCTGGACGTGATGGGAACCCAAGGCTGGGACGATTTGGCGGGCAAGCTGCGGGACGATGCGATCCGCGCCTTTTATCTGTCCGTCGGCCCCGGCTTGTTCGGCGCGATTGCCTCGAAACTATCGGAAACGGGCCTGGCGACGCCAGAGAGCCGGATCGTGGTCGAAAAGCCTTTGGGACATGATTACACCTCGGCCTGCGAGTTGAACCGCCAGCTTTCCGCGAGTTTCGACGAGCATCAGATTTACAGGATCGACCACTATCTGGGCAAAGAGACTGTGCAAAACCTGATGGCCCTGCGCTTTGCGAACGCCTTGTTCGAGCCGCTGTGGAACGCTCAGCACATCGACCACGTGCAGATCACCGTGGCCGAGAGCATTGGGGTCGAGGGGCGCGGCGGTTACTACGACAAATCGGGTGCAATGCGCGATATGGTGCAGAACCATATTATGCAGCTGTTGTGCCTGACGGCGATGGAGCCGCCCGCACGGTTCGAACCTGACGCGGTGCGGGATGAAAAACTAAAGGTAATCCGCGCGCTGGACCCGGTGACATCTGAGGAGACTGTGCGCGGGCAGTATCGCGCGAACGGCGAGGGCGGATATCTGGACCATGTCGAGAACCCCGACAGCCGGACCGAAAGCTATGTGGCGCTGAAGGTCCAAATCTCGAACTGGCGCTGGGCGGGCACGCCATTTTATGTGCGCACCGGAAAGAAGCTGCGCAGCCGTATGTCCGAGATCGCGGTGATCTTTAAAGAGGTGCCGCATTCGATCTTTCCCGAAGTGTCACAGCGCAAGGGCAACGCCCTGATCATCCGACTGCAACCGGACGAGGGGATCACCCTGCGTATGACGATCAAAGACCCCGGGCCAGGCGGCATGCGTCTGCGCGAGGTCCCGTTGGATATGAGCTTCGCCGATGCTTTAGCGGACGCAGGCGCGGTGCCGGATGCCTACGAGCGGCTGGTTATGGATGTGATCCGGGGCAACCAGACATTGTTCATGCGCGGCGACGAGGTCGAGGCCGCGTGGGCCTGGACAGATGCCATTCTGGCCACTTGGGACGACAGCGGCGACCGCCCGCACCCCTATGATCCCGGCGGCTCGGGCCCCGAGGATGCTTTGGCATTGCTGCACCGCGACGGACGGCGCTGGCGCGAGGTCGAGACCTGACGGTCAGGTTCAAGTTGGCGGTTTGCAGGTAATAGGGGCACCCGGTTCGACCAGCGCGCCCCGGGATGGAAAGGGACGATGATGACCCTGAATGAAACGGTTGCCCGCGTTACGGCGGATATTGTCGAACGCTCAGAGAAACCGCGTGCGGCGTATTTGGAGCGGATGGCCCGTGCCCGCGATGAAGGGCCAGCGCGCGCGCACTTAAGCTGCGGGAACCAGGCGCATGCCTATGCGGCGATGGGTGCGGATAAGGACGCCCTAGTGCAAGCGAATGCCGGGAACATCGGCATTGTGACCGCCTATAACGATATGCTGAGCGCGCATCAGCCGTTCGAGACCTATCCTGCCTTGATCAAACAGGCCGCGCGCGCGGCGGGCGGCACAGCCCAGGTGGCCGGTGGCGTGCCCGCGATGTGCGATGGGGTCACCCAAGGCCGCGACGGAATGGAGTTGAGCCTGTTCTCGCGCGACGTGATCGCAATGGCCGCAGGCGTGGCGCTGAGCCACAATTGCTTTGACGCGGCGGTCTATTTGGGGGTCTGCGACAAGATCATCCCGGGATTGGTGATCGGCGCCGCCACCTTTGGCCATATACCCAGCGTATTCCTGCCCGCGGGCCCGATGCCCAGCGGCATGCCAAACGACGAAAAGGCCAAGGTGCGGCAGCAATTCGCGGCCGGAGAGGTCGGGCGCGACGCCCTGATGCAGGCCGAGATGGCCAGCTATCATGGGCCGGGGACCTGCACCTTCTATGGAACGGCGAACACCAATCAGATGCTGATGGAGTTCATGGGCCTGCATCTGCCCGGCGCCAGCTTCGTGAACCCCGGCACCGCGCTGCGCGATGCGTTGACGGTGGAAGGCGCCAAACGCGCACTCGCGATCAGCGACTTGGGGAATGAGTACACGCCGGTCTCGGACGTTCTGGACGAGCGGGCTTGGGTCAATGGGATCGTCGGGCTGATGGCAACGGGCGGGTCGACCAATCTGCTGATCCATCTGATTGCGATGGCGCGGGCGGCGGGCGTGATCCTCGATTGGCATGATTTCGCGGAATTGTCGGATGCCACGCCACTGATGGCGCGGGTGTATCCCAACGGTCTGGCCGATGTGAACCATTTCCATGCGGCGGGCGGCCTGGGCTATATGATCGGCGAGTTGCTGGACGCCGGTTTGCTGCACCCCGACACGCAGACTGTCGTCGGGCAGGGATTGGCGCGCTACACGCAAGAGCCGAAGCTGCGCGACGGCGTTTTGGTTTGGGAGGACGGCGCGGGCGAGACCCTGAACAACAAGATCCTGCGGCCGGTACGCGATCCCTTCCAACCGACCGGGGGCACCAAGCGGTTGTCGGGGAACCTGGGGACCGGGGTGATGAAGGTTTCGGCTGTGGCCCCTGAACGGCATGTTATCGAGGCCCCGGTGCGGGTGTTCGAGGGACAAGATGCGGTGAAAGCCGCGTTTCGGGCCGGCGAGTTCACCACCGATACCGTGGTCGTCGTGCGCTATCAGGGACCCAAAGCCAATGGAATGCCCGAATTGCATTCCCTGACGCCGATCTTGGCGGTGTTGCAAGACCGTGGTCTGAAAGTGGCCTTGGTGACCGATGGACGGATGTCAGGGGCGAGCGGCAAAGTGCCCTCGGCCATCCATGTCAGCCCCGAGGCGCTGGATGGCGGTCCGCTGGCCAAGCTGGCCGATGGTGATGTGGTGCGTGTCGATGCAGCGGCCGGGACGCTGGATGTGTTGGATCCGGGGGTATTGCTGCGCGATATCGTGGCCCCGGATCTGTCGGCCAATCGAACAGGCACGGGCCGCGAGATGTTCCAGGCCTTCCGCGATGCGGTCTGCAGCGCCGAGCAGGGCGCCTGCGCTTTGCTATGATCGATTGGGTGAACGATATCGCCACGCTAGAGGCGCTCTATGGCACGCCGGGCGAGGCGTCTATGGTCAAGGTCGCGGATCGGTTGACGCCCGAATACCAAACGTGGATCGAGGCCTCGTCCTTTTGTGCTTTGGCGACGATTGGGCCAGAGGGGCTGGATTGCTCGCCCCGTGGCGACGACGGACCGGTGGTGACTGCGCTGGACGAACATACCCTGGCGATGCCAGGCCGGCGGGGGAACAACCGGATCGACAGTCTGCGCAATATCCTTGGCGATCCGCGCGTCTCGCTGATGTTCCTGGTGCCCGGCTCGGGGACGGTCACCCAGATCGCCGAGATCTATTTCCAATGTGCCCGCGCGGTGATCCGTGGCAAGCTGTGGGACGGTGGCATTGCCGACGCCGCCGACCTGCCGACGCCCGGCGCGATCCTTGAGGCGATGACCCAGGCGCGGATCGGCGGGCAAAGCTATGACGCCGAGTGGCCGGAACGCGCGGCGCGCACGATGTGGTAAACGGCCTTTGGGCCCAAGACGGACAGGACTTTGACCATGGCTATGAGTGCTCAAGATGCCACCCAGATCACCCTCGGGATTGCGGCGCTCGCGCCGATCATCCCAGTGCTGGTGATCAAGGACCCGGCCCACGCCCGCCCCTTGGCCGAGGCGCTGGTCGCGGGTGGCCTGCCCGCGCTTGAGGTCACGCTGCGCACGCCCGACGCACTTGAGGCGATCAAGGCAATGGCCGAGGTGCCGGGGGGGCAGGTTGGCGCGGGCACGCTGCTGACGCCCGAGGATGCGCGCAATGCTAAGGCGGCAGGGGCGACATTTGGGGTCTCGCCCGGGGCGACGGATGCCTTGGTTGCCGCCTGCGAGGCGCATGAATTGCCGCTGATCGCGGGTGCTGCAACCGCGTCCGAGGCGATGGCGATGTTGGAGCGCGGCTACCGGTTCCTGAAATTCTTCCCCGCCGAAACCTCGGGCGGCGCCCCTGCGATCAAAGCGTTGGGCGGCCCGCTGCCGCAGATCAGCTTTTGCCCGACCGGGGGCGTCTCGCCTAGCAACGTCGCCGACTATCTGGGCCTGAGCAATGTGGTCTGCGCGGGCGGCTCGTGGGTCGCGCCAGCGGATCTGATGACCCAGGGGCACTGGGACGAAATCGAAGCACTGGCCCGTGACGCCGCCGCCTTGCCGAGAGCGCAGGCATGATGGACGCCCTGCGCAGCCACCGCGCCGCGACGGCCGAGACGCGGATCAAGGCGCTCTTTGCGCAGGACCCCAAGCGGTTCGAGGGGTTCTCGGCGCGACTGGACGATATGGTTTTGGATTACTCCAAGACCGCGCTGGACCGAAAAGCACTGGCCCTGCTGCTGGACTTGGCCGAGGCACGGGGTGTTGCCGCCCAGCGCGATGCGATGTTCGTGGGCGAACGGATCAACACGACCGAGGATCGCGCGGTCCTGCATACCGCCCTGCGGAACCGATCCGACAGGCCCGTTATGGTCGATGGCCAAGATGTGATGCCCGGTGTGCGGGACACGTTGGCACGTATGACGGATTTAGCTGATGGGGTGCGGTCGGGGGCGATTACGGCGCCCTCGGGGGGACAGTTCACGGATGTGGTGAACATCGGCATCGGCGGCTCGGACCTGGGACCGGTGATGGCGGCCTTGGCCCTGGCGCCTTGGCACAATGGGCCGCGCACGCATTTTGTCTCGAACGTCGACGGGGCGCATATTCATGATGTTTTGAAGGGGTTGGACCCGGCGACGACGCTGGTAATCGTCGCCTCGAAAACCTTCACGACCATCGAGACGATGACCAATGCCGCCACGGCGCGGGACTGGCTGGCCGCTGCCGTCAATCAGCCGGGTGGGCATTTCGCGGCACTGTCCTCGGCGGTCGATAAAACGGCGGAGTTTGGCATCGACCCCGCGCAGGTCTTTGGGTTCGAGGATTGGGTCGGCGGGCGCTATTCGGTCTGGGGCCCCATCGGGCTGAGCGTGATGCTGGCCGTGGGCCCCCAGGTCTTCGGGCGGTTCCTGGATGGCGGATACCAAATGGACCGGCATTTCCAAACCGCGCCGCTGGCTCAGAACTTGCCGGTTCTGCTGGGTCTGATCGGCATCTGGCACAACAATATCTGCGGCCACCCCACACGTGCGGTGCTGCCTTATGACCAGCGGCTGTTGCGGCTACCGGCCTATCTGCAACAGCTGGATATGGAGAGTAATGGCAAGCGGGTCGCCAAAACAGGCGAGCAGCTCACGGAGAACTCCGGCCCCGTGGTGTGGGGCGAGCCTGGCACCAATGGTCAGCACGCGTTTTATCAGTTGATCCACCAGGGCACTGCGGTAGTCCCTTGCGAGTTTTTGGTGGCGGCCCGGGGGCACGAGCCAAACCTGGCGCATCAGCACGATCTGCTGGTTGCGAACTGTCTGGCGCAGTCCGAGGCTTTGATGCTGGGCCGTCCCCAGGCGGATACGCCGCATCGGGTATTCCCGGGCAACCGCCCGTCGACCACGTTGATGTACCGCCAACTGACGCCGGAAACCTTTGGCCGCATCGTGGCCTTGTACGAGCATCGAGTGTTTGTCGAGGGTGCGATCTGGGGTATCAACTCCTTTGATCAATGGGGGGTCGAACTGGGCAAGGAACTGGCCACACAGATGCTGCCCCTGGTCCAGGGCAGCGGCGACGCGACGGGCAAGGATGGCTCGACCGCTGGGCTGTTGGGCGCGCTTTCCGCGCTGAGGGGCTGAGCATGCTGCCGCTGGCGGATCGGATGTCGCGCGTTCAGGCCTCGGCCACTGCGGCGGCTATGGCGCGGGCGGCGGCGGCCAAGGCGGCAGGGCGGGACGTGATCTCGCTGACCACGGGCGAGCCGGATTTCGACACGCCCGCGCATATCCAAGAAGCCGCGATTGTGGCGATGCGGGCGGGGCAAACGCGCTACACGGCGGTGGATGGCACGCCCGAACTGAAACAAGCGATTGTCGGCAAGTTCGCGCACGAGAATGGGCTGACGTTCACGTCAGAGCAGATCACCGTCTCGACCGGCGCGAAACAAGTGATCTTTAATGCAATCCTGGCCACAATCGGCGCGGGTGACGAGGTGATCGTGCCCACGCCTGCCTGGGTCAGCTATCCTGATATCGTCAAGCTGGCGGGGGGCACGCCGGTGCTTTTGCCGATCCGCGCCGAGGCAGGGTTCAAGCCTGATGCGGCGGCAATCGCGGCGGCGATTACACCGCGAACGCGGGCCTTGATGCTGAACTCGCCCAGCAATCCGACGGGGGCCGTGATCTCGGCCGCTGACTATCGGGCGATTGGCGAAGTGCTGGCGGGCCGCCCCGACATTCTGGTTATCTGCGATGACATCTACGAGCATATCGTGTTCGACGGCGCGGAATTCGCCACCCTGGCCGCCGTGTGCCCTGAGCTGCAGGGACAGGTTCTGACGGTCAACGGGGTGTCCAAAGCCTTTGCGATGACCGGCTGGCGCCTGGGCTATGGTGCGGGGCCCGCGCATTTGATCACAGCGATGCGGGTGTTGCAGTCGCAATCCACCACCAACCCCTCGTCGATCAGCCAAGCCGCAGCGGTAGCGGCCCTGAACGGTGGGCTGCAAACGGTTGAGGAACAGCGCCAAGCCTTTGCCCGCCGCCGAACGCGGCTGTTGGGTCAACTGGGACAGTTGCCGGGGCTGAGCGTGGTGCCACCGGACGGCGCGTTTTACCTCTTTATCGGCATTGCGGATTGGCTGGGGGCCGCCCGGCGGGATGGGCGGATCCTTGAAACCGAAGCCGATTTCGTCGATGCCCTGTTAGAGGAACAGGATCTGGCGGTGGTCGGGGGTGCGGGATTCGGTGCCTCGCCCTATATCCGGCTTAGCTTCGCGGCCTCGGACACTGAGCTGGACCGGGCAGTGACCCGACTGGCAGCGTTCTTGGAAAGCCTAAGCAGGCCTGGCCCGCTCTAACGCCTGGATCAGGGCTGTCGCGTTCGCGTCCCAACGGTTGTCGATCCCGCCCAAGCCTTTGCGCACTTTCGAGAGGGCCGTGGGATCGGCGGTTAAGCGGCGCAGCAGGTCCGCCATTTGCAGGACGACATCATGGCCGCGGATCAGGAAACCATTCGTGCCGTCCTCGATCGCCTCGGAAACCGCGCCGACATCGGTGGCGATGGGCACGACACCCACACGCTGGGCCTCCATTATGGTCAGCGGCAACCCCTCGTCGCGCGAGGGCATCAGCAGGACGTCCAGGCGCGCGAAAGCTTCCGTCAACTCGGCAACTTCATAAGCCGCCGGATACCGGGTGATGCTGTCGGGGATCGTCAGGCCGCTGTCACCCAGAACAGCACTGCCGGTGATCGAAAAATCGATCGGCAAGTCGCGGCAAGCCTGCACAATCTCGACATAGCGGTCCGCCCCCTTTTGCGCATCCAGACGACCCAAGAACCCGACCCGCAGAGGGGTGTCGGGGCTGCGGCCCTGGCGCTCGGTAACAGCCTGCGCGATCTGATCTGCATCCGTTGGAAAGCCGGGGCCATTGGGCAACGGCAGCAGCTTTGCACTGGGCACACCATTGGCATGGATCCAGCTTGCCAGCCGCTGAGAGCATGTCAGGATCAAATCCAACCCGCCCTCGTAACCGACCGCCAGATAGGGCGTGCCGTACATTCGACCGTATCCGTCGGTTTCCAACAAATGCTCCCACGAGGCGACCTGGACACCTTTTCCCCGTAAGGCCGAAAGGCCATGAAACAGCGCCGCCGAGCCGGTGGTGACGACGGCGTCCATCCCCAAAAGCGGTGCGATCATATTTTGCATCAAATCGGATGAAAGTGCGGGCGCCGTATTGGTGCCCAGATACTGCGGCCCGCGCCAGTTGCGCAGGTCGCGGTCGCACAGCTGATGCACCGTCTCGAAGGGCTCGGTCAGCCAGTCGGCGGCGGCCATCCCGCTGTTGCCATAGACAAACAGATGACAGGTCACGCCCTGCGCCCGAAGCGCCGCAGCAAGGGCAACAATGCATTTCTCGACCCCGCCAAAGTGAAAGATCGGCGTCACAAAGCCGATCTGCAGCGTCTTGCCCGCGCGGCGCAGCGGATAAGAGGCACCGCCCAGGCTGAAGGTCGAGACAATCTGTGCGATATCCTTGACGCTGGCCATCTTAGGCGCCTCGCGCCAGGGCGTCAGCTTCGAAAGAAAGACACTGTTGGCGGGATCCTGGATCAAAGATGTACCAAAGTTCTTGAGCGCCTCGGCAGGTGGCTGCCCCTGTTGCTGGGGCGCCAAATCTTCCAGGGCGACGCGCACCTCGGCCACTTTGCCGCGATAGGTCAGGCGCGTCACCTCGGCGGCTGTTCTTTTGGGCTTGCCGGTGGCCAAGGCCGCAAACCGCTGAAGCCGGTCGAGGCGCACCATCAGGACATCAGCCTGTGCCAATATCGCCGCCTGACGTGCGCGATCCTGACGATGCAGTCGTTTTTCCACGGCCAGCTCGCGCCGCTCTTCTGGGCTGCTGCGTTTTTTGATCGGCGACAGGGTCAGCGGCGCGATCGACGTGATCTGACGCTCGCCGTTGGGGTTCTGGATCAAGCGCAGCGCCGAGACATCCGCGGTCCGAAGCGCTGTCTGCAAATGCCACAAGGCCGAGGCCGCAAGCTTGCGGTCCGCCAGATGGTCCAGCACCCGTGGACGGGTGAACACCCAATACTGCGGCAACCAGACCTGCCAGGGGCGGGCGTTGGCGGCCCATATCATAGATCTTAAGGCGTCAGCGCTGCTGGGCACGCGATCCCTAGGGTCCGTGCACAGCCAAGGATCCGCACCCTCGCCCGTTTCAAACACCGCGAAACGCGGTGAGAGGTCAGCAGCGGCTTGGGCAACATGGTCGTGCGCGTAAAGCCATCGATGCTTTTTTTGGATTTGGTCCCGCAGGATCACGTCTTGCCCGTGCGAGCCCGACAGCATGCTTTCAGGCCGCTTGCGATAGCGAAAGAACGAAGGCTTAACCGGCGCGCCGCGAAACCCCTTTGCAGAGGCACTCAGCCAAAAATCCCAATCCTCGTAGCCTGCACGCATGGCCTCGTCGAACCAAACGCCCGCGTCAAAGATGCGGCGGCGGATCAGACTGCCGGCCTCGCACTGGTTCGACGCGGCCAGAAGGGGCAACGCGAAGGGCCCACCATTGTGGGCCGCGCTGTTGAGACCGAACATGTCGAAGTTGGGATAGAACCAATCAGCCCGGGGGTCGGTCTGCAAAAGATCGGCAAAGACGTGCAGGCTGTGCAGATCCAACAGGTTGTCGGCATCCAGCGGAAACACCGCCTGGATCGAAGGATAGGTGTCGAGGGCAAAACGGATGCCCAGATTGCGCGCAGCGGACAGCCCCTGGTTAGATTGGTGCAGGTGGTGAAAATGCCCGGGTGCGCGGTGCGCCCAACCTTGTAGCGCCAGGCGCGTCTCGGCGTTTGGGCACCCGTCATCGACGGCGATCACCACCGTTTGCAAAGGCCCTTCAAGGGCCAGGGCGGCGGCAATCGCCTCGTCCGCCAAAGCGCTATGGCGGTAAATCGGGATAACAATCGCGATGTCTGGCGTAGCCGCAGTCGCCATGGTCAGCCCTGCGCCTCGCTGGCCCGTGTGGTCAGACGAAACCCGCAAAACAATGCATCGGCTTCGCGATTGACCGGCATGTTGGGCATGGCGGTGGCCAGTAGCAGATCTATCGGACCCGAGAGGGGCGTTGCCAACCCGCACCAGGCCTCGCCCCATTCGGCGGGTAGCAATTGCATCCAATCGCCCAAGTGCGGCAATGCCTCCTCGACCGAAGCAACGGTGCCCGAGGGTACCGCGCCAATCGCGAAGGAAATTGGTAGGGTTTTGTCGCGGAACACCCGAATGATCGCCTCAATTTGGACCAGCGCGTCGACCGTCAGTCCTGGGACCAGGGCCACCACAGGGCGATGGATCGATGGGTGGACAAAAACCGCATTCTCCTTCTCCCAAAACTCAACCCTTGTGAAATCCGGATAGCGTTTCAAGGCCTTCTTCACCGGATTGCGGGAATAGGGCAGCGCCTTGGGCGGGGACAAATCACCTGGTAGAACCAGCCGAGTATGTCCGTCAGCAGGCAAGGCGCGGCGTGGGTCATGCAATGGCGGTCCGGGCTGGCGCGGAAGGGTTTGGTAGATGTTCAGCGCCAATGGGGCGGACCCCGGCACACCCCCGGCGGTCACGTTGACATCGACAAAAGGGCTGTCGGGCGCCAGAGAGAGTTGGGGCGCCTCGGCCCCCTGCCACCAAAGTTTCAGGACGGCATCCTCGGGAAAGCCACCAGGGGCGCGCGGCAGGATCAAGCGAGTCCAGCCGCTTTCACTGGCACGTATGTCTTGGCTGGCGGCCGTGCCTTCGAAGTCTGGTCCGCTTGGCCGCGCCAGCAGGAAGTGGATGGCGCCCGCGCAAGGTGCCGAGGTCGCTAGATGGACATCCACAGCGATAAAGCCGCGCGCTGGTACGGGCAGCGGCTGGATCAGCGGGGTATCCGGCCCAGGCAGGTCCAGCGTGCGTGCCGTGGCAGGCCATTCGCGGACCCGAGTAAATTTGGGCGCCATGGCGTCCCAGACCCAGCTTTCCAACTCGGCATGATCCGTTTGCATCTGCATGTGGCTGCGGCGTAACTCAGCTAGGGCAGCACGGTCCGCCGCGCCTTGCTGCCGCGTGGCCACATCACGGTCTGCCAGAAAGTCCAGCGCGGCGGCCAGCAGAGCTTCGCGGCTGGCATCCACGGAAAGAGTTTTGCGGGGAAGCTGCGCGGCTTGCGCCAGGTCCGCGAGGGCTGCATCCGCCAGGAATGCCGCCTCGGCCTCTGGACTGAGGCATAGGCCCAGCACGATCATATCTTGGATCACTGGACGGTCGCCAAAAGCCCCAATTCTGTCCCGCCACGCACCAAACCGCATAACAGTCAGCGAGGGATGCGCAAATTCAGCGGCGATGTCGTCCGAGATGACAAGAAGTGGGGCAGTGGTGGTCATATAGGTCCTGTACCTTGGAAAGCGCGGCCGTATGGTCCGTGGGGTTTAACAGGTCCGATTGCGGCGGGCCAGAGCGGCCGTGCAACGGGTCATCCGGCCAAACGTTGGGCACAGTTACGGGCGGTTCGCGCGATCTGGGCGGCGTCGACTTGGGTCATTTGGCCGTCTTGAACGACCAAACGCCCCTCGACCAGCAGGTCGCGCACGGGCAGGGGGCCGCACAGAACCAGCGCCGCGACCGGGTCCCAGGCACCTGCCGTCTGCAGGCTTTGCATGTCCCAAATCGCCAGGTCCGCGCGGAAACCAGGCGCAATCGTGCCGCAGTCGTCGCGCCCCAGGACTTGGGCGCCGCCCCGGGTGGCCAGACGCAAAACCTGACGCGCGGTGATGGCATCGGCGCCTTGCGCGACACGCTGCAAAAGCAGCGCCTGGCGCGCTTCGGCCAGCAGATGCCCGCTGTCGTTCGAGGCCGAGCCATCAACACCCAGACCAACGGGCACCCCCGCCTGGATCATTTGCGTGATCGGCGCGATACCCGACCCTAGACGGCAGTTCGAACAGGGGCAGTGGGCAATACCCGTGCTGGTGGCGGCAAATAGATCGATCTCGGCTGTCTCAAGCTTGACGCAATGGGCGTGCCAGACGTCCGCGCCGACCCAACCCAAGCTCTCGGCGTAAGCGCCCGGGCGGCAGCCAAACTGCGCCTCGCTATAGACGATATCCTCGGTGTTTTCGGCCAGATGGGTGTGCAACCGCACACCTTTGTCCCGCGCCAGCACGGCCGTATCGCGCATCAGACCCTGGCTGACCGAAAACGGCGAGCAGGGCGCCAGGCCGATGCGCAGCATCGCGCCGGGGTTGGTGTCGTGAAAAGCATCGATCAAACGTTCGCAGTCGCGCAGGATTGCGGGTTCCGCCTCAACCAGCGCATCCGGGGGCAAACCCCCATCGCTTTCCCCTATACTCATCGAACCGCGCGTCGGATGAAAGCGCAGGCCGATATCGGCGGCGGCTTCGATACTGTCATCCAGCCGGGCACCGTTTGGGAACAGATAGAGATGATCCGAAGTTTGGCTGCATCCGCTGAGCGCCAGCTCGGTCAACGCAAGCTGCGTCGCGGCGCGGATACCCGCGGGCGTCATTCGCGCCCAGATCGGGTAAAGCGTCTTTAGCCAGCCAAACAGCAGTGCATCCTGCCCACCGGGCACCACGCGCGTCAGGGATTGGAACATATGGTGGTGTGTGTTTACCAAACCGGGCGTCACGACGCAGCCGGTCGCGTCGAGGGTTTGCGTGGCGCCTGGATCAGTGGGGTTAATCGCTTTGATCACGCCCCCTTCGATCAGGATGCTGGCATCGGCCAATTCTGTCCCCGCGTCATCCATCGTGGCGACGACCTGGGCATTGCGGATCAGAAGGCGCTGGCGGGTCATGTTTTACCTTTGGCAAGCCAGCGCCGGACCAGCGGCGCGAAGCTGATCACCAGGATCATACGCAGCAAATGATGGGTGACAACAAAGGCCAAGTCGGCCCCGGCGATGATCGCGATAATCGCCATTTCGCTTTGTCCGCCTGGGGCAAAGGCCAGGAAGGCATCAAGCTGCGGCGCCAAGCCGGACAGGGCCACGGCCTCGGCGAAGATCAGTGCGAGAATGGCCAGGATCAGACAATACCCGATGCCCGCAGTCACATCGAAACGCAACTCGCGCCCAGTGATGCCGACGTATTTGGCGCCGACGCCCAGGCCGATGAAAAACTGTGCCGCCAGGATCGCCTCGGCCGGGGGGCGGTGTTCGATCAAGCCAGTCAGGGACATCGCGCCCGCGACAATCATAGGCCCCAGGATCGACGCACCAAACAGCTTGATCCGCGCCGCGATCAGCCAACCGCCCAAACCCGCGATGGCCATGAGCAACATCTCGGACCAGGGCAGCGCGCTGGCCGGGGCACCTGGCGGGCGGTTCAGATCATACCCCCAAACCACGGTCATCAGAACCGGGACCAGAACCACGATGACCAGCACGCGGGTTGCGTGGATCAGTGACATGGTGCGCACTTTGCCGCCTGCCTCCTCGCCAAAGACCAACATGTCCTGCAGGCCGCCGGGCATGGCTGCATAGTAAGCGGTGACAGGGTCGTATTTGCAGATGCGGGTGAAAAACGGCACGCCAATGACACCGATCAGCAGGATAAACAACGGCACCAGCGCGACGGACAACGCCATATCGGGCAAGCGGGCGACCACCTCGGGCGTGAACGAAGCGCCGACGGTGACGCCCAAGATGGTTCGCATCAAGACTTGGAACCACCCCAAGCCTTGCAGCGGCGCCCCCGCCAGCGCGGCCAACAGACAGGCGGTCATCGGCCCCAAGAGGAAAGGCAGCGGCAGGGCGGCGGCGGCGAATGCGACCACGCCAAGGGCCGAGATGACCAGGGTTATCAGCTGCGTGCGGTATCTCACACCCACTGCCCCCTATCGCGATGTGTGATCGTATACTATTGTATTCAAATCCAAGCGACGGTCAAATCACGCCTGTTTGTCCCCGGTACCTTAGTCCGGAAGATAGTTCTGCACGATCATGAAATCCTCCACCGCCGTGCCAATCTGTCCCACCTCGCGGTCCACCAAGGCGTGCAAATATCCCTGGCCATCGGGCTTTTCCGGGTCCTGGCGCCAGGTCATCTCGTGACAGGTCAATTCCATGAAGTTGCCATCCGACAGGGCCAGCACCACCGGACCCCGTATCACCACTTTGGTCAGTGCGGACACTTGGCCGCTGTGCTCGGGTGCCAGGTCAACGCGCAGGTTCTTGTTGCCCATGGGCTGGAAGCGTGCGTCGCGCCCGCTGGAAAACAGTCGGTTTTCTGCGCGCAGCCGCTCGTTCTCGCGAATGTAAGGCTCCAAATGGGTGCGCTTACCGTGCGGCACCATAACCACATCCGCCAGATCCATTTTCATCGGATGTTCGGTTTGCAGTTTCACAAACAAACTGACGAACGAGGTGTCGCTGGTCGCATCCAGTGTAAAGGGTGTCAGGTCGAAGCGCATATCGGCCAGTTGCCATTGTTCATTGAGCCAGGATTGTTTCTCGGGCCAGACATCTTTGTAATTCTCGGTCCCGTGTTCGTACGTGACACGCAAGAACACATTCAACGGCCCAGGATAGGAACTGCGGGCGAGAACTGTCAGGTTAACCTCGTTCTCGATTAAATTGCCGACATCCATGACCCGCTGAGTTAAAAAACAATATCCTTCGGGGTCGGGACGGGCGGTGTGGATCCGCAGGAACTTGTTGGTTCGCGTGCGGGAAATCCCGAACAACGCGTTGTCTTGTTCTTGCGAGACAACCATCGCCCCCCGCCGTTTGGACGAGGGAATGATCCACTCGTTCGCGACCAGTTGATAAGGGTCGATCCCTTCGTGTCGCATCCCCAGGCCCCAAAATTCGAAACTACCGTTGATAACGGCGTTGCGCTGTCCGCCAACGTTTTGACCCCGCCGGTCATGCCGCGCCAGCATGCTCTGCATTTGGCGCAGCAACTTGTCATCGGGGGTGATGTCATTGCGCTCCATGAAGGCGATCGCCTCGCGGATACGGCCGTAGGCGGCCAATAGTTTGACCACCAGCACACAGGCGGTTTGGCTGTTGGGGCGGTAGCGCAATTCGGTCAACTGATCCTCGAGTTCCGAGAACTGCCGCCGCTGCACCGACTGGTCGATCCAATAGGAATACTCGCGGTCGACAGCCGTATAGAACCCCACGCGCATCACACCGCGCATTTGCGCCAGGTCGATTTTTCGGTGGCTGTCGAACAAGGGCGCCACGCCGCGGCTTTGGTTGATGATGTATTTGCCTGAGTTTAACTCTTTCATCATGCTATCGTCTTCGGCGCGGTAGTCGAACAGCAGCTCGGGCACGAATTGCATACGGGCGCCCGACACGAATGCACGGTTGAAGAACTCGTAATCCTCGCAGCCCAGGGCATATTCCTCGGTGAAGCCGCCGACCTCCTCGAACAGGCCGCGGCGGACCAGCGAATTGGCGTCGCCAAACGTGTTTCCAAACAGCGCCAGCGGCAACGACGGGCCGATGGGCAGGTACAGATCATAGGGCACACGCTCGGCCCCGACCGATCGGAACAGGCGCGAGACGGTGTTCAGCACGTCGGCCCCGCTGGTGACCGCGACTTTGATCAGGACCTCAAGCTCATTCGGCAATGCATAGTTGTCGTCATCCATGAATAGGAAGTAGTCGCCCTTGGCATGGCGCGCACCTAAATTGCGTGCAGCGCCCAGATAGCGATTTTCCTGCTGTATCAAGGTGATGCGGGGGTCGGGCAGGGTTTGGACCAGGGTTTCCACCGCACGATACTCGGCCGCGCGGCTTCCGTCATCGACCACGACAATTTCAAAGTTCGTGTATGTTTGTTCCAACAGGCTGTGCAGCGCGACCTCAAGCGTTTCGGGCCTATTGTGGTGGACCAGGATCACCGAAACCAAAGGATCGGGGTCTATGGTCGGAGTGGTTTCGTCAGACGGCTTACCCAGAGACTGCTGTGTCAGCGCATCGATAGAGACTGTCGCGGCCCAGGGTTGCGCGGGGGCGGGGGGTGTGCTGGCCAGTTCGTCGAGCAATATATTCCACGTGTCACCCGCAGCTTGGTGCACCGGGTCCACCGCCCCGATGACGATGCCATCGTCCAACACTTGAGCAATTCTTTTGCCCAGATCGTTGGCGCGGGGCGGCACCAGGATCTGATCCCGCTCGGCCTCGGCCACCAGGGTCGACAGCGCGCCGCGATCCGAAAACACCACCGGGACGCCGAACTTCAAGCATTCATAAGCGGTCAAACCAAAGGACTCATCGGCCGATGGCACCACCGTCAGCGGCCGGTTTCGCACCAGGTATTCGATCGCATGCTCGTGGTCGAAATTGTTCAGAAATTGGATCTCGCAATCCCAGCTTTGGGCGTACTCCAAAACCGTGCTAGCCGAGTTGCGGTCGGAATTGGTGCAAAACGCCCCCAGAAAGCTGATTTTTCGGGGCAGGGTCAGCTTGTGTTTGTGTAGGTAGTTGATCGCGTCAAGAAAGGTGAAAAAGCCCTTGCGGATCTCGAGCCGCCCGAAGAAGACCACTTCGTCGATCCCGGTGGCCCTGTCGCCCTGGGCCAGACCGGTGTGCAGATTGACGCGTTCGGGCAGCAGGTTGCTGATGGGTCGGGTGTCGGCGGGCAGCGCCCAGCCCTGTTCGGTGCACCAATCCAGGATGTGCTGGCTGGGGGCGATAACAAAATCCGAATACTCGGCTTGTTTACGCTCCATCTCGTAAAGCGCGATGTTCACCGCATCTTCGTTGACCATGTTCAGCGTGCGCGCCCAAGCCGAGGGGCCATGGATCACCGTGCCCAGATGGGTGTTTTCAAAGCCCAGACCCAGACGGCGGCTGAGCGCGGTGTAATATCCCAAGCCCAAGTAATCATGGAAAAATATCGTATCGAATGTCTCGCTCCAGTTTTCAAGATACTGCTTTACCGCGAACGAGCGCTTAGGGATCGTGTCTTGCGGATAGAAGGTCTGAAAATCGGCACGCACAAAGCGGATGTTGCGCTGGGCATAGTAATCAACCCATTGTTTTGCATCCTCGGCCGTTAGATTTGGGTGGACATACAGCACCGTCACGTCGTGGTTTTGCGCGTGATGCTCAGCCTGCCCTGCCAGCGCTGTCGCGATCCCCCCTCCGCTGAAGGGGCCGAGGATCTCGAGCGCGACGAAACAGATCTTCATTATATGTCCTTTTGGGCCGCTGTGCCGCCGAACATATGCGACATTCATGGTGTGAATTCCAGCCTCTTCGGAACATATCCAGCGACTGTTCGCAAAGCCTGGATTGCGTGGCTATTACATCAATGCAACCATAAGGCTGGCGGATTGCATCGCGGCTTGCTGGCATGATGATTTTGTTTTCGTCTTCGACCACCGCAACAGGGCCAGCAGCGCGTTCGCCTGTGCTAAAGACTTTGCACGTTATTGCCGGCGGCACCAGCGCACGGTCCACATCAAGCTTTTCGCACAACCGTCCAGCGTGCAGCGGTGCGTCGCCGCCAAAGGCGATCATAGTGCAGCCCATCATATTGCACGCCTGTGAAACGATGCCGGGTTGCCTGGCCAACCCCAGCGGGTCCGGTTTCGGTTCGATGATCTTCTCTTGAGTGCTGGTCATTGGTCGACACTCCTATGATGGTTGTCCATCAGGACGTTGATTTTCTTTGATTTTGAAGTTCGGGAAGTCTTCGAAGATCCAGCTGTTTTTCAGCGTGTCGTAGATAATCGACAGCAGTTTTCGGGCTGTGGCGATGATGGCCTTGCCCG